>CAVYEU010000048.1:0-74432 GCA_963767415.1 uncultured Eubacteriales bacterium
TTTTCGACACTTCAATCTAAAAAATAGAACCTTTTAAAATCAGGAGACACTTACCAATAAAGCTTTTCCTGATTTTTTTTGTTGTCAAATTTTGAAATAATTTTGTTGTACGGTGTTGTACATTATTATATTCTATGTTATAATAAACGTATAATACAAAAGAGAAAGAAGTGTAGCATATGAAGCTTAATTACGATAAGAAGTCCAATGATCCTACTTACTTCATTCAGGTGGGGTTCCGTAACGGTAAAAAGACTTCGACCAGAAATGTGATGAGGATCGGCAAGCATTCCGAACTGCTAGCCATCGATCCCGACCCTCTTGCTTACGCTAAAAGGAAAGTGTTGGAAGCTAACCAAGCTCAAAAAGACAACAAACTCAGCATGAGTTTTGAGATTGTTTTTGATGAAAAACTGACCGCCACCAGTGACATAGCATCCAAGTCCAACCTTTTGAATATCGGCTACATAATTTTGCAGAAGGTCTATCACGATCTTGGAATTGCAGACTTTTTCAAAGCTATCCAGACTAGCTATAAAGCCACTTTCTCCTGCAATGACATTAACCGCTTCCTTACCTATGCAAGAATTCTAGACCCCGAATCGAAATTAGGCACCTTTGACAAGCTGGATACCTACTACGAACAGCCTTCTTTTGAATACCAACATATATTGCGTTTCATGGACATAATGGAAAAAAACTATGATGGATATATCGAGCACCTTTTCAAGAACAGCGGAAACATCGTCCCCAGGGACACTTCAGTGTGCTATTTTGATTGTACAAACTATTATTTTGAGATTGAAACGGAGGACCCCGACTATATTGATGAGGTCACGGGTGAAATTCTAAAAGGATTCCGCAAGTATGGTCCTTCCAAGCAGCATCAGCCCCTTCCCCTTGCCCAAATGGGGCTGTTCATGGACAGCAATGGCATTCCTATATCAATGTGTATCAATTCCGGATCCGACAATGAACAAAAATGTGCCATACCTTTGGAGAAGAAAATCACAAAGATGTTCAGTGGAGAGCGGTTTATCTACTGTGCGGATGCCGGGCTTGGCTCCTTCAGTATTAGGCAATACAACTCCATGGGCGGCAGAGCCTTCATTGTCACCCAATCCATCAAAAAGCTGTCCAAAACGCTAAAACAAGCGGTATTCAATGACTATGACTACAGGCTGCTATCAGACGATACCCTCGTCACAATTAAACATATGAAGGATTTCAACCGCTTTGACAAAAAGAATCTTCCCTTGTACAAAGATTTTGTCTATAAAGTTTTGGATGTTGAAAACGCTGTAGATTTGGGGCTGTATGAGAAAATAGTCCTGAAGAATGGGAAAACCAAAAAAGTAAAGTCAAAGGCAGTCCTGAAGCAACGCATCATAATTACATTCTCAAGAAAAGCAATGGAATATCAGCGGCATATAAGAAACGCCCAAATTGAACGTGCCCGGAACATTCTTAAGTATCGTAATGTAGAGGAGGTAAAAAAGGGTCCTCACGATGTCATAAGATTCATTAAAAGGACGTCTGTGACGAAGGACGGAGAGGAGGCTGTCGACCATTACGAGATTGACCAGTCCGTTATTGACGAAGAAGAAAAATATGACGGATACTATGCACTGGCTACTAACTTGGATGATGATGCTAAGGACATCTTGAACATCAATTCGCAGCGCTACAAGATTGAAGATTGTTTCCGGATTCTTAAAACCAGCTTCAGCGCAAGACCCGTATATCACAGTAAGAAAAACCGTATTATCGCACACTTTATGGTTTGTTACACTGCATTATTAATCTACCGATTATTAGAATATAAATTGGACCAGTATGGCATGCACTTCACAACAGATAACATTTTGGATACATTGAAAAATATGAATGTATCGAACTCGCAGGACATGTACTATACAGCAACATACAGAGGAAGCCAGGTATGTACGGCATTTAACGGTCTGTATGGTTTAGGATTAGACAAGAAATATTATCAACCAAAGGAGCTGAATAAAAAAATAAAAAAATTTTTATAAGAGGTGTTCCATACAACATTTTTACATACCAACAAATAGGAGAAAATCCGCTGTTTAAGCCAATTTCGCTCTTTTTTTTATGCTTCAACTGTCGAAAACGGGATTATATTTAGTTTAACTTAGCTTATATTAACTGTCAATATAATTGATATAAGTCTGATATATGCTACCACTTTCATTTAGTCATATTTCGTTATAGCATAAAAAAATAGGCTAATATTAGCCTATTTTTTTATAGTTTATTTGTTCATTCTTTTTGAATGGTAATAATCTATTACATATTTTCAAGTAAGATAAATCTAGATTACTTAAAATTCTTTTACTTTTTTAAACTTCTTTTTATTGTCTTTTTTACTGGTTCGTCTACTGATCCTTTTACTACATTTTCAATCGGTTTTGTAACAACAGACTTTGTTTTTTTAGATTCTATCGGAAATGAATAGTAAGAGCCTTTATTATCCCAATTACTTGCACTATCCTTAAAACAAACGTTTAATTTGACATAATTTGGAACCTTTAATTTCGTAACGAATAAACCTTCTTCTTTTTCCATACTTACGTATTGACTTTCTTTCCAAGCCTCGTCATATCCTATATGAGCAAATACTCTATCCGCTCCATTTTCAGCTAATAAACCAGAATACGATATTTTTACTTCGTCTCCAACATTTATTGGTAATTTTGAAACAAAAACACCGTTTTTACTATAATCATGACTAATTTTACTCATTAAAAATCACCTCTTAAAAAGTATTTTGAAGTGCATAATTCTGCTTTTCAGAAATATTTTGTTCTTAAATCGTACCATTCAAAAATAAAATATTCAATAATTTAAAAAATCTGATAAGATATTACATAAATAATATACCTCTTATTTATTATATCATATATAATTCAAATATCAATCCAAATAATGACAACATTTTTTTTTGCATCTTTCATCTCTAAAGTATTTTTTTTACATTTCGTCATATTTATGATCATTCCTTTCGCTATGCTCAAGGCACAAAACTTTATGAAAAGTTTCTTTCAACCTTCTACATCTACTTTCACTCAGTATTCCCAATTTCAAAATTTCTATGTCATTTTTTATTATACTTACCAAGGTAATAATTTCTTTAATAATCTTGATAGGAACAGCTGAAAAATAAATTCGATTCTTAAAGCTGTAATTTTTCAGCTGTTCCTATCAAGCCATCTTTCTCCAACCTCTAGAATAAAGGTTTTTGACAATCCCATTGTCTAATTTTGCCTATCCGATAGTGAATCCATCAACACATATGGCTGTATGACCATTTTTGCCATCCACGAAAAGCGTTTCCCCTTTTAAGTATGAAACTATTTCCTTTGAATCAGAGCTTAAATCAATTGTATTCTTAAATTCCTGTTTCTTTAACGATAAACAAAACGAATGAGATGGTTCGAATCTATTGTTAGTAAATTTCCCCAAATATAGACCGATTTTTATTACTTTTATTTCACTTAGGTCCGGCATCTGAAATGGAACATGGTATAAATTATTTCCTATTAAAATAAGATTTAGATCTTTATTGAAATCTGGGCATAAGTTTTCTTTTAGAAATTTACTAAATGAATCAGGAATATTATTGTTTTTATTAGTGTTTAAAAGCTCCATCGGAGGCCGCTCTTTCCCTCGTCCTTTTTTTTTCATTAGAGCTAAATAATGACCTTCTCCATTTAACTTATGCGGCCAAAGCCGTGCAGTTTTACTGATTTCTTATTTCCACATGATTTTGCAATTCCATTGTCGATACCATAAACTTTGTGAATGTCTATTAATTCATAGTCAGTGTTCGTATCTAAAAATTTTGATATAATATGCTCGTTTTCCTCTGGAGAAAACGTACATGTAGAATAGCAATGACCCCTTCGAGGTTTTAACATTTTATCTGTGCAATGAAGAATTTCTAGCTGCATTTTAGATAAGCTATTCCCTTCATACTTACTCCAGCTTTTAACTGAATCCTGATCTTTTCTAAACATTCCCTCACCTGAACATGGAGCATCAACTAAAATTTTATCGAAATATTCAACAAACTTTTCTGATAATCTTTGAGGAGTTTCATTAGTAACAATAGAATTTTTTACTCCACACAGCTCAATGTTTTTAACCAAAGCCTTTCCT
The DNA here is from genome assembly GCA_963767415.1 of uncultured Eubacteriales bacterium. Taxonomy (GTDB): domain Bacteria; phylum Bacillota; class Clostridia; order Acetivibrionales; family CAVYEU01; genus CAVYEU01. The sequence continues at coordinate 4,183 of CAVYEU010000048.1, forward strand.
CTATATGCGTTGATTTCATTAGCGACTAATACCCCTGAATTCTTCATAAATGCAGCAAGTTGAACAGTCTTCCCTCCTGGCGCGGCGCATAGATCTAGAACCTTTTCATCTGGATTAGGTAACAAAACATTTGCTGGGAACATAGCACTTGGTTCCTGGATATAATATAGACCAGCATTATAATGAGGATGTTTTCCCGGGAATATAGATTCATCATAATAAAATCCATCGCATGTCCACGGAATTTGTTTTAACTTAAATGGTGTAATTTTTAAAAACTCATCTAGATCAACTTTTAATGTATTTACTCTCAAACCACAATATCTATTCTTCTTGAAAGACTCTAAAAAAAGATCATACTCATACATATTGTACGTATCAAAAAATAAACTCCTCATTTTTTCCAAAAACTCAACCGGCAACTTCATAATTAGACTTATACCCCTAATCTCCAAAAAGTTCTTCTTCTATTCTTAGCAACTGATTGTACTTTGAAATTCTGTCCGTTCTTGAGGGCGCGCCTGCTTTAATTTGACCCGAATTTACTGCTACAGCTATATCTGCGATGGTAGTATCTTCTGTCTCCCCTGACCTATGAGATATAATCGAAGTGTATCCTGCTCTATTCGCCATTTGTATTGTGTCCAGGGTTTCAGTAATAGTTCCTATTTGGTTAACTTTTATTAGAATCGAATTACCCACCCCCATTTCAATTCCTTTCTTTAGTCGTTCGGTATTTGTAACGAACAGATCGTCTCCAACTAACTGAATCTTGCTACCTAGCTTTTGTGTTAGCATCTTCCAGCCTTCCCAATCTTCTTCAGCCAAGCCATCCTCTAATGATATTATTGGGTATTTATTACACAGCGAATCCCAGTATTCTATCATTTCTGCTTTAGTCTTTTTTATCCCTGATTTCCAGAAAAGGTATGTTCCATCCTCTTGGTACATTTCGGTTGCTGCAGCATCAATAGCAATTTTAAAGTCTTGTCCCGGAATATAGTTGGCTTTTTTAATTGCTTCTATAATTACTTGTATCGCCTCTTCATCTGCTTTTAGATTTGGCGCAAATCCACCTTCATCTCCAACAGCTGTACTATAACCCAAATCTCTCAAAACCTTCTTTAGATTATGAAAAACTTCAGTACACATTTGCAGTGCAACTTTAAAAGATGGTGCACCTACAGGTACTATCATAAATTCTTGAATATTCACGCTATTATCCGCATGTTTGCCACCGTTTATGATATTCATCATTGGTACTGGTAAAACTTTAGCATTAACTCCACCAATATATTGGTATAAGCCTATTCCAAGAGCATTAGCTGCGCATTTTGCACATGCAAGTGAAACACCAAGTATCGCATTTGCACCTAAATTTGCTTTATTTGGTGTTCCATCTAGCTCTATCATCATTTTATCAATTTCAACTTGATTAAATACATTTAGCCCTTCAATATACGGAGCTATTTTTTCATTTACGTTTTCTACTGCTTTTAATACACCTTTACCCAAATATCTAGATTCATCTCCATCCCGAAGTTCAATGGCCTCGAAAGCTCCAGTGGATGCTCCTGACGGAACTGAAGCTTTACCAATAAATTCCCCCTCACTAATAACCTCTACCTCAATAGTCGGGTTCCCTCTTGAATCTAAAATTTCTCTCGCGTATACACCTGTAATTTCTAAATATTTTTTCATACGAAATCCTTCCTCCTCTTCTTCTTAATTTAGTTATATTTATCTTAGCACTCTATTCTCTTACGGCTTGCCGCACCATATATTCCTTCAAAATTTTATTATACTTATTCAAAATTGAATTAACAATTAAATTGCTACTTGAACTTAAACTATTTCCCATAATCTTAGCTATAGGTAATATTTTTATTGAAGTACCAGTTAAAAAAGCTGCATCGATTGCACTTAATTCATCTATCGATACCCGCTCTTCTATTAATGTGATACCTAAACTAGCGCAAATATCTATAATATAATTTCGTGTTATCCCTTTTAGAACCTTATCTCCTGGAGCGGTATATACCATGCCTTCTTTAACGAAAAAAGCATTTGACCGGCTTCCTTCTGTTATATAATTGCAACCGTCAATCAGGAGTACTTCAAATACACCTGTTTCTTCCATTATATTTTTAATGTTTTTTGTATAAGTTGAATTTAATATTTTAGCATTGGGGTTTAATCTTTCATACTTTAAAAGACCAACCAGAACACCATTTTGCACTTCATATTCCATTGGATAATAGTGTTTATTATTATGAATTATTATTTCACACTGCTCTCCCTTAAAGGATATGTTTATCTTAATATTGCTATTAATTAAATTGTTCTTAAAAATTAATTTTCTAATATCTTTTCTTATTCTTTCAATATCTATACTCAATTTTTTATTTATCAAGTGTAATGAGCTATCTAAGCGTCCAACGTGATCTTCTAAAAATAACGGTACAGAGTCTATCACTCGAATAATTTCATATACAAAAAGATGCTTTGTAGTATCTAGTTCATAATTCTCATCAAATTCATTCGATGGCTTGATTTGACCATTCCGAATATAATATTCCCCAACAATATTCATAATTATACTCATTCCTTTCTCTATGCTCAAGGCACAAAACTTTATGAAAAGTTTCTTTCAATCTTATTCCTCTCTAATGTATGTTATATAATAAATATTAACAAGTTACAAAATAATTTTTAAGATTATGTTCACCAATATTAACCATATCCAATATACTAAAATAACAATACTTTTTATAGAAAGAAGGATGCATAATGCCAAACTCAATTATTGTTAAAGGGAATTTAACTGAAGACGATATAAAAAACAAGGAAGATAATGACCCTTGTAAAGCATGCAAAAGAATTGTACACCAAAAAGCAAGAGTCGCATTACCAATGGCAATAGATCCTTTTGCTATTGTTGGAAAAATTAAAACCAAATGCTGTGGTACTCCTTCAATATCGGTTAGTCCCTGCGATGAATGTAAAGAAATATGCCATTTTATAATCACTCAGGAAATCTGTATCGAAATCCCCATTAAATTTGGTGCAAATACAGAAGTTGAAGAGACTTTTATAGAATGTGAGAAAGCACACATTGATGGATATTGCGATGATTGAAAAATCATCTGGCACTATTAAACCTGCCGCCTAACGACTGCAGGTTTTTTGGCTAACATTAAAGTTAGAGAATCTTTAATGACTTTTTAATTTTCTTAAAAAACATAATTGAGAAATATATCGCTACATTAACAATAATGCAAAGCATAGTTAATAAGTCAGCTTGATGCCTTATAAATATGTTAAGAAAGCTATAAATGTGATCCTTTAATACCATCATTACTATACAAACCACCCCAGGCTTAATAATCCAATTTCTAAGATCTATTGTTAACCCAGTTGAATCTATTATCGTCTTTATGTTTAGAAAACATACAATCCCTAAACTAACTACCATGCCTACTATATACCCTTTCAATCCACAATAAGGAACGAAAAAATAAACTGAAATTATTCGAACACTATACCCTATAATAGAATTTCTAAGCGAAATTGCTTGCTTTCCTAAACCATTTAATATCCCAAGCAATGTTTGTTGCAAATACAAAAAAATGCATGTAAAAGAAAGATAAAATAAAATATTTCCTATACTATATCTTCTGTATAACAGATTGCCGATCTCATTAGGATACAGCATAAACAATATTGTAGCTATAAATCCTAACATGCATGTTATTTCAATTGATCTTGATATTCTATAGTTTACTGTTCTAATTTTTTTTAAAGAAAGCGATTCCGAAATGGCAGGTACTAATATTGTTGCAAGCGTTGATGAAACAAGTGCAGGAAAATACGCCAACGGAAGTGCCATTCCTGCTAGCTTGCCATACTCTTCTATACTCTGATGATAATTCAATCCTCCCTTTTGAATCATCCTCGGTATCAAAATCAGCTCAATGGCTGACATAACTGAAGTAATAAATCGATTTACTGATACCGGAACACTAATCCTCACAACCTTTTTTATTATTGTTCTTTTTCGAAGAATACATAAATTGTTAGTGTTATTAAAGGTATCCTTTTTTAGAACATATATAATTAAAAGAACAATTAGATTACTAATCTCCCCCAGTACCATTCCTAAAATTGCACAAGCGCATAAGTATTCAATACTATAATTAGAAAAATATAATATCATTATAATCGTACTACCGATTTTAATACCTTGCTCAACAATTTGGGATATGGCGGTTGGCGTTACATTATTTATGGCATAGAAATACCCTTTAATAGCTGCTACTGACGCGATTATTGGTATAAATGGAGTTACTATCAACAAAGAAAGATATGTTCTACCATCCTTCAATATCGATAAACTTAGGAAATCAACAAAACATAATATTCCAATTGAAACAAAGATACTTACAAAAATAATAAGCCCTACTGCACAATTAGCTATCCTTTTTAAATTAATAAAGTTACTTCTCGCAAACTGTTCAGAAACCAATTTAGAGACAGCAATCGATATACCTGAAGTTAATGTTAGAATAACAAGTGAGTATAAAGGTAGTACAAGTTGGAAAAGTCCCATTCCTTCAGCACCAATAATATTTGACAAGTAAATTCTATAAACGAACCCTAATATTTTTACAATAAAGCTTGAAATTATAAGTATAATAGTGCCATTTATAAGAGATCTCTTTTTCATTTGAACTCTCCAAATAGATTATATATATAACCTATTTGGGCTATTCAATAATTATTACAAGAAAAAATCAATAATAAACCTCAACTAAATACAAACCATGTCCAGGTACTGTTTTGCCAGAAAGCTTCCTATTCTTTGCTTCAATTATGTCTGGTATAGAAAGAGGATCGGTCTTTCCCATACCTACATCAATTAACGTGCCTACAATAATCCTTATCATATTATATAAAAACCCGTCTCCCTCTATCTCGAAACAAAAAATATTTTCAGTTTTACTGATTGAGACATTATTTATGGTTCTAATCGATGACTTAACTATTGTTCCAGTAGCTCTAAATGAGGAGAAGTCATGAGTTCCCAAAAAGTATTTGAATGCAATCCTCATTGCATCTAAATCTAGTTCATGGGATATATGATATGCTTTATCTTTATAAATCGCTGATCTAAAGGGAGAATTAATTATAAGATAACGATATTTCTTACCAATAGAAGAAAACTGCGAATGAAAATTCATATCGACCCCCTGGGAATTCACAATAACAATATCTTCAGGCAAGATTCTATTTATTGCATAAGAAAATCTGCAAGCTGGAATAGAAGAACTTGTCATAAAATTCGCAACCTGACCATATGCATGTACACCTGCATCAGTTCTACTAGCACCTATTAAGGCACATTTTTCATGAGTTAACTCATCTATTGCATTACAAATAAGATTTTGAACTGTAACTGCATTATTTTGAAACTGCCATCCATGATATTTGGTTCCATCATATTCAATTGTCAATTTAATATTTCTTAATGTCTTATTCATAAATAGAACATTACCGTATCTTTATGTATAGTTCAATAATTTAAAGTTATTTTATAAACACACCTATAAAAATTATATAAACAAAATATTATAAATTTTATCTATATCTCAAAAGAGTTTTTACTAAATTTAAAGGAGCGTAAACAGTATATACAAGTAATGTACCTAAAGTTGCAATACAAGTTAAAATAGTAATACTAACAAATTTAAAAGGATTAAAGCAGTAAAGATTATGAACACCTACACCAAGCCCTATAGTTAATACTGTTAATGGAGCGATGATTGGAGCTAAAACATCTTTCAAAACTCTTTTTAAATATTTTAAAATGCCTTTATTTTTGATATCCATTTCTTTAGATGTTTGATTTGTCTCATTATTACGTTCTTTTTTTAATTTGTCGAATATAACTCTTATTGAACCCTCTGCCATTGCAGGAATACGTTTTAGAAACCTTTGCAATATGTTTTTGTATGGTGATGAATTATCTCCTGGAGTTTCAAATCCAGCTTTCAATATTTTTCTAACACCAATGACACAATTATTTGTAATAAGATTAAAATTTTCAGGTAAATGTTGAGAGTATTCTAAAGCTCTCCTGTACATTTTAGCACCTTGCTCTTCAGAAATATCTTCTACAATGATTTTAACGCTCTTATTTCTCATTAAATATTCGTCAGCATAATCTTGTATTGCGTTATTCTTTGTTTTTTCATTAGAGCTACACATATCATCAGTGATATGCCAGTCTACGTTGCCTCTGCTATATATACCTTCTCCATGATTATATCTAATGGATTTTGAATTATCTCCTGCTAATATAAGCTCTGCATGACCTAATCCTAAATTAGATTCAAGATCAATAATAACTATTACTTTCCTAATCCTGATATTAGTAGAAGGAAAATTTTTAGGTTGTTCTTTGATATCCTTCTCAACTTCTTGGAAATTTCTCTCAGATTCAGTTCCATCTTTCTCAATTTTAGTTCTATCTGACCTAAAGCCATTAATATTAAGTTTTAAATTATTGGAAGTTTGTCCACTTTTTTGAGTATCAATACGATTAAACATAATAAACCTCTCCTTGCTTTAAATTACATAAAATACTCAGAAGTTTTATAGAAATAATAAATATAGCGGAAATAATTATTAGATATCTTTCGAAAAATATTATCGAAATAAAACACTTTGAATAAAAAGAATATTTCTATAAAACAACCGCCATTAATAATATTACAATAAATTGTTTAATTTAGTATACTTATTAAACAATTTATTAGTATAATAATATCATAAAAACATATACTTGACAATATTTTTTTAAAAGTATAGGAATTTATACTTACTAATTGTAATGTTCTTTATCTAGGTTCATAGGAGGAATAGTTTGTCGTGAAAAAAAATAGTGTTAGGATACCGCAAGAGGAAATTGATAAACAGGTTGAATTTATTAGAAAAATTAAAAAATTAAATGATGGAAACTTAAAAAAATATACGATCCAGACTTTTGGCTGTCAGATGAATGAACATGATTCTGAAAATTTAGCAGGAATGCTTCTCGATATGGGATATATTAAGACAGATTCAATAGAAGAAACAGACTTTATTATATTTAATACCTGCTGTGTAAGAGAACATGCTGAGGAAAAAATAATTGGAAGATTAGGAAGATTAAGAAAACTTAAAGAGAGAAAACCTGGGTTATTAATTGCTGTGTGTGGTTGCATGATGCAGCAAACTGGGGTTCCTGATAGGATAATGCGAAGATTTAAGCATGTTAATCTTATTTTTGGAACACATAATATTTACAAGTTCCCAGAACTTGTTTTTAATTCAATAGAATTAAGCATTCCAATATATGATGTTTGGAATGTTCCAGGGTGATATTCTAGAGGATCTTACAGTAAAACGCGATAATACTCACCACGCAGGGGTTACAATCATGTATGGATGCAATAATTTCTGCTCATATTGTATTGTTCCATATGTTAGAGGCAGGGAACGCAGTCGCGATATGGAGGATATTGTAAAGGAAGTTACCAAACTTGGAAATGAAGGATTTAAAGAGATTACACTCTTAGGTCAAAATGTTAATTCTTATGGTAATGATTTGGAATACGGATATGATTTTTCTGATTTATTATTTGAACTAAATAAAGTGTCTGGCATTGAGAGGATCAGGTTTATGACTTCTCATCCCAAGGATTTATCAGATAAAGTAATTCTTACAATTCGTGATTGTGATAAGGTATGTCAACATATTCACTTACCGTTTCAATCAGGGAGTACCAGTATTTTAAAGGACATGAATAGGCATTATACCAAAGAGTCGTATCTTGATTTAGTATCAAAGATTAAAGAACAAATTCCAGATATATCGTTATCTACAGATATAATAGTTGGTTTTCCTGGTGAAACAGAGAAGGATTTCCAGGATACACTCGATGTAATAAAACAGGCACATTTTGACATGGCTTTTACATTTTTATATTCAAAAAGATCCGGCACTCCTGCCGCCGAAAGTCCTAATCAGGTTCCAAAAGAAATTGCTAAAGATAGATTTAATAGACTCTTGGCTTTGCAAAATGAAATTAGTAAAGATATAAATTCAAAGCTTAATGGACAAGTAGTCGAAGTTTTAGTTGAGGGAATTAGTAAAAACAATGAGAATATGTATACTGGAAGAACAAGAACAAATAAAGTAGTACACTTTGTCGGAAGTGATGATATGATTGGTAAGTGTGTAAAAATAAAAATAGATAAAGCATTATCTTGGTCTTTGAAGGGAATAATAGTTTAAGGTGTGATTATTCAGTAATGTTTATTTACCTCATCTGTAATTGATGGTTTATTATATAATTCATTTCTAAGATCACACACTATAGGCTTAATTGTATTTTTTTGGTAAGTTGTAGCTTTAAAAATAAGGTTATTTTATTTAGCTGTTCCTAGTATTATGTTAAGCCTGGTTGTTGTGAAGATATTTTTGTAGAAACACTGCTTGATGCAACGTATAGGTTTGGTTTAATAGCAGTATTTAAAAAGGGCACTATAGGTTTTGGTATATCTAGAGGTATTGCTCTTGCTGATAATAATATAGCCTCAATTGGTGTTATACTAAGACCTAAGTTGGTGCGCAAAGGTTTTACTGTTTCTGTATAAGCTTCACGAATTAATTTTTGAAATTTTTCTATACTTTCATTAATTCGTCCGTCTACACTTAGATATTTTCCCTTTATACCTTTTTCTAAAAAACTTAATACCAAACTATTAACTTCAGTAAAATTGCTATTATAAGCTATTTGAGAAACTAGTGAAGTGTATTTCTTAAAAATTTGATTTTTCTCATAATTTAGATTTTCTATAATTCTGCTTGTTTTTATTTTTAGAAGTTTTATAACTATTTTATTCAAATTGGCTCTAGTATTTTCTGCATTTTGAGGATTGCACCTGTTTTCTAATGTAGAAACTGTCTCACAAATACGTTCTATAGCTATTTTTTCTCTTTGAAAATATTTTCCTAATAATTTTGGATCTGCATCATCTATACAATCTTTTATGGATGTAATTATCGAATTTACATATCTAGCCATTTTCTTAACCTGTTCAGTTATTTCAATATCGCCTTTAACAACTCCAGTATCAATCATTAACTCAGTTATTTCTTTATTCTTTTCTTCTTTAGCACACTTAAACGCAAAATCATAATCAATAATATTACTGGCGCAGTCTAATGCTAACATCATCTCGACTATATCTATATGCCCTAGTATTGCTGCATACCCAAGTGCCAAAGGATAAGCAGTAATATTTACATAACTTGATTCTAGCAATGTATTGAGTATATCTATATTTCCTACTTTTACTGCAAAAGAAATTGCTAAATTATAAAAATCTTCAGTGATATGCGTTGATTTTAATAATAGCTTTACTATATCTATATGTTCTTCTTTTACAGCAATACTTAATGCCCTATTATACCCAGTTTCAGTAACTTGATTTGTTGTAATAAGCTGGTTAACCCTACGGGCATCTCCCTTTCTAGCTGCATCTATAAATTCAAAGTCCTTTTCTGGTTGAGACTTTATATTTAACTGAACTGATATTTTTTGAATAATTTTTCCATTATCTTGTAATTGTTTTTCTGATAAATCAAACATAATGTTCATTCTCCTTAATAACAATATAAATATATAATTTCAAGGAAATATTACGAATTAGACAATTGCTTTCTCTAAACTATCAAAATAAATTTTAACATTTCAAAATTATATACTTCAATTAAATATTTTATATTATATATCCAATATTTTCAAGTATAAATTTCAGGGGTACATTTTTAAAAAATAAAAATATACCCCTTTTAATTATAGAGTAATATTTAGCTATTCCTAAACTACATTTTATATTATTAAAAACACTATGGCAATCTAGTTAATGGTGTCCTTCGTTGTTCCACAGATGGTGCTCCTGCTTGACCCAGAGTTGCTGATCCTTCTGCTGATCTTGGTCGATCCGAAGCAGCAGTAGGGCTACCGTTAGATCCATGGGTATAAGACGAAGCTTGTACCCTAGAAGAAGCAGATATCATAGGCTGTACGTTTGAATAATCAGCTTTTGATTCATTGAAAAAATTACTGTGTGCCAATAACGATGCACTTGAATTTGTTGGAGAAATATTATATTTATCTTGAATAAAATCATATTTTGATAGAAGTGTGAGTGATTCACTCAATAGAGATGTAAATATTCTCTTATAATTCTTCAATTTGCCAAATTCCTGAATAGCGGTTATTTGTTGTTGTTCAGGTTCATCTTTTTGTTTATATAATTTATCCAATTTTGTTCCTATATGTTCAATTTCCTGGTTACCTTTTTGTATTGTTTCTCTTAATTTATCACATTCGTCTTGTAATTCTTTCGCGTATTGTTTATTAGTTTTTTTAAACATTGAAAGTATACCATTCAATGATGATGAACTGCTTTTATCCTCCTTAGATAGATTAATATTCTGTAAGATAGTCTCTTTACTCCGTAAGGTGTCCCCAGCTTCTTGACAAACATTTTCAGCTTTCTTATTCTGTGAAAGTAATTTTTCTATTTCATTATTAAATGAGTCTGATTCCTTTTGAGCTTTAGGTATTATAGCTAAAGCATTTTTAGAAAATTCATCACAAGCTCCAATGGCAGAGGTTAAAGATTTACTAATAGATTGGTGTAAATCTCCTATTTGTTCTTTTATTTCTGGAGGCAACTCTGAAAATAGAAAGTTACGCCGTAATTCAAGTCGAATATTTATTGCTTTAAGTGAATCTTGTAACTCTTTTACAGCACTCTTGTCTATACTACTTCCAAGACCATCATATATATTTTTCATAGCTTTCTTTGCCTCTGTTATAGAGTCAGATAGAAATTGATCTGATAATGAAGCATGAACTTTTGCATTACTTTTTATAATATTTAGTAATTCATTATTTCCTACCTCTGCAAACAGTCTTAAATTATCTTTATCTATTTTGCTTGCTATATCAAGGAAATCATCAAGATGCTTCATATTTTCATTGAAGTATTTATCTGCTAATATAGTTTTTATACTTTGACCCAAATTATTAAAATTATATAAACTATTGAAATTGTTTGCTATTATTTTTTTCATATCATTTATAAATTCTTGTTGATTATTAAGCATTCCTAACTCAAAAAGCTGACCGGGTAAATGTTGCCTTAATTGCGTTATAAATTTAGTTGCAGCTTCTATTTTATATATGCCAATACTTCTCATTTGCTCACCAACACGTTGATCACTAAGACGTATTATTTCTCCATTTTCTATAATATTAAGAAGATTTTTAAAAATATTTGTATCTCCTTTAAAATATTTTTTTACTAGAATATCTGTTGTTGTATCCAACCCCGGAAGATGTATGCGAGAACCCTTTGCTATTTTATTAATATCCTTCTTAAATTCTGGCCATTTTTCTTTATTATTATCGCTAAAAGAACTAACTATTATTTTATTAATATCCTTCTTAAGTTCTGGATATTTCTTTTCGTCAAGTTTGCCCATTTCAAATAATAAATTAATTGCAGCATACATCGTTTCTTCACCTATAGCCATTATTCGTTCCTGAGTATGTCGACTATGACTTGCTTGTGCCATAAAAAACGCTCCTTTCTATTTTGCTTTTACTTGAATTTTATGGTAAATAAATATTTAGTTAGAAATTTCCGTAGATGTTGTATTAAATATAGAAATGTATACTCATTTGTGAATTCTATAATGTTTCTTTTCGTTTACTTTAAATTTAGTAAAGCAAATTATTATAATTTATTTGTATATATTTATTATACTATTTTAAGGCTATGTAAGTCAAGATGCGACGGTTATAAATAATTTTAAATAAGCCAAAATAATTATTGATTTTGAACTGCTATGCAGATACTTGATCAAAATCTTGTTCCTAGCGCTCCTACTCTGCTACAAAGGATACTGTAAAATAAGTATAATGCGCCCGAGACGATTCGAACGTCCGACCAACGGATTAGAAGGAATATGTTCAAGGCGTGAAACATGCTAATTCCAAAGCTTATAAAAATTAGTACACCAACTGTACACCAATGAATTTAGACTAAAATATTCCATAATGTGGAGTGTTTTAGTCTGGATCTATTAAATATAGAAGTTTCCTAATAAATATAGAAATTTCCTAAAAACTGGGTTAGATTGACATCTGTGATTTATTAATAAGCTTTTCGCTTACACAAAAACAGCATAATTATTACTACAACACATAATAGATCAGATATGATCCAAAAATCAGGTATAAACACCCATCCTAGCTTATCTGATATTATACCTGTTAAGTTACTTGATAAAAATCCACCTACATACCCAAATGCTCCTATAAACCCTACAACAGTAGATGCAACTTTCTTAGAGCTATATTCAATAGCACATAATCCCCCTACCATTACTTGTAAACCACAAACAAATAAACCAATAAAGCCAATATTGATAATATCAATATAATAGTTATTATATATTTTTAGTCCTATAATATTAATTAATAGACCTATTAGATAAATCATAATTACCGGAAGCCTTTTACCAGAAAAATACTTATCTGAAATAAATCCTGAAGAAATATATCCTACTATACCAAACAATGGTAAGAAACTCATTTTAAAACCTGCAGAGGTAACAGAATCTTTCTTTACTTCAACAAGATATTTGCACATCCAGTCTATTGTTCCTAATTCAAGGATATAAACAAAAATATATGCTAAAGCTAATAACCATATGTATTTATTATAAAGTATATATTCTTTAAAAATTTCAAAGAATTTCTTATTATTTTCTTCTATAATTATTTTAACATTTTTATTATTATCAGGTTGTATAGTACTATGGTATATCTCAATATCAGGAAGCCCTATTGAGGATGGTTTATTCACCAAATTCTTAAATAAGAATATGCTATATAAAATGGCAATTATTCCAGGTATATAAAACACTGTTTTCCATCCTAAATAATAAAGTAATGCACTAGATAATAAAGCACTTACATATATTCCGACTGCCTGAGAAGTAGACCATAATGACCATTTGAATCCTCTTTCTTTATTTGAAAACCAATGTGTAAGGCCTTTTGCCGCTATTGGAAATCCCATAGATTGAAACCATCCATTAAATCCCCATAAAAATATCATAAACCATAAAACGAATATATCTGAAGAAATATTGAATACTTTAAATTGTGAATTGAAGATAAATGTGCTGCCTGCAACAAATGCTATATTTATAAATCCTGAGAAACTAAGAGCAAGTGGTGTTAATATTTTGATATTATATTTATCTGCTAATACACCATTTAAAAATTTGCCTATACCATAAGTGACATATGATGCACTTCTTAACATTCCAAGTTTAGTATTAGACAAGCTAAAAACTTCTCCTATTGGCAGCAACGCTACTGATAGATTCTTTCTACAAAGATAAAATACAACATATGCTAAATATGTGTTAATAAATACTTTTAAACGCCATTTTTTATATAGATAATCAATAGTATCAGTATCTTTGTATTCTTCAATTGGCTTAGGCTCTAAAAAAGCAGTTTTTAATTTATTAACCATTCTATTAATATAATTTTATTTGAGTAAAAAGAAGAATTCTTCTACTAGTTGAATTATTCTTAACCAAAAACTATATCCTCCTAAATTTCCAAAATAGTTATTTCAAATAATCAATTATATCGGTTAAAATTTGAACTTTGTTTCCTGTATATTCTTTGTTTAAATCAAATCGGTCAATTAAAATAGGTGTAATCCCTGTACCTTCACAACTTAAAATATCATATTTTAAAGAATCTCCAACCATTACTGTGCTTGTTTCATCTATCCTTAAATCTTGCAAAACAAATTTAAATGCTTGTTTATCAGGTTTTGAAACTTTAATCTCTTCACTTATATAAAACTTTTTAATAAAGTTATGTAGTCCTAAAGATTGGATTTTTACTTTTTGACTTTTTAAAGGTCCATTAGTAAGTATAACCTTTTCAACATTGATTTCATCTAATAAATCTAATGTTGGTTTAACATCTTCAAATAAATTTATATGTTGACTTATTTCATCTAGATATATGCTATTTAAATTTGTTGCAAGTACAACATTTTTAGATGATACCACTTTTAAGGTATCTTCGTATCTTTTAAGCATATAATCTTTACCAGTAATTTTAGAATGAATAAAATCAGAGAATAATTTTGCCTCTATTAAATTGTAATTTTGCCAAAATATTTCAATATCTATATCAAATGAACTGATTATATCATTGATTTTATTCTTTACTCTTTGTTGCATTAACTTCCGACTGTAAAGGGTATCATCTAAATCAAATATAACAAGTTTAAAAATATAACACACCATCCTTTTTAACCCAAATACTATAAAAATTTATAATATTTGGGTTTCAAAAATATTTTGAATTATTCTTCTACATCTGCAAGAGTCAAAATCGATCTTGCCCATTTTACACTTTGAAGTTTTGCGTAATCTTCTATAGTTTCTATTTGAAAAACTTTATATAGAAGTTTTGCATCTTCCTCACTTATACCACTCAAAGCATAAACCGGTGATTTTAATAGTTCTTTAAATGATTTCCCCCAGTATTCTTTTTTTAGCCCATTATTCAAATTCATAAAAGTTACCTCCCATATATTTTAGATTTTATTTAATAAATTATTTTGCATGTTTCTTAAAGTTAAATAAAACAATACGATCCTAGCAATTTAATTTTTTATTAACAACATTTTTTAGTGTATTCACCAAGTATTTGAACAATATGTTCCATATGTTCTTTTTTACCAATAGTAATACGTACATAATTTTCTAATCCAAATTTCTTGCAATTGCTAATTAAATAACCTCTTTCCTTACAGTATTGGACTATATCCTCAGATGACCAGATTGAAGTATTGATAATTATAAAATTAGATTCTGACTTAAAAGCTTTCAGGCCTTTAATTTTATTAACTTTATTAAAAAAATCTTCTCTTATATCAACTATATCTTCAGTAAGTTTTTTATAATACTCAATATCATCTAATGCCTGTTTAGCAACCTTTTGAGATAAAATAGATATCCCAAAAGGTTGAGATACTATTTATCAAGTATTGTTTTTATTTGTTCATCACATAATAGATAACCAATACGAAGGCTTGCAAGTCCATATAGCTTCGAAAACGTCCTAAGAATTATTAAATTTGGATATTTTGATAATAATTCAGCTTCTTTAAATTGGTATTTTAATGTAAATCCATAATAAGCTTCATCAAGTAGAACAATTCCGTCTTTATAATGATCAAGCAAAAACTCTAATTCCTGATTAGAAATTAAGGTTCCTGTAGGTGCATTAGGGGAAGTAATAACTATAACTTTAGGATGTATCTTTTTAATATCTTCACAAATTTTATGTACATTATAATGAAAACTATATAATTCTATGTCTAAATTATATTGGTGTATACTTGCTCCAATCAAATCTGCAGCACTTCTATAATAGGGCCACCCTGGATTGGATAAATATACTGTATCACCTTTTTGTAAAAACAATTCAAATATTCGGTTTATTATCTCTGATGAGCCATTGCTAATATACACTTGACTGCAGTTTAAATCAAATACCTGTGCAATCTTTTCGGTAAGTATCTTATTTCCTCCACATGAGTATAATGACAAATCGTCTAAACAAACCTCTTTCAAAACGTCTAAGCATTTGGGCGAAGGTCCCAACATATTTTCATTCATATATAACCTATGTCCATACTTCTCAAATATAGGTGGCATATATACATTAGCTTCACTTACTGTATTTCTTATGTACGAACTAACATTAAATTTCTGCATTTCTTTTTCTCCATAACTGTAATTCTTCATCAATCATATTTATCTCTTTTAACGAAGTAAGTGTAGGTAAGCAATCAACATATTTTACCCATACTAGACCTTCCTCTAAAGGACTAAACTTATCGTTAAATTCAGGAATTTTTTCATTGAATGCAAGTTTTATTAATAATAATGGGAAATTTAGCCCAGCTTTTGCCATAAAGTAGCTAGATGTAAAAAATCTGCTTGCTTGTATTTCAGTTGGATTAGGATAGCCCTCAAAATCATATGTAAAATCAACGGATACTATTCCATGCGGTAATTTATTTATAGAATAAATTGATTTTAATGCTATATCATCTATAAGCGGATCTTTTGCTGTTACTTGAGCACCTGTTATTCCAGAAACTCCTGACGGTGATAAATATCCATATTCCCAATAGACTCTCTTCCTTATTTGAGAGACAATTAAATTACCGTTGTTCCATAACCCACTCCAGGTAGCTGTGTTTTTTGACAGAACTTCTGCAGCAGTAAAATTTCCCCAACCATTTAGTCTATTTATCCAAGCCTTAGCCATATCAAAATTGTCAGTTTGAATAGATCCGTTACCTCCACATCCTTTAGTTGCTCTCAACCAAATACCACCAGGAAATTTATATAATATTTCTTTTAAATCTGATTCATTATAAATTCTGATTGTATAAGGTACCTTTATTCCTGCCAATTTCATTTTTTCATATGTAAAATACTTATCTTCATATAATTGAATATCTTCATCATTTGGTAAAAAAGTTTTTATATTAAGTTCATTTCTTAATTTTGATATAAGCCAAAGCTCTTCATTTGTTTTAGACGGATATAAAAAATCTGCCTTAGTTTCTTTTATAACGTATTTTAAAAATGGTATATAATCTGGAGAACTTACATCTGGACATAATATTCTTTTATCAACATCAGCATTTAATATTGAAAACTTATTTTGATCTAGTCCTATAATTTCAAACGGTTCATCAGATATTTTTAATGATCTACAAAAATTTATAGCTGCCCCTCTAGACGCATTTGTGACTATTACTTTTTTTACTGAATTCACAATTTATCACTTCCTATCATAATTTCTAAATTTATTATTAATATTACTCATATCTACATATTTCCATTTCTGCTTGCTGTACGAGCTTTTGTATTAGCCCCATTTTTGTTTTTGCTCTTTCCTTTGCACGATAAAGTACAAAATTATCTATATAATTTTCTGGTGTAACGTGGTAAGAAATAACATTAGCACCAGCCATTAGAGCTTTGTATTGTCCCTCTTCGCCCAAAGAACTCGAGCAAGTAATCATTTGGGTAGAATTTTTAAGAGAACATCTTAATAATGATATGAAGTTAAGGGTAGTATCTGTATCTCCTGCAGGAAACATAGATAATTCTGATTCTCCATTTGGTGCGAAAGTACTTGCACTTGCCATATCTGGCTTGATTAGTTCTAGTAAGTTTAAATCATTTGCTAAATCTGTATCAGTACTTTTAGGAAGATCTACAATTACTCCTGTTCCTATTTTAAATCCTATACTTCTGAGTAATAACAAATGTGCTATTCTTTTGTATAAATAATCGTTTTTATATTGATAATATAAATTTTGATTTGAAGTTTCAAATTTTAATATATATCTTCGAGCTCCTGCATCAAAAAGCTTAATATAATCTTCATTTGAAAGTTGACCTAAAACTGTTGTAGTTTGAATATTATTATCAGAAGCATATTTTACAATATCACAAATATCACTTATATTTTCGTTTGAACATTCTCCTGAAACTATATGTAATTGACCAATTCCTATTTCAGTTATATGATCTATTATCTTTTTTGCTTCATCAACCGAAACTTTATAACGGCTCAGCTTTTTATTATTTGATGACATTCCACAGTAGCTACACTTATTGACGCAAAAATTGCTAAATTCTAAACTAGCTCTAATAAATAACTTATTACCCCAATTATCATTTCTAATGTTTCTTGCTGCTTGAAATAGCTCTTCTTGCTTCTGCCCTCTGATTTGGAGCAATTCAATATTATCATTTATATCTTTATCATTATATAATAAACCTTTTTCTATTATATATTTTGCTTTATTTATAAAATCACCACTTATCATAACAATAACCTGCTCTTTCTTTATAGACAAGATCTAATAAAATTACAATGTTTTGAGATTATTTCTTCTTCGATAGGCAACCTATTAAATAAATTTAACAATTTACCTTTATCAATGATATTATAAGTCTGTTTTAACCCTTCTGATAATGAATATCTTGGCTCGATTCCTAATTCGTTTTTAATTTTTTCACAAGAACCAAAAAAATTCATATCTCTAAAAGGAAACCATTGCCTTACAGAGTACTGAATATTATTTAGTATTAATATAAATAATCTTAGGTTCAATTCCTGCTGCTTTTCCACATTCTTCAACCCATTCTTTTAAAGTTACTACTTCTTTCCCAGAAAGGTTATATGCTTTTCCAATACTATCTTTAAGGTTCATAATTTTGACTAAAGCATCTGTTAAATCATCTATATATCCAAATTGAATAGCAGAAAGGCCTTTATTTGGTATAGCAATAGGTATATTACTTAATAACCTTTTCCAAATATAAGTTTCTCTATCTAAATTATTTCCAGGTCCATATATGTAAAATGGCCTAATTATAGTCATGGGAAAATTATTTTCCTCGTAGGCTTTAAATAGCTCTTCTTCGCATAAATATTTTTGTACTGAATAGTCACCCCATTCTTTCGATAAACCCCTATTTGAATTTTCATTTAAGGGAAGAGATTGCTCACTAGAGTAAACGGCT
This sequence comes from uncultured Eubacteriales bacterium, assembly GCA_963767415.1. Lineage (GTDB taxonomy): Bacteria > Bacillota > Clostridia > Acetivibrionales > CAVYEU01 > CAVYEU01. The sequence continues at coordinate 22,967 of CAVYEU010000048.1, forward strand.
GCACTACTAATATGTATGTAATGCCCAACTCTGTTTTTTAAAGTTTCTATTGCAATTTTTGTTTGATTAGGTAGATAAGCAGAGCCATCAAAGACTACATCAAATACTAAATTATCTAAAACATGTGTAAATTCTTCTAATTTGTTACGATCTGCAATAAGTTGGATAGATCCTTTTGGTGCTTGATGATTTCCCCTGTTTAGAACATAAACTTCATGACCGCACTCGATCAATTTTTCAACTATTGCCTTACCAATAAAAACACTACCGCCTAGAACTAATATCTTACTCACAATGCATATCCTCCACAATCTTTTATTAATCACTAATAGTTTCTATTAATTAAAAAACTCTTACTAACCTAAGTTTTTAAGAAAGTAGAGCTCTCGTAACTAACATATATAATTTAGCTTTTCGCAAATACTTAAACAACATTTCTTTATTGCAATAAATATTATACTTTTTAAAGCCTTTCATTATATGTACATCGAAAACCCTTACTGTTCCTATCACTTAATAACTTTATCCTATTGGATAATATTTAAATATTACATAAATTTCTTACTGTTTTTTTAAAAAACTTAGATGTATGTTTATATTACACTTATAATTTATTTCTTGTCAATTGTTTTTCAGACGAGCTATTTGCGATGTAATATTTTTTTCTTTAAAAACCTTATAATGTCTATATTTACATGATTTTTTGAAAGTATAAATAATTTCATAAAAAATCTTATAGTATTGATTTCTTAAGGTTTTCACAGTTGGGTATAATGTCAAGAAATCTCAATATATGTTTTCATAAAACAGTTTATTTTAGCCATTTGCTTGGGGTGAAATTGTTTTCGACTTGTTTTTAAATGTTCGCTACTGTAAGTTTTTAATAACATCGCAAATAGCTCAGACATGATTTTTGAAGTATAATATGAAGTATAATAATGTTGTATTTTTTGAGGATTCTAAAATATGGTATGTAGCAAACTTTATTATGGATTCTACATTGTATATTAATTTAGCTTTTAGAAAGAAAAAAACAAGTCGAGATCAAGCATTAAATCAGGCATATTAATCAATTGAATTAATTATCTAATGAATTAAGTCGTAATATGGTATTTCAGAAACAACTTAATTCATTAGATATTATACTTTCTTCACCGACAATATTAAATTTTTTTGTGGGTGAAATCATAACAGGTTTTTAACTGCCCTTCAATACTTTGTTTATTTTTGATTATTTTAAGAAAAGCGAGCGTATATAACTATATTCATTTTTTAGCATTTCCTCCTTGCTTTTGTAAAATTGCAAAACCTTTTTCTTTTAATCTTGCATTTTTTTCTGCATCAGTTAGCTTTGGAATAATTCTATGTAGTTTCCTCAAATATGCTAACCGTTCATAGTCGTTTGAAAGGTTAGTGCTTGTCATTGACTTACTTTCCATTTCTGTTTTTGTCATTTTTGATAAAGGTTTACAACGTTGGCAATATTTTTGTTTATTGTTCTGGAAAAAATGTTTTTTACAAATCGAGCAAATATTGAAGTTATATTTGCCAATGGAATTGCTTCGCATCATATAAAACAATACTATTTATTGATTCTTGATGTATTAACCGATCATGTAAAAACTGATCCTTTCTTGTTTCAAAGTGATGATGGAATGTTACATCAAACACAAATACACCAATGCCACATATGATATCGTATATCTTAAAATAAAGCTCTTTTAGTGCGTTTACATATTCTTTTATTTGATTATCAATTGGATAATATATAACAGTTTCTTTTTTATACCCACAAGTAGATGTTACTAAATGAATACCGTTTTTGTCGATTCCTATATGTGTATCCTGATTCTGTTGTTTTGAATTTACTTCAATGCCAACTGGGGGGTAACGGAATTTTTCTATGAAAGAATTTAATAAATCAATATCAATTTCAAGATCTAATGAACCATTATTATTCATCGGAGTGAAAATCAATAAGAACTCATTTGCAATATCTCCAATGGTAAAATTAAATTTCCGGCTATTAATATCAGTTTGAAGAATATTAAACATATTTTTAACAGATAATGAACAATCAATCATTGTTTTTAAGGTTTTTCCTCCTTCGTCGTCCTTTGAATCATTAGATTGGTTGGCTTTCTTAACTTTTATAGAGTAATCCGCAACCCAATTCAGCACAAACAAAGTCATTGAATCATCAAATGTTTTTCCTTCATAGTATCTTCTAGCAAACTTATTAACCGTTTCAATCTTTGAATAATCAATTGTCATAAAATGACCTCCTATTTGTTGTATTTGTCTTGAAAAATAGTGTTTAAAATATTTTTTTTGTGTTGCTTTAAGTCCTTATTGTCTGTTATACTCTCCCTTTGTCGTGAATTGTAATATTTCTTGCAATTCATGACCATTATAGAATAAAATAGTGTTGCAAGTCAATGGTCATTAATAAAAAATAAATTAGAAGAGTCGCGACTTTTAAAGAAGGAGTGAAAATGAGATTAGATCATGTATTAAAAGAGAAAAGTGTTTCAAAAGCACAGCTAGCAATGAAAGCATTAATTCACCCAAGTGATTTATATTGTGCGTTTAATGGAAAAAAGCCTTTTTATCCCGCTTGGCGTAAAAGAATTGCAGAATATCTAAAAATGAATGAAAAAGAATTATTTGAAAAAAATGATTGAATAAAAATTAATTATATGGTCTTAGACAAACAATTAAGATAAAAAGTTAGATCGAGAGTTAACTTCTTAATTAATAAACCAATTTAGTTGGTAAGGGTGAGTTCCTTTAAAAACTATGTCAGAGCCTAAAGGTTACTGTCGAAAAATAAAATAAACGAAGGAGTGGAAAATATGTCAGCAAAACAAAAAGCAATAAAAAAATACTATACAAATTTAAAAAAAGAAGAGAAAGAGATAAAGCGGCAGGAGAAACTTAAAAATGATCTCATAAAGGAAGCATTCAGAGCTTTCCCACTTATATCCAGAGAGCACGGAAGGGGAACATATAAGAATCCTATAGGTTTGAATTTTATAAAGTAATAGGATAGATAATAAAATAAAAGAACCTATATATAGTATTCCAAAGCAAAATAGCAGAATTAGAGAAAAGCATAATCAAAATATTAAAGTTATCACTATAAGTGTAAATGCGTACTACACAATTAAATAATAAATACATAAAGGTTGCAAGTAATTAACTTGCGGCTTTTATTTTTTTAGCTTTCGATATTGCGGCTAAGATTATTGCTATAAGCTAGAATATAAGAACTTTAGAGGATTACAGAAGTGTTAAGCATATAGGGATTATGAGCAGCAACAAAAGGCAAAAGAATATATAAAATAATATAAACAACAGAAGATAATTCCTTTGCCGGAGTTGTCACAACAAAATACACAGAAAGGATTACGCATTACACAAGCATGATAAGATTCGGGAGCAGTCTACTAGGGATGATGCATGCTTTGAAGGGAAGGAAACTTAGTAAAGCGAACAGACATAGCCCCCCCTAAAAAATATAGGTGGGTATCAGTTAAGGTACCGATGGCAGATACGACGGAATGAAACCTATGAGTTTGTAAGGGACTGTGTAGTATAAGGAAAAGGAGTGAAATAATGCAAACTATAGAGAAATTGAGGGAAAAAGACAAATTTGAAAGAACTTCTTTGAAAGTTAAAGAAATTGATCTTTTATTGAAGGATATAGATGCTAAGACAAAAAAAGCTCTGAAATCATTAATTGATAATGCTGTTTTTATGGCAGTAACATTAGACCAGTTACAGGATAAAATAAATCGCAATGGAACTACAGAAACATATCAAAATGGAGCTACTCAGTACGGTATCAAACAGAGTTGCGATCTTATCTCATATAATACTATGATAAAAAATTTTATGGGAATAATGAAACAACTTACGGATCTAGTTCCAAAACAAGAAGCAAAACCAAAAAGTGATGGATTCGATGAATTCGTCTTAATGAGGGATGATGTTGATTAAACTATAGTTCCTGCTATTTTCACACTACAAACAAAAATAGAAGAGAGTAAAACCTTGAAAAATACATGCTCCGTCTAATATCGAATGATTAAAGCTGTAAACTGTAGTGTGAATATTTAACACTGCATAAGGATTCGCTAATGTCATTCATAAATATCAATTGAGTCCATAAACTTACTAATATTGCCTGTCATACAACTATATGGAGAGATGGCTTAATGTAGTGTGAAAATGCCTCGGGAACTATAGATTATGATGTAATCCAACCTAGAAGGGTAACAAAAATGAATAAATTTCAACTAATTAAAGAATCAATCCCAATAATTGAAGTATTTAAGAAATACACCAGCGATTCACTTAAGTTAAAAGGCAACAAGTATCATATACGAAGCCCATTTAATGTAAAAGATAAGTATACAAGTTGCGTAGTGTATCCAGAAAGCAATACATTTTACTGTTTTAGCACTGGCATTGGTGGAGATTCAATCAAACTAATTTGTCTATTATTTGGATTAAAGCCTTTAGAAGCAGTCTTGAAACTTGCGGAAGATTTCAATATTTTAATAGAGAAAAATACTATCTCAAAACAAAAAGTCCAAGCAATCATACTCGAGAGTAAGGCATTGGACAAAATAGCTAAAAATCTTGAACTGCAACTAAATTTATTCTACCACAAGTTAACCGAGTTCTACAAGCTGTTTAAAGAAATAGAGATTAAAGCAGATGAAGCAAAAGCCGACAAAAGCAGCTTAGAGTATCAGTTTATTTTATTTAATTATAATTTTTTTAATAGATATAGTGACATTTTTATATTTTCAAATACAAGACAAATAAGTGCTTTTTTGAACTTTGAAAACAATATTAAAGCTGAATGGAAGGGGCTTTCAAAATGGTTAAGGAGTATGAACTTAAACAAGTACTAAAAGAAAATATCGATATTAAAAAAGCAGTCGAAGAAAAATTTCAAAATAGTAGTAGCATCACCCGAGACATCACTTGATGACAATTTAAACAAGTTGTTTATTGGAACGCAATATAAAGTCAAAGATTGTTCACTTTACCGAATAAAAAAAACTAATGATACTGAAGAATTGCTCTTTATTTGCAATTTTATTATTATTCCAGAATCAGAGATTGTAAAAGATAATGGACTTGATGTTGAACGATTTTTTAGACTAAAACCAATACATGAATATAAAAAATTAGAATCAGTCTTAATATCAGCTGATAAATTTACAAGCATGAATTTTATAATTCCGTCTTGGGGACTTTCACTAAGAACATCTACTGCAACAAATACTTCATCATTTATTCGTGATAGTATCCAAGCACAAAAGAATATACGTAAATGCTATATTTATGGACATACTGGTTGGCGAAAAGTAAATAATAAATGGTTTTTTCTATACCAAAATGGTGCGATAGGATTAATTGATCATAATATTTCTGTTGAATTGGAAGGACGTTTATCACGATATAGGTTATCTGATACAGGAGATTATATTGAAGCTGCTAAGGTTGCATACAAAACACTTGATGTTGCACTTTTAGAAATTACAATTCCATTATTATCGATAGTACATTTAAGTATATTAAATGAATTTCTTAGAGTAGAAGGAATTGAACCGAGCTTTGTTTTGTTCTTGTTAGGAGTAACTGGTTCTATGAAAAGTACTTTAGCCGCATTATTTCTAAATTTTTTCGGAGATTTCGATAATAAAAGCCTTCCTGGAAGTTTTAAAGATACATCAAATTCACTTGAAAAGCAGGGATTTTTGCTAAAAGATGTCCTCTTCTGTGTTGATGATTTTCATCCTGTAGGAAGTATAAATGAGGTAAATAAAATTCAGTCAACAATGCAATCAATTACAAGGGGATATGGAGATAGAACAGGACGTAGTAGAATGAATTCTGATACTACAATCAAACCAAGCTATATTCCTAAAGGAAATTTAATTATCACAGCAGAAGACATACCATATAATATTGGACAAAGTGGTTTAGCAAGACATTTTACAATAGAGCTGCAGAGGAACGACATTAACTTAGAATTATTAACTGAGTTACAAAGTAACACAAAATATCTAAGAATTTTTATGCGTGGCTATATTGAATGGCTTATCCCACAATTGGATTCATTACCCAAATATTTAAAAAAACAATTTTTAGCATTGCGTACAGAAGCAAGAAATTCTGATGACCAACATAATCGTTTACCAGAAACAATTGCTCATCTACAAATTGGTTGCATTATGCTATTTAATTATTTCAAACATTTAGGAATATTAGATCAGATTAAGCTTGATGAATGGTTAGCTAAATCGTGGAACATTTTATTAAAATTAGCTGAAAATCAATCAAGTAGAATAAATGAAGACAAACCCATTGTAAAATTTAAAACTGCTCTAAATGAATTGCTCGAAACAAATATATGCTATGTTATAGCAACTAATGCATCAAGCCTCAATCCAGGAAGTCCTGGATGTATTGGATACTGTGATAATGAATATTATTACCTTTATCCTGATACTACTTACAAAGAGATAAGCAAGTTCTATCAATCTCAAGGAATAAAATCTCCAGTATCTAAAAATATATTGTTAAGACATTTAGAACAAGAGAAAGCAATTGATGTTGATATTACAAAGAAAAAAGTCAATCGTACAAAGTTAAAGAAAATTGGAAGTAAACAAAATAGATTTATTTGGTTGCAAAAAAGTTTTCTAGAAAATGATTAAAAAATATGATTAAAAAAGTGTAAAAGGTGTAATGACCTAACTGAAACGCGTAAGATTTAAGTAATACATACGCTACACCTTTTCATAAAAATGTGTTTCTTGGGTGTAATTAAGAATAAAAAATGTGTTTTTAATATGTTTTCTGAAAATTACTTTACACCATTATTTACACCTAAATTACACAAAAATATATAAATGTGTTATTTGAAAAGCATTGCAAATATACCTATTCAAGTGAAGTTTACACGTTTTACACCAAAATAATATAGAGGAGACTTATTAAAAATATGTTTGAAATATGGAAACCGTTGAATGATGAAAAAGAAAATAAATCTGTAATTAAGAATATTGATTTAAAACTCCAATATAACAAATTGCTTGAACGCCACAATAAGGCAGTAATATATTTGGAGGATGAATCGATTAATCTTGTGGAAAGAAAAGTATATACAAGCTTATTATAATCTGACAAAGAGGCTTGGTAATTTTCTAGATAATATAGATGTATATAGTGAGAATGAGGCAATGGAAGGTTTTTGTGATTAATGCAAGTAATATTGCTTTGGGGAAAGGTAATGTAATAGCTATCCCCCCATTGGCCAAGAATAGCATTGTAGGTATGCCTGGTGACCTCACCGCCGTAAGCCCCGAACCAAAAAATATTGAAACATTTTTTGAACTTAATATATAGCCAAGAGAGGATGATTAATATGAACAAAAAGATTCCAAAAGAACGTGAAAAATTATTAAAATTGCTCAAAGAAGTGCCAAAAAACAAGATGAAATTCTTAGAGCATCAAATCAACCAAGCTGCAATATTACCTTTTAGACTAGCCAATTTACAGGACTGTATGGATGATCCTCTATTAAATACTTCGACTAATATAAATTCAAAGGAGAATCCAGCATACCGTATGTATAATGGCTTAATGAAAACGTATATCTCAATCCTTAAGCAATTAATAGATGCAATACCCGAAAACACTGAAAAAGAAAGTGAAGATGAATTAGAAAAGTTCTTGAGGGAAAAATGAGTAAAATAACAATGTATAAACATCATAAGGCGTGACTTTGATCAAACCGAGGAGCGCTTTTTTAGTACCAATAAATAGCGATTAATTACTAGGAAGCATTAAATAGAAGCAAAATTGGGAGCTAAGATTAAATATTTTCTTAGTTCTTTATTTTACCAAAGAGTAATTATTACTTATTGCAGTGCCCTAAGAACTTCGATGGAAACTAATTTAGAATATTTTTCAGCATCAAATATTGAGTTAATCACAAAAATAATTGTATAATAAGGAGGCAAGACTTATGGTCTTTGATAACAACATATTAGAAGAATTACCTTTAAGCTTAAGTGTTAGTGATGTTTCACGCATTCTTGGGATTGGAAGGGCAAATGCTTATGAGCTATGCCATTCTAATAATTTTCCTGCGATAGTAATAGGTCGCAGAATAGTAGTACCAAAGTTAGCCTTTATTAAATGGCTAGAGAACCCAAAATAACAAGGAGCGTGAAATATTATGGCAAAAAAAGCAAACGGAGAAGGAACAATATCAAAAAGAAAAAATGGAAAATATATAGGACAAGTTTCAGTTGGACGTAATTCAAAAGGTAAGTTAATTAGAAAGACTGTATACGGAAATACAAAATTAGAAGTTGTTAAGAAAATGGCTGCATTGCAAAATGAAGTGTTTTCTGGGGTAGTTATTTCTTCAAGTTCCGAAATGAATTTAAAGCAATGGTTAAATAATTGGTTTGAAGTGTATAAGATGAATACTCTTCGTGAACAAACTCAATCTACATATAAAATGTTAATTCAAAAAATAATAGTACCCAAAATTGGAAGCTTAAAGTTAACTGAAATAAAACCAATTACAATTCAAAATTTTATTAATGAACTTAATAAATATTCTAATGCAACCATTGTTAAAATCAAAAACATACTAAATCCAGCATTTAAAACTGCTGTTTCAAATAAGCTTATGTCAGATAATCCGTTTGTCAATATACAGATAAGTGGAGAAGATACAAAAGAAGTAAGAGCTTTAACAAAAGAAGAATTGATAAAGTTCGAAAATGCAGCAAAAGATAGTCAATACTATGCATGCTTTATAACTGCTATTGACACAGGGTTAAGAGTTGGCGAATTATTGGCATTATCGTGGAATGATATTGATTTTGTAAGGAAACAAGTTAAAATTAACAAAACAACAATAAAGTCTTATAAATCCGGTAAAGAAACAATAGTAGTTCAAGAATTACCTAAGACCAAGTCCAGTATAAGAACAGTACCATTAACAAGCAGGTGTATTAGGTTGTTAAAAGAACTGAAATTAAAAGGAGTTTCAAAAGAAATTGTCTTTTGTTCTAATGTAGGAACATACATTTTCCCTGATAATCTTAGAAGGTCTGTAAAAGTTGTTTGCAAACATGCAAATATTACTAGTATAAGTATACATATGCTTCGTCATACCTTTGCAACCCGATTGTTCAATGCAGGAGTGGCTCCAAAGATAGTTTCAGAATTACTAGGTCATAGTAAAATCCAAATAACATTAGACACTTATATAACTATAACAGAAGAAAACAAAGAAGATGCAATAAAATTGCTAGAGGCTATGTAATGCAATAATCTTAGGGTTAAAAAATTTACTGCAACGCGTACTGCAACCCAGAGAAATTTAGGCGGTTTTAGGTAACATTAGATGAGAAATAATCCTATTTATTTCCAATTATACGAAATAATAAAACCGCCGAAATCCTTAAATCTCAACGGTTTTGTTAGAGCCCTCAACCAGAATCGAACTGGTGACCTCATCCTTACCATGGATGTAGTCGAATAGTGTTAAACCCGCTTGTATGGCTGGTCTTGAGGATCCTGATTTCAGCTTGTACCCATTAAATACCCATTAAGAAAATACTATTTTTTAGTGGTTTTTATGCTTAAAAAAATTCAAATAAAATTCAATCAGAAGTAGCTTTATACGCTTGATTTGGATGATTTGGTTCATCTGGATAAAGTAATTTTAAGACACCTTCATCCACCATCTTAGAAACATAATATAATCTTAAGTTATCAGGATTTCGATTTATATATTTAGCCAAATTACTCAAAGATAAAGGTTTTACTTTGCATGCATCAATAATTATTTCACGCATTTTCTCATGAGATAACTTCTTCTTTAGTCTAGCTTCTTTAGTTATATTCGATAATATATCATCTATATCTAAAATTTCTTTATTACCTACGAAGTTAGTATTTATATCTACGGAGTTCGCAACAATACCTACGGAGTTAATATCGTTACCTACGGAGTTAATATCGTTACCTACGGAGCTACTTTTGTATGCTTTATTTAAATAGTAAGTTGTTCCTCTTCCTGTCTTATCATTTGTTACAAGAAAACCTCTTTCAACAAGACTTTGAAGAATTTTTGTAATATCCGAAGGATGATCTTCACAAATATAAAAAGTATGACTCTAATAACAATACGTTACTACATTATGCTGCGATGTATGGTAGCGAGAATATTGTAGGATTTCTTTTATCAAAAAATGAAATAAATAAAAATCCTATAAATATAGATGGTGATACACCACTTCATATAGCGGCCAGAGGTAATCAAATAGATTTGGTGAATAAACTATTTCAAAATGGAGCAAATGCCAGTTTGCAAAATAGTGCAGGTCAGAGATATTCCGATCTTTTACCTGCATTGCCTGAATCTAAAAATACTGTTATTGCTGATACCGACCAAAGATCAAGTTTGCTATGGAGTCTAATAACGTGGCTACCTAATATGTTTATAGATTTATTTACTAAAATTTATAATTGTTTTTGTGGCACTAAAGAAATCAAAGTACAAGCTTCTGATGTGCCACCAAAAGCACCGGAACAAGCATCCGCAACTGCTAGTGCATCTAGTAGTATTATTGTACCAAGTTTAGGACCTAGTACTCCTATGCGAGGAGCAGGAGCAAGTTCCCTATATTCAGGCAACATTAAATCAACTCACACAAGCTGGTATTGCTTCAAGGAGTCGCAGCAATAGCTAGATCAGCTAGAAAGGAATAATCATAGATATTAGAATGGTAAATATTTTAAATTGTACTTGTACGTAAAACAAGATCAAAATCTGGTCAACGTAATTCAATTTTGAGATAGTTTCACTAGAAGATGTTAAAGCTTATTTTATTGATCTATAAGGTATTTTTTTTATTTCTAATCTTGTAGAACCAATAGGGTCTGGCTGGTCTAGCATATATTTACATGCCTAAAACAGAGCCCAAGCATGCTTCCTATGAATTCCTGTACATTGATATGGATATATGACCCGGAAATTTCTATGTCACTTAATGTTGCAATTTATATGCAATTTATAATATTAAAAAAAATTAACATTTTATTTTTTAAGTATGCTATAATCTATAATCGTTTGTTGTTTAGTTTGGCTAATACTTTTACATAATATATACTGTACTAAGTCACAAAATTACATTTTTGTAACTTAGTACAAGTTAATACTTGCCTTAATAAAAAATTATTACCTTAGCAAGTATATCTTGTTGTAAAGATTAGATATGAAAAATACTGTATCAAAAACAAAAAAAGAGGAGGCTTTAAAAGTGGAAAAATTTGTATATTTATTTAATGAAGGAAATGCAGGAATGAAAAATCTTCTTGGTGGAAAAGGTGCTAATTTGGCTGAAATGACTGGTCTTGGGCTACCTGTACCAAGAGGGTTCACTGTTACTACAGAAGCTTGTACAAAGTACTATCAAGATGAAAAGGTTATCTCAAGTGATATTGAAGAACAGATTTACTCAGCACTTGCAACAAGTGAAAAAGTTATTGGTAAAAAATTTGGCGATCCTAAAAACCCATTATTAGTATCTGTTCGTTCAGGTGCTAGAGCATCAATGCCTGGTATGATGGATACAATACTTAATCTAGGTCTTAATGATGTAGTGGTTGAAGGACTAGCTAAACTAACAGGCAATGAAAGATTTGCTAATGACAGCTATAGAAGATTTATTCAGATGTTTAGCGATGTTGTTATGGAGGTTGAAAAGGCTAAGTTCGATAAAATATTAAATGCAATTAAATCGGAAAATGGTGCTAAATATGATACTGACTTAACAGCTGCGAATTTAAAAGAGGTAGTAAAAAGATACAAAGAATTATTTAAGAAGGAAAAAGGTTATGAGTTCCCACAAGATCCTAAGGTTCAATTAATGGAAGCTGTGAAAGCAGTTTTTCGTTCATGGGACAATGCACGAGCTATTGTGTATAGAAGATTAAATGATATTCCAAGTGATTGGGGTACAGCTGTTAATGTTCAAGAAATGGTTTACGGAAACATGGGTAACGATTCTGGTACAGGTGTTGCGTTTACTAGAAATCCATCAACTGGTGAAAAGAAACTGTATGGTGAATTCTTAATGAATGCACAAGGTGAAGATGTTGTTGCTGGAATTCGTACGCCTCAAACATTAGAACAATTAAAAGAAATAAATGTAGAAGTTTACAACCAGTTTACAAAGATTGCTCAAACTCTTGAAAAGCATTATAAGGATATGCAGGATATGGAGTTTACTATTGAAAGAGGTAAGCTTTTTATGCTTCAAACAAGAAACGGAAAAAGAACTGTAGCTGCTGCATTAAGGATAGCTGTCGATCTTGTTAATGAAAAGATGATCAATACTCAGGAGGCTATTATGAAGGTTGAACCAAAACAATTAGATGCACTCCTGCATCCAAACTTTGAGCCATCAGCATTAAAATCAGCTACTCCAATCGCAAAGGGTTTACCTGCTTCCCCTGGAGCAGCAACTGGTAAGGTGTACTTTGAAGCAGAAGATGCAGTAAATGCATTCAAAAATGGCGAAACACATGTCATATTAGTTAGATTAGAGACCTCTCCTGAAGATATCGAAGGAATGCATGTATCCAAAGGAATACTTACAGGTCGTGGTGGTATGACTTCTCATGCAGCTGTTGTTGCTCGTGGCATGGGGACTTGCTGTGTAGCTGGTTGCGGAGAAGTTCAAATAAATGAAGAAGAAAGATATTTCCTTGATAAGAATAAAAAGAGATACAATGAGGGAGATTGGATTTCGCTTGATGGTTCAACTGGTAATGTATATGGATCGAAATTACCAACTGTTGCTCCAGAATTAACAGGTGATTTTGGAATTCTTATGGGTTGGGCTGATGAGGTTAGAACATTGAAGGTTCGTGCAAATGCAGATACTCCAAAGGATGCTATGCAGGCTATTAAATTTGGTGCTGAAGGTATTGGCCTTTGCCGTACAGAACATATGTTCTTTGAACCAGACAGAATTCCTGCGATGAGAGAAATGATTGTTGCAAGAACTGAAGAACAACGAAAGAAAGCATTAGACAAATTACTTCCAATGCAAAGAAGTGACTTTGAAGGATTATTTACAGAAATGAAAGGATATCCTGTAACTATTAGATTACTAGATCCTCCTCTACATGAATTCTTACCACAAGAAGACCAAGATATTGCTGCTTTAGCCAAAGATATGGGATTAAAATTTGATGAGCTTAAGAATATAATTAGCAGTTTACATGAATTTAATCCTATGATGGGACATAGAGGCTGCCGTCTCGCAGTTAGCTATCCTGAGATTGCTGAAATGCAAGCAAGGGCTATAATTGAAGCTGCGATCAACGTTAATAAAAAAGGTATGACGATTGTGCCTGAAATAATGATTCCATTGGTTGGAGATATCAAAGAGCTTAAATTCGTAAAGAACATAATCGTTAAGGTAGCAAATGAAATTATTCAAAAGAGTGGGGTTAAATTAGATTATAAGGTTGGTACTATGATTGAAATTCCAAGAGCTGCTCTAACAGCTGATGAAATCGCAAAAGAAGCTGAATTCTTCTCATTTGGTACAAATGATCTTACTCAGATGACATTTGGATTTAGCCGTGACGATGCTGGTAAATTCCTTGAAGATTATTATTCAAAGAAAATCTATGAATCAGATCCGTTTGCAAAACTTGACCAAATTGGTGTTGGTAAATTAGTAGAAATGTCTGTAAAGCTTGGTAGGCAAACCAGACCGGATATTAAACTTGGAATATGCGGAGAACATGGCGGAGATCCATCATCAGTTGAATTCTGCCATAGAGCGGGGCTTAACTATGTATCATGTTCACCATTTAGAGTACCGATTGCAAGACTTGCAGCAGCTCATGCTGCAGTAAAAGAGAAGGCGAACTAGAACAAAAGTAATTGTGAACTAAGAACAACATAAAAGATGGTTCCTTTATTTGATATCAAATAAAGGAACCATCTTTTATGTTGTTTATTAGGGGGGGCGGCATACCAGTATCTTGTGCCACCAGGGGCAAAATAAGTGTTGAATAATGGCAATTTCGATATATGGGGAGAGAGAGAGTTATACTTGTAAAACAGTTTCTATTGTAGTATTATGACATTAATTTGAACGAAAGGAAGGTGTCTTAATATGGCGGTTCTTGTTACTGGGGGGGCTGGATATATTGGTAGTCATACAGTTGCGGAGTTATTGGAAGAAGGTCAAGATGTTGTAATTATTGATAATCTTGAAAAAGGGCATAGAGAATCAATTTTTGGTGGTACTTTATTGGTTGGTGATTTAAGGGACCAAGAATTTTTGAAACAAGTGTTTCGAACTAATGATATCGATTCTGTAATACATTTTGCTTCTTATATTGAGGTAGGAGAGAGTGTAAAAAACCCACTTAAGTACTATAATAATAATCTTATTGGAGCTATGAATCTACTTACTCAAATGAATAATTCCGGTGTTAAAAGTATAGTATTTTCTTCTACTGCAGCAGTTTATGGGGAGCCTGAAAATATTCCTATTCTTGAAACTGACAGATTATGTCCTACAAATCCTTATGGAGCATCAAAATTGGCTATAGAAAATATATTGAAGTGGATGGATACTGCATATGAAATGAAGTATGCGATTTTAAGATATTTTAATGCTTCTGGAGCGCACAAAAGCGGTGAAATTGGGGAGGCTCATGATCCTGAGTCGCACTTGATACCATTAGTATTACAGGCTGCATCAGGAAAACGAGAGTGTATTTATATATATGGCAATGATTATGATACTCAAGATGGAACATGTGTAAGAGATTATATTCACGTTTCTGATTTGGCACAGGCACATTTATTGGCTTTGGGCAGATTAAAAAAAGATAGGAAAAGTGGTATCTATAACCTAGGTAATGGAAAGGGTTTTTCCGTTAGAGAGGTAATTGATATTGCCCGCAAGGTAACTGGTGTTAACATTAAAGAAGAGGTTGTTGATAAAAGACCTGGTGATCCATCAATTTTAGTTGCATCATCAGAAAAAATAAAAAATACTTTTATGTGGAATCCAAAGATGCCTGATTTATACTCAATTATTGAAACGGCTTGGAACTGGCATAAGACACACCCAAATGGATATTCAAACTAAATTTGTTCCAATATAGCAATGATTATTCTATCTCAAATGACATTTATTGATTATAAATGTTATTTTTTTTATCTATAATTCTTGTAATTTTGACTGGGAAATACGGATATAATAATCATGATATTTATAAAACTTATTTAGGGAGTTGATTAATATGTTAAATAATAGAATAATTAGATTAGAAAATAAAATAAATAGATTAAATGTAAAGATCGAAAAAGTACTAAACTATGTAAATGAGAATCGCTACAATTGCAATACAAATATAAATAAAATTAAAGTAATTCTAGAGGAATATATATAGGGCTTATAGACTATCAGAAAGTGATGGTTTTAGAAATGTTTGAGATTCTTTTTGGAGAATAAATTATGTTCTTTTTTATATCTTCCTTACAATATCTATAAATATTTGTCCTCTTTGATCAAAATTCTTAAACATATCAAAGCTTGCACTTGCTGGAGATAAAAGAACGATATCATTTGGTTTAGCATTATCAAATGCTGCCATAGTCGCTTCTTTTAATGTGGTACAGTTTATAATTGGGATTGCATTTTCTTGATCTATGTTTTTTCTTTCTAATTCATCTAAATAAGCTTTTTTGATTTTAGGTCCTGTTTGACCAATTAATACTAGACATTTAACCATGTTTATTATATTTTCTCCCATAATGTCATAAGGGATTTTCTTGTCATATCCACCAGCTATTAAAATGACTTTTTGTGGGAATGTCTTTAACCCTGCTATTGTTCTAGATGGACTACTTGCAACAGAATCATTATAAAATTTGACGCCTTTTACCTCTCTAACAAACTTGATCCTATGTTCAACGCCTGAAAATGTACTTGCAACTTTTTTTATTGTCTCAATTTTTACATAATCGAAAACAGCGAGTATTGCAGAAAGATAATTCTCAATATTATGCTGACCTGGAATCAGTATATCAGCTTTGTTTAGAACTTCAATTTCACAATCTGATTTGGAAGGCTTGTAAACTAAGGTGTCACCCTTTAAGTATGCACCTATGTCTAAAATAGAGTTTCTACTGAAGAATATTAGATTTGTTTTAACTTCATGTTCAAATTTTCTTGTAATTTCATTATCATAATTTAAAATTACTTTTCCACTAGTTTGATGTTTAAAAATATTTTTCTTTGCATCAATGTATTCTTCCATTGATTTATGAATGTCAAGGTGGTTTGGAGAAATATTTGTAATTATTGCTATATTTGGGCTTCTGTCTATTGTATGTAATTGAAAACTACTAAGCTCTAATACAACCTTATCAGATTCTTGTATTTTTTCGATCCTATCAAGAAGTGGGGTACCAATATTTCCGCCCAAGTAACAGTTATATCCTTCTTCTTTTAAAATATTATAAATAATTGATGTAGTAGTTGTTTTTCCATCACTTCCTGTAACAGCAAAAATTTGAGCAGGACAAAGTTTAATAAATTCTTCCATCTCAGAAGTGATCTTAGCTTCTTCTTGACTTGCTTTAACCAGTTGTGGTATATCAATGCGCATTCCTGGTGTCTTGAATATGATGTCAAATCCACTCAAGTGATCCAAATAATCAGGCCCTAAGCAATATCTTATATTAATGTTATCGAATTTTTGTATTAAGGGGGCTAGCTTATCCTTGGTTTGTTTATCAAATGCTGTAATTGAGACATCACACTTAGATAAAAATGTAATAAGAGAAATATTGCTAACGCCAATACCTAATACAGCAATTTTTTTAGATCGAATATCATTTTTAAATTCTTGAAGTTTTGCGTTCAATATATGAACCTCCATAATTTAAGTCTCAAACAATTTTCGTATTTCTTCCTCAGTCATTTTTGTAAGGAAGTTCTCACCAGGTTTTATAACCGAATCAATTAATTCTTTCTTTTTTTGTTGTAATTCAAATATTTTTTCTTCAATTGTATCTTTAGTTATAAGTTTAAATACTTGGACAGCATTTTTTTGCCCTATTCTGTACGCTCTATCTGTTGCTTGGTCTTCGACTGCAGGGTTCCACCATGGATCAAAATGCACAACCATATCAGCTCCAGTTAGGTTTAATCCTGTTCCTCCAGCTTTAAGCGATATTAGAAATACATTATTTTTCCCTCCGTTAAAAGAATTTACAAGATTAATTCTTTCTTCTGCGGAGATTGAGCCATCAAGGTAGTAATAATTTACTTTCATTGAATCTAACTCATTTCGAATTAGTGCAAGCATGCTTGTAAATTGTGAAAACACAAGGATTCTGTGACCACTATCAATTGCATCCTCTAAAAGTTCGATCAACATTTCTAGTTTTCCACTGCCGTCTTTATAGTTTTCAATAAACAAACTTGGATGACAACAAATTTGTCTTAATCTAGTCAGTATTGCAATAATCTTTATTCTACTATTTTCAAAGCTGTTTTGTGCAATTTCTTTCTCAAATTCCTGTTTAGCCTTCATAAAATAAGCAAGATATATTTTCTTTTGATTAGCAGTCATTTCATTGATCATTTTACTCTCGATTTTTTCAGGAAGTTCTTTTAAAACTTCTTTCTTCATTCTTCTTAAGATAAATGGTTTAATATGTCTTCCAAGTTCTTTTAATGCATCTCTATCACCATATTTTACTATTGGTGTTTCAAACTTATTCTTAAATTTGTTATGTGAAAGCAAATATCCAGGCATAATAAAATCAAATATTGACCAAATTTCAGTTAATGTATTTTCTATAGGGGTTCCAGTAAGTGCAAAATAAGCATTGGCTTTGATTTGTTTTACAGTTTTTGCGTTCAATGTATTTGGATTTTTAATATGTTGTGCTTCATCAATAAAACAATATTTAAATCTATAGTCATTATATTGATCGATATCATTTTTAATCATTCCGTAAGATGTTACAACAATATCGGAGGTTTTGATGTCATTAAACCTTTTACGCCTATCTGATTGGGTTCCTGAGATAATTGTAACTGATAGATCAGGAGCAAATTTTTTTACTTCTTCTTGCCAGTTATATATAAGAGATGTAGGCACAATAACAAGTGAAGGTTTTTTATCTGTTTGATTATCTGACTTTATCAGTGTTATTATCTGTAATGTTTTTCCTAAACCCATATCATCAGCTAATATTCCACCAAAGCCGTAATAAGAAAGGGTTTTTAGCCATTTAAAACCTGTTTTTTGGTAATCTCTAAGTTTTCCACATATTCCCTCAGGTATTTCAAACTCCATATCTTGTGGTTCACTTATATCTTTAACAATCTTTTTAAATGCGTTGCTTCTTTCAATATGAATACATTCTTTTTCTCTTGCAATACTATCAATATACATTGCCCTATATTTAGGCAATTCAAATACTTTTTTTATAATATTTGATTCACTTAAGTTTAACTGATCTATAAGTTCCACAGTAGATTGAAACTCTGCTGAGTCAAGTGAAATAAACTGACCGCCTTTTAATCTATGATATCTTTTTTTATGCTTGTATGATGATAATAAATCCATAAGTTCTTTCGGTTCGATATCTTCATACTGCAAATTCATTTCTAGAAGACCAGATTGTGTATTGACATGAACACCTGCAGATATTTTGCTGCTATTTTTTATACTAATTTTTTTAAATTCATCTGAATAAAAAACTTCAGATAGATCTGTAATTTCATCTAGAGCACCTTTTAAGAAATCATAGATTTTATTCTCGTTTTTTTGAACGTAAGAATCATTTGATTTTTCAAATCCGTATCTTTTGAAAATACTAAGTAGCTTATTTTCTTTAGCAGTTTCTCTTAATAAAATTTTTTCATTACTTGGTATGCTTTTTAGTATAGGATTATCTACTGGATTTATTTCTAATTCTCCGTATTTAAAAACTATTTTTGCTTTTATACCATTTCCATATTTATCAAAGTACACTCGTTTTTCAAGGATCTCACGGTAAAAGCTCTTAGTTAAAGAAGGATCTAATTTAACAGTTGCTATTTTTTCAATCGAAGGTAAAATATTTGAAAAAAATACTTCAGCTTCTTTTTCTGGGATCAATATTTCAGGTGTATGATTCTCACTAAAACATTTCATTATAGGAGCAACATAACTTGCAAAATTTGAGTCTACCTTATAGATAACATTTTTATGGTAAAAGTACCTAAAAGTATTATCCAAACCGTAGTATACATCATCTTCCATGTCAAGTGATATCTCGATTCCACCTTGAATACTATTTATATCCAATTTAAAATTAGGTCTTCCTTCTATTATCTTTACGTTTTTTTTTACACCATTTATTGAAGCATCAAATTCTCCTTCTTTCATTATCTCGAAAAATTTGAGCATGTTAGAACCTGACAATTTGAACTTTCTATCTTCAGAAAAAGCAGAATTAAAATAATATGGACTATGCCCCCAACTAGAGAAATTCTTTTCATCAAAGTAAACGCTTTTTAAAAAATCAATTAAAGCTTTTGATTTTTCATCAAATATTGCTTGTCTAGGTCTAAATTCAAAATTTTTGCCATATTTTATTGAAGTGCGATTTATTTGCGCTTCAATAAAATCTTTTATATTTTTCATAACATAGAGCTTGCCATTCCCGATATAGAATTCAAGCCAGTTAAGTTTGCTATAACTAGTTAGCAAAAAAGAAAAGACTGGTACAATTCTTGTATTAACGTCACCTAAAGGAATATTAGCAGAAGTATCATGTAAGTTTATGTTGTTGAAATAGTCGAGTAAAGCTTTTGTAGTTCTTGTTAACGAAAGATTTCCTTTTGCTTTAAGATCAGTTAACATCTTGAAGATTTACTCCTCTTTTTTTACTATTCTTGTTTCCCTACTGCTGCAAAACCAAATCTGTTTAGGCTAAATATCTTGTTTATTACTAAAGTTGCACTATCTAATGTAATGTTATCAATTTTTTCTAAAATTTCTTCAGGGGTATGAATCTTTCCTAATAGTAGCTCTGACTTACCCATACTGTTCATTCTATTGCTTGTACTTTCAAGTCCTAGTGTATAATTTCCTTTCAACTGTTCTTTAGATCTATTTGTTTCTTCTTTAGTTATTCCAGTTTTTACAATAGATGCAATTTCATCTTTTATTAATTCTATTACAGTATCAAGATGCTTAGGATTCATACCAGCGTAAATAGTAAACAATCCTACATCTTTATATGAGGAGGGATAAGAATATATTGAATAGACTAGTCCCATTTCTTCTCTTATTTTTTGAAATAATCTTGAACTCATTCCCCCACCGACAATGTTGTTTATTGCCAGTAAATCGTATAAGTTTTCATTAGAGTGATTAATACCTTCAAAGCCTATGCAAATATGAATTTGTTCGGTATCTTTTTCTTTGATTTTTTTATTGCATGCAAATTGGGGAAGTTGACGGTTTGAATTTTCCATGTTTTTTTTCTTCCATTGGCCAAAATATTTGTTAATCAATTCCATTAAAGAGTCATATTCAAAATTACCAGCTACAGCTATAACAGTATTTTCAGTAGTATAAAAATTGTTTATATGTTTTTTTAGCAAAGAGGCATTAAAATTGTTTATGGTTTTTTCAGTACCTAATATTGAATCCCCCAATGAATCATCATCCCATACTGTTTCTGATAATAGATCATGTACAAGTTCTTCAGGAGAATCTTCATACATATCGATTTCTTCTAAAACAACTTTCTTTTCAATTTCAATATCTTTCTCATCAAATAATGAGTTGAAAAACATATCGCTTAAAATATCTACAGCAGTAACTAAATGACTATCTAATATTTTAGCATAGAAGCAAGTACACTCTTTACCTGTGAAAGCATTAAGTTGCCCACCAATACTGTCAATAGTCTCTGCGATTTCTTTTGCAGTTCTTTTTCCAGTTCCTTTAAACAACATGTGTTCAATAAAGTGTGAAACACCGCTATTACTCCTGATTTCATCTCGAGAACCAGTACCTACCCAAATTCCTATGGATACTGATCTTACGTATGGAATCTTTTCACAAACAACTCTTACACCATTACCTAACTTAGTTTGTATATACATAAAAACTTAACTCCCTTCGAT
Source organism: uncultured Eubacteriales bacterium (assembly GCA_963767415.1). Lineage (GTDB taxonomy): Bacteria > Bacillota > Clostridia > Acetivibrionales > CAVYEU01 > CAVYEU01. Next base: position 44,258 of record CAVYEU010000048.1, read on the forward strand.
AAAAGAAGAAATACACATGTCATAAAAGTGTTATTTTGTGACATGTGTGCAGTCTATCAAGAATCTTGTTTAGTTTCTTCTGTTTGCATTGCGTCTTTTCTTGATAGATTAATTTTTCCGAGTTTCTTATCAACATCAATAACTTTAACTAAAATCTCATCGCCGACATTTACAACATCTTCAACCTTCTCAACACGTTTGTGGTCTAATTTAGATATATGAACTAAGCCCTCTTTACCAGGAAGTATTTCCACAAAGGCACCAAACGTTGTTATTTTAACGACATTTCCTAAGTATATTTGCCCAGGTTCTATTTCTTTTGTGATACCTTCAATAATCTTAATTGCTTTCATAGCAGCCGCAGTATTTGAACTTGATACAAAAACCTGTCCATTGTCTTCAATATCTATCTTGACGCCGGTCTCGTCAATGATTTTATTGATCATCTTTCCACCAGGACCAATAACCTCGCGGATCTTATCAGGATCAATATTTGTAATAAATATTTTAGGTGCATATGGGGACAATTCTTCCCTTGGTTTAGGTAAAGTTTTTAGAATTATTTCATCAATAATGTGTATTCTACCAATTCTAGTTAGCTCAAATGCATCTTTGATTATCTCATATGATAGACCTTCAACTTTAATATCCATTTGAATTGCTGTAATACCTTTTTTAGTACCAGCGACTTTAAAATCCATATCTCCAAAGAAGTCTTCAATTCCTTGAATATCCATGAATATAACGTATTTTGAAGAATCTTTTTCATCTACAACCAGACCTGCTGATATTCCAGCTACTGGGGCTTTTATTGGCACACCAGCATCCATTAAGGCTAATGTACTACCACAAACGCTACCTTGCGAAGTTGATCCGTTCGACATTGTTACTTCAGATACAAGCCTCATTGTATAAGGGAATTGGTTCTTATCAGGTAAAACTGGCTCTAAGGCTTTCTCAGCAAGTGCGCCATGTCCTATTTCTCTTCTTCCGGCTCCTCTTGAGGATTTAGCTTCACCTACACTATAGCCAGGGAAGTTGTAATGATGCATATATCTTTTTGTGTCTTCAAGATCAATACCATCCAACATTTGAACGTCACCTAAAGCACCCAAAGTTACAATAGTCATAACTTGAGTCTGTCCTCTTTGGAATAGAGCTGATCCATGAGTTCTAGGTAGAATATTAACTTCAGCCGAGAGCGGACGTATTTGGTCTAATTTTCTTTCATCTACTCTTACACCTTCTTTTAGAAGATACTCTCTTACAACCTTCTTTTCAAGCTTATAGAGTGCTGCATCTATATTTTTTCCAATTGCCTCAAACTCTGTAGGTTCGCTTGACGAGAAATGATCTAAAACTTCATTTTTTAGATTTTTAATATTTTCATCGCGCATTTGTTTATCAACTGCTAAAACTGCTTTTCTCATTTTATCATAAGCAAATTCTTTGATCGAAGTCAACACTCCAGTGGGCACTTCACATGGAATATATTCAAATTTAGGTTTCCCAACTTCTTTTACAATTTCTTTAATAAATTTTACAATTTTCTTAATCTCTTCATGTCCTTCTTTTATGGCTTCAAACATTATCTCTTCAGAAATCTCATTTGCTCCTGCTTCAATCATTGTAATCTTTTCTTCTGTTGCGGCTAATGTAACATACATATCGCTTTTGTTTCTTTGCTCTGAGTTTGGATTCATTACAACTTTACCCTCGACAAGACCTAATACAACCCCTCCAATCGGTCCATTAAACGGAATATCAGAGATTGAAAGAGCTATAGAAGTACCGATCATGGCAGCTATTTCAGGCGAATTGTCTTGATCAACTGATAATACTAGATTTGAAACATTAACATCATTTCTAAGATCTTTTGAGAACAGCGGTCTTATAGATCTATCAATTACCCTTGAGGTGAGGATTGCTTTTTCTGGAGGTTTTCCTTCTCTTTTTATGAATCCGCCAGGAATTTTTCCTATAGCGTACAACTTTCCCTCATAATCAACACTAAGTGGAAAAAAATCTATTCCTTCTCTTTGAGAAGTTGCAGCTGTTGCAGTAGATAGTACAACAGTATCACCATACCTTACTAAAGCTGCTCCGTTAGCTAACTGTGCGATTTTACCTGTTTCGATAGTAAGATTTCTTCCAGCTAAACTCATTGAAAATATTTTTGGCATAAGTTCCTCCTTATCTTAACAATAAAGAAAGCATCAGAACAGTTAGTAATCGCTCCCTGCTTTCTCATTGATTCTTCTTTTGTTATTTACTTTCTCAAATTTAATTTGCCTATAATATCACGATACCTTACGACGTTTCTTTTTTGTAAATAGTTTAAAAGTCCTCTTCTTTGTCCAACCATTTTTAAAAGTCCTCTTCTTGAGTGGTGGTCTTTCTTATGAATTTTTAAATGCTCATTTAAGTGGTTTATCCTTTCAGTCAATAAAGCAATTTGGACTTCAGGTGAACCAGTATCATTCTCAGCCAACTTAAATTCATCAATAACTGATTTTTTCTCTCTTCTTTCCATTATTATATCCTCCTTAAAATTATATATCCTATCAGCAAAGTATTGGTCGGAGTATCCAGAAACTTAGCATATAGGTTTTCTACAAAATAAAATTTTAACATACAAAATTTTCATTGTAAAGCTATTGTGAGAAATTTAAATGCTATATTATTACTTTCTAGGATCTCAATGGTAATTAGGAAAAGTAAGTAAATACTTTTAGAAAGTTCTTATTTCATAAATTTAAACATAAAATCTAATATCAGACAAATATTGATTGAGGTATGTATATGGCAATCAAACCGGTTATTCTAAAAGCAGGGGACACTTTTGGAATTGTTACACTTGGTAGCCCTTTGAGCAGAGAAATAATAGATGAAAGAATAAATTTTTTAAGAAATATGGGTTTTAAGGTGTTAATAGGCCAACATGTATACTCATATGCTGGCTATATTGCAGCAACTCCTCAGCAAAGAGCATCAGATTTAATGCAGGCTTTTATGAACGAATCCATTAGAGTAATACTTCCTACTCGAGGAGGAGTTGGTGTTTCGGGAATTCTACCGTATCTAAATTATAATATTATCAGACGAAATCCTAAGATATTAACAGGATATAGTGATATTACAATTTTATTAAATGTATTATATCAGAAGGCTGATCTAATTACATTTAGTAGTTTACTTCTGATTGATTTTAGGAATGATACCCCTGCATATAATTATGATCAGTTCTTTGCAGCAACATCAACATTGGTTTCACCTAGATATATAAATAATCCACCAGGAATACCTCTAATCAGTCGAGTACTTGGAAATGTCACAGGTAGAGTTGTAGGAGGAAATCTAACATCTTTTGCTGGTACATTAGGTACGCCTTATGAAATCGATGTTAAAGGAAAGATATTATTTCTAGAAGAAACCCATGCACCAATAAATACTGTTTATAGATATTTAAATCATCTTATTTTAGCAGGCAAATTTAGAGACTGCATAGGTATAATAATAGGGGAGTGCACTGAGTGTGAGCCCGCTTATGAGAGAACATATGAAAATTTAATTCAAGAGGTGATAGTACCTTTAGGTAAACCACTAATTACAAACCTTACTGCTGCTCATGGAGTGTATAAAGCAACCGTACCAATCGGAGCAAATGTTAATTTGAATACATTTAACAATACAATAAGAGTATTAGAGCCCGCAGTGAAAATATGATGAGGCAATCCGAATAATGTGATAAATACACTCAAAATCCGCACAAACACTAAACTTTATGGAACCTTGCCCTACTGCCTAAATAGTGACTATGAATCTGCTTATTCGCTTTAAAGCTTCATTTATATTATCTAATGAAGAACAGTAGCATGCTCTTACAAAGCCTTCTCCACTGTCACCAAAAGCAGTACCTGGTATAACTGCGACCTTTTCTTGTTGCAGTAGTTTTTCGCAAAATTTAGCTGAACTAAGTTTAGTACTTTTTATACAGGGGAAGACATAAAATGAGCCAAACGGTTCAAAGCAACTAAGCCCCATTTTCTTAAATCCATCAACAATTATTCTTCTCCTCATATTATATTCCTTAATCATATCATCTATATCTGAGTCAGCATTCTTTAAAGCCTCGATTCCTGCATACTGCGCAGTTGTTGGGGATGACATAATAGTATATTGATGAATTTTGTACATGGCAGAAATCAGGTCTTTATGCCCACAACAATAACCAAGACGCCATCCGGTCATTGCGTATGCCTTCGAGAAACCGTTTATAACTAAAGTTTTTTCTTTCATTTCTTTAAAGCTAGCTATAGAAGTGTGTTTCCCTTTATATGTTAGTTCTGCATAAATTTCGTCAGAAATTACAATTATATCTTTAGATTTTAATATATCTACGATTTTTTGTAGGTCTTCTTTTTCCATAATTGCCCCTGTTGGGTTATTTGGATATGGCAGTATTAACACTTTTGTTTTATTAGTTAGCACAGATTCTAATAAAGAAGGGGTAAGTCTAAACTGATCTTGGACTTTAAGGTTTAATACTACAGGTAGTGCCCCTGTAAAAATAGTGCAGGGTTTGTAAGCAACAAAACTGGGTTCTGGTATAATTACTTCATCTCCGGATCCAACTAAGGATCTTAGCGCAACATCGATGCCTTCGCTACCACCAACTGTAACGATTATTTCATTCTCAGGATTATATGGAACATCAAATTTTCTATTATAATAATTAGCGATCTCTTTTCGAAGCTCAATAAATCCCAGATTTGGAGAATAATGCGTATGGCCTTTTTCGAGTGAGTATATTCCAGCTTCTCTTATGCACCAAGGGGTTACAAAATCAGGTTCCCCAACACCAAGAGATATAGCATCTTTCATTTCGTTTACCAGATCAAAAAATTTTCTTATACCAGACGGAGGAATATCTCTAACAGCTGGTGTAATCATGCCTTGCATGTTCATAACACAACTGCCTCTCTGCCATCAGTATTGTTTTCTTCAAAAATTATGCTCTTATCTTTATATTTTTTTAAGACAAAATGTGTTGCAGTGCTTTGAACAGATTCAATTGTTGCTAGCTTTCCAGATATAAATAATGCCACATCTTTTATTGACGTTCCTTCAACGATGACTGCAAGATCAAATCCTCCAGACATTAGGTAGCATGATTTTACTTCTTTGAATTTATAAATTCTTTGAGCTATTCTATCAAAACCTTCTACTCTTTGAGGGGTAACTTTAACCTCAATAAAGGCTAAGACGCTATCTTTACTAGTTTTTTCCCAATTTATTAGTGCGTTATATCCAATGATAATATTTTCTTTTTGACACCTTTCAATAACAGCAATTATTTCTTCTTCAGTTTTCCCAACCATAACAGCAAGCTGTTTGGTATCTGTTTTGCAGTTTTTCTCAAGTATTTCCAAAATGTTTTCCATAGTAAATACCCTCCATATAAAAGAATTATAATATAGTGTCATTATAATACAAATTTAGTCACCTATTTTAAACATGCGCTACAACTTCCCAATGGCTGCCTTTATTAGATCCAACCCTCCTGATAATTCCTTTATTAATCATATCCTTAAGTCTTCTTTTAATAACTGAATCATTCGTTTCAAGTTTTTCGAGATGGTTCATTCCTCGTTGATATAAATAAATAACTTTACTATAGTTTTGCACTTTGAAAACAAAATAATTCCAAATAATCACGTAATATAGGTTTTACCAAATTCCACCCTAAGAGTGTCATCCTGAGCCGCATAGGCGAAGGATCCCACAGTTTAAGGCACCTTTTTCACAATTGGGTGTATAAATCTTCCCAATTTTTATTCATATCACTAATAAGCTTAATTTTTTTGTTATGTGTAATTCCTTTTATTTGTTTTTCCCGAATTATGGTACAATTGATATCGTTAAAAACTTCATAATAAACTAGTTTATCCACATTATACTTTTTCGTAAAACCATCTACCATTTTGTGTTTATGTTCATAAATTCTTCTTTCTAAGCAATTCGTTACTCCAGGGGAGAGGGACATAGGGACAGGTTCCTTGTCCCTTTTCTTGAAGCACAGGGACAAGGAACCTGTCCCTATGTCCCTCCTTAAATATTAAACTTCAAATTAAATTTTCAGGATTTAAGCACGTTAGTTCCTTTGTCACAAAGGAACCATCTTTTCTTATAAGTTTATCATCAAACCAAATCTCGCCTCCACCATATTCGGATGTCTGAATAAGAACTAGATCCCAATGGATTGAAGACTTATTGCCGTTATTACATTCATCATAACAATTTCCAGGAGTTAGATGGAGACTTCCAGCTATTTTTTCATCAAAAAGTGTGTCTTTCATTGGTTTTAAAATATAAGGATTTAATCCAAGTGCAAATTCGCCGACAAATCTTGAATTCTCGTCAGTATCGAATATTTTATTTATACCCTCGGTATTATTTGCAGTTGCTTTTACTATTTTACCGTTTTCAAATGACAAGCTGATATTATCGTAAGTAGTTCCTTGGTAGACTGAAGGTGTATTGTATGTAATTACACCGTTTATTGATTCTCTTACTGGTGCTGAAAAAACTTCACCATCAGGGATATTTAATTTGCCATCACTCTTGATTGCTGGAAGTCCTTTTATAGAGAATGTTAAATCAGTATTTTTACCAACTATATGGATTTTATCTGTGTTATTCATTGCTGCTACAAGATTATCCATTGCTTTTGACATTTTAGAATAATCAAGATTACATACGTCAAAATAAAAATCTTCGAAGTTTTCTGTTGAAACTCCAGCAAGCTGTGCCATTGAATGATTTGGATAACGTAAAATACACCATTTGGTTTGTTTTACTCTAAGATTAAAATGAACAGGTTTTAAATAGTGTTCATTATAAATATTCATCTTTTTATGTGATAAGCTTCCCAATTCATTAACATTCTCACTTAGACGAATTCCTATATATGCATTCATATCTGACATTCTTATGCAGTCGTACGTTGCTGTTTGTTTCATCTGAGGAATAGTGCAGTCGTTTATTAAGATTCGCGTTAATTCATTATTTTTTATAGATAGAAATGGAATCCCTTCTACCTTATATACTTCTCTTATTAATTCTCTTGTTAAGGGTACTTCATTACCGATGTCTTCAATAAGTATTTTTTCACCTGGTTTTAAGCTTACTGAATAATTGATTAAATTATGTGCAAGTGTTGCGATTCTTGGATCCTTCATATTAAACCCTCCAGTTCATTTAGAATATTGTCAAAAACCTTTAAAGCATCATTGATCGGTTTAGCTGTTGTTAAATCAACTCCGGCGAGATTAAGAAGGTTAAGTGGATAATCACGGTTGCCTCCTTTTAAAAACTCAATATACTTTGGAACTTTGGCTACACCATCTTTGAGCATACCTTCTACCAATGAAACTGCAGATGAGAAGCCTGTTGCATACTTATAAACATAAAAACTGCTATAAAAATGAGGAATTCTTGACCATTCAATCGAAATGTCATTGTCTATTATAACCTCTTTTCCATAGTATTTTTCGTTTAGGGATAAATAAATACTGTTAAGGGATTGCGTAGTTAGAGCCTCATCTGTCCACATCTTCTGGTGGATGATCTTTTCAAACTCTGCAAACATGACCTGCCTAAATACTGTGGTTCTAAAGCCTTCTAGGTACTGATTTAACAAGTATTTCTTTTGAGCTAAGCTCTCAGTTGTTTTAATAAGATGATTAAACAGAAACGTTTCATTTACTGTGGAGGCTACTTCTGCTACAAATATTTTGTAGTCTGAATATATATATGGTTGGGTTTTATTTGTATAAAATGAATGCAGTGCATGCCCTATTTCGTGAGCAATAGTAAACACATCATGCGTTGTACCTTGATAGTTTAGTAAAATATATGGATGTGTTTTGTATGTTCCCCAAGAGTAAGCTCCACTAGTTTTTCCTTCGTTTTCATAAATATCAATCCATGAAGAAGAAAAACCTTTATCTAAATATGATAGGTATTCATCTCCTAGAGGATATAGACTGCTTCTAACAATTTTTAAAGCTTCATCATAAGGTATGTTTTTATTCGGTTCCTCAACGATTGGTACATATAAGTCATACATATGAAGTTTATTAAGTTTTAAGGCTTTTTTTCTGAGTCTTAGGTATTTATGAAGAAGATGCATATTGCTATTTATTGTATCAATCAGGTTATCATAAACGCAGATCTGAATGTTATCTTGATTAAGTGAAGATTCAAGGCTTGAATCATATTTTCTGACTTTTGAATTAAATTTTTTTGCTTTAAGGTTACTGATTAGTGCAGATGCAACTGTGTTAATGTGTTTATTATATGTTCCATAAAGTACATCAAAGGCATTTTTTCTGACATATTGCTTTTTACTTTCTATAAACTTAGAATAATTTCCTTTTGTCAATTCTATTTCGTTTCCTGCATCATCTTTTATAGTGGGAAATCTTATATCTGCATTATTGAACATTGTAAATATTTCTTGCGGAGCATGGCAAACCTCACCGGAAAGAGCCAGGATTTCTTCTTCTTTTTCAGATAGAATATGCTTTTTTTGCCTAAACAGTTCATCAAAGTAGTGACTATATATCTGTAGTCCTTTTTCATGTTGTAAAAAGCGTTTTAGGATACCTTCGTTTATTGATAAAATCTCTGGAATAATGAAAGACTGTGCCGCAGTAATTTGCGTAGCAAGAGACTGTGCTCTGTCGGTTAGTGATTGATATACGGGATTTTTGTTATCCTCATCACGTCTCATTTTTGCATACATGTATACTTTATCATTAATTGATAACATCTCATCATTTAATACAAGACACTCAAGCAGCCTATTTGCACTTTTATTAAGTGTTCCTTTGAATTCAACAATTTTTTTTGCCAGATCCTTTACTTTTAAGAAGTCACTTTCCCAAAGGCTATCAGTTTCATATATGTCTTCCAATTTCCATTTAAAATTTGGATCAATCTCAGTGCGTTTTGGCAGCTTTTTAACGGATGACATAGTACCACCTCCATATTTATTAGTATTCATTATATATAAAATAATATCCGTCTACAATATTTTAATAATCAGTAAAGAAATTGCCATATAATTCCACCTTATTTAACGCTTGAGGTGGAATTTATTTCCCTAGTTCGACGATAAAAATTTTAAAAAAATAAAGAGGAATTTTGAATGCGGTGAAGAATAAATATATTGTAACACTTTATTTAAATGTCAAATTTATTCAGATTAATGAAATTTTTTAAGTTGAAAAATAGATTCTGAGAAAGAGGTGTCATAGTATGATGCAGAATCAGGAATTTGTCTTAGAATTTGTTGATGAAGCGAGAACTCACATTGAGGTAGTCGAATCTATACTTTTAAAAAAAGCTAATATAAGAAATAATGCTGAATCAATAAACTCAATATTTCGTGCGGTACATAGTATTAAAGGTGCAGCAGGCTTTTTTGGGTTACAAAAAATTATTGATCTATCTCATACAATGGAAAGTATATTTTCTGAGATTAGAAATGGAAGGTTGGAGTTTGATGAAAACATAGCTGATTTGATGATTAAGTCTAATGACTGTCTAAGGGAAATGGTCGAGAATGTATTAAATAGTGAGGATACTGATATTTCGAATTTGGTAAAAAGTTTTGAGCAAATATATTCAATTAAAAGTAGTATTACTGATAGTAATAGTAATAGCAATAGTGATAATAATAGTAATAGTGATAGTAATAGTGATGGTGGTAATAATAATAATAATAATAATAATAATAGTAATAGTAATAGTAATAGTAATAGTAATAGTAATAGTAATAGTAATAGTGATGGTGATAGTAATAATATTAATGAAAATTATATAAAAGAAATGAGTATAGAAAAAGAAGCACAAAATGCTATTGTACCTCTGATAGAGAATCCAATACAAAACTCAATAGAAGTGTCTACAGAAGTGTCTACAGAAGTGTCTGCAAATGTTCAAAAATCCTTAAAGGTTGAAGATAGCTTAAGAGTTAGTGTATCTACGCTAGATGACCTTATCAATTTGGCAAGTGAAATGGTATTAGGAAGAAATCAACTTTTAAGACTTTTAGAAAATTATAAAAAAACAATATCTGGTCTTTCACCGTTGCTACAAAATATTGATAAGATAACAAGTGGTATGCAAGCAAAAATAATGCGAACCAGAATGCAACCTATTGATATTGTATTTGGTAAAATTCCAAGAATGATTAGAAATCTTTCAAAAAGTCTCGAGAAGGAAATTGAATTGCAGCTTGAAGGTGAAGGCGTTGAATTAGATAAGTCAGTCATAGAAGCATTATCAGATCCATTAACACATCTAATTAGAAATGCTGGAGATCATGGTCTTGAAAGTATTGAAGAAAGAGAGATGTTAGGAAAATCTAAAATAGGCAAAATAAAAATAAAAGCATTTCACGAAGGTGGCTTTGTCAAAATTGATATATCTGATGATGGACGTGGAATAGATAAGAATAAGGTTATTGAAAAGGCAATTGAGAAGTCGATTATTAGTAAAGCTGAAGCTGATCTTATAAGTGAACAGGAAATATTCGACCTTATTTTCAAACCTGGATTTTCAACAGCAGATAAAGTTAGTGACATCTCTGGCCGAGGTGTTGGAATGGATGTGGTAAAAAATAATATTGAAAAGCTTGGGGGAACAATCGAGATTTTTACAGTCAAATCCCAAGGAACAACTATAAGGCTAATATTGCCTTTAACACTTGCGATTATTCAATCACTTATAATTGAAGTCGAAGGTCATAGATTTGCATTGCCTCAAGTAAATTTGAATGAGACAGTTAGGATTAAAGCTGGGGATAATTCAAGAAGAATAGAATTCATACATGATGCTAAAGTTTTACGTTTGCGAGGCAAATTACTTCCAATTATTCATCTTAACAATCTACTTGGAATACAGAATCTTAAAACGAAAAGCAGTGAAGACGTAATAATAATTTTAGTTTTGCAGGTAGGGTTACGAAGTTTTGGCGTTGTAGTAGATTCTATCTTTACTAGCGAGGAAACCTTGGTTAAAAGTCTTCCTGCATGTCTTAAAAACTGCGAGTGCTATTCGGGGGTCACAATTATGGGAGATGGCAAGATAGCAATGATCCTTGATGCAGAAGGACTAATACGTATTTCTAGCCTTGGATTTAAAGATGATATGAAAGAGGATAAAAATAAGGAACTCAGGACTGAGAATTTGTATGAAATGCAGAACCTTTTAATATTTAAATGTACAGGTAATGAATTTTATGCTATAGACTTAGCTATGGTTTATAGAATCCAGAAGATAGATATATCGGAAATAGAAAAGATAGGTAACAAGGAATATATAAAATATAAAGAAGATAAGTTAAGGATAATACACCCAGAGGATTATCTGCCTGTTAATAGTGGTATAAGTAAAAAAAACAAAAAGTATATAATTATTCCAATGACAGAGCAATGCCACTTAGGCATTATAGCTGAAGAGATAATAGATAATATATTTACTCAATTAAAAACAAATGAAGATGACGTTAAAGTAAAAGGTGTGATAGGAACAATGATTTATGATAATAAAATTATTCAATTGATTAACATTTATGAGCTTTTTGATGAAGTAAGGAAAAAGTAGAAAGGGGTGGGCTAAATTGAATATTTTGAGTTTTAAGCTTGGAGATGACTTGTTTGGAATAGACTTAAAAAATGTTAAAGAAATCAATAGGAATATAGAATATACAAAAGTACCTAGAGCTTCTGATAATATTGTAGGATTATTTAATATGAGGGGTCAAGTAGTAACGCTTTTTAATCTTGCACGAATTTTTGGGTATGATAATAAGGTTAAGGAAGGAAAGGTTACATGCATTATACTGGATTCTCAAGAAGGAAGTTTAGAACACCGCGGATTTATTATTGATTTAAGTGGAGATGTCGTAGAGGTAGCAGAAGATATGTGGGAACTTCCTCCGGCAAATATTAGTACACAGGAAAACAAAAACATTAAGGCTGTTGTACATTTTGAAAATGAGATATTGAGAATTATTGATCCTAATATATTCTGGATAGGATAAAATCTACAAAACTTACAAGGAGGAAACAATATGTTTAAAAATTTGAAGATCAAATGGAAATTGATTTTATCTTTTGGATTAAGTAGTTGCTTACTTTTAAGTATACTTGGGGTTTTGGTAGTAAATGAAGCAAGAAATACAATTACATCTTTGAATCAAGCCTTATCTGCACAAGTAATGGAAGCAAAGGGAGCGCAGATAGGAAGTCAACTTCTAGGTTGGGTGAATGATATGGAAACATGGGCAGAAAGAAATGTAATTCAAACAGGTGATTGGGTAGCAATAAAGGCTGACTTAGACAAGCGGAAAAATACATTGCTGCCCGAATATGAATCGGTATTTTTTGCTGATCTAAATGGGAATTATTATACAACATCAGGGACTACTGGAAACATTGCTAATAGCAATTACTTTAAAGATATAGTAAATAATGGAAAAGAGTATGAAATAAGTAACTATTTTATATCTAAGGATTCGGGAAAACCAGTAATTACAGTTGCATACTCTGTAAAGGATGTAACTGGCAAGATAATAGGTATTACAGCTGCAATAATACCTACACAAATATTTGATACCATTACTCAAGAAATTAAGATTGGAAACGTGGGGTTTAGTTGGATGGCTGATAACACCGGGCTTATTTTTGTACACCCAGAGAAAACTATTGAATTTAAGCTAAATATATTGACATCTGCGAATGATGGATTTAAAGGACTTGATTTAATCGGGCAAAAAATGTTAGCTGGAAAAACAGGTATAGATACATATATTAGGAATGATGGAATGAAGGTTTATGCATACTATAATCCTATACCAAATTCTCCAAATTGGTCAATAGTATATACTTTGTCATATGAAGAGTTGATGAGTAGTACAAATGATATAACATGGACAATAATAGGTATTGTTTTTGTGATATTATTAATAATGCTTTTAGTTTCTTTAATAATTTCAAATACCATATCAAAGCCTGTAAATGAGATCGAAAAGTTAATGCAAAAGGCAGGTTCCGGAGATTTAAGCATCAGGGGAAATGTGAATTCTAAGGATGAACTTGGACAACTGGTTTCTTCCTTTAACTTACTTCTTGAAAATATATCTGGTGCTGTTATTCAAATAACTGATACGAGCAAAACATTGAAAAGTTCTTCAGAAAGTATGTTCAATGTATCGCAAATAATGGCATCAAGCACTGAAGAAATATCTGCAGGTATGACTAATACTACCTCTTCTCTGTTAGTTAGTAGTAGTAACATGAACATGATAGCGTCATCAGTTGAGGAGATGAGTGGTACTGTTAAAAACCTTGCTTCAGCATCTGAACAGACTTCAGTAGGAGTTAGATCAACAGTAGAGATTTTTGGAAATATGGTTAATAGTATTCAAAATGTTTCAGAGTCAGCTATTAGTGTCTCGGATTTGGTAAGTAATGTAGTAACGGCTGTAAAGGAAATAAATATTTCATTAAATGAAGTAAGTGAGAAATGTTCGCTATCAATGAGAATTACTTCTGATGCAGGATTTAAGGCAAAGGATACCAACACAACAATTGGAAAGTTAAATGATTCGTCAAAAAATATAGGCAGAATAGTAGATGTTATAAATGATATCGCAGAGCAGACGAATATGTTAGCACTAAATGCAGCGATTGAGGCAGTTAGAGCAGGTGATGTTGGTAAAGGATTTGCAGTAGTGGCAAATGAAGTTAAAGAACTTGCGAAGCAAACAGCTGATGCGACAGACGAGATAAGACAACAGATCGAAGGCATGCAGAATAATATGGCAGAAGCAGTTGGGTCAGTTTCTAATATTAATGATGTTATAAAAGAAATAAGTAGTATAGCAAACACTATTGCAGCAGCAGTTATTGAGCAAAGTGCAACGACTGGTGAGATATCTACACAAGCTGTGAAGGCGGCTGAAAGAGTTAAAAACATAACCAGTGAAATTGCAAATGTTTCGAATAAAATAACAAGTGTTGCACAGAATATTGAAGAATCAACCAAAGGGGTGGATGAAATAGCACGTTCAACAGCAGAGCTTTATAAAGCTTCTGGAGATATAACAAATAATGTGGAGAAAGCATCTGCTAATCTTTCAGAAATAAGCAGAAATGCAAAGGAAATAGGGATTTCATTAAATGAAGGTGCTAAGAGTGCGCAAGAGACAAATGCTTCTTCACAAAAATTATCTGAAATTGCAGCAAGTCTTGAAGTGCTTTTGAATAAGTTTAAGATCTAATGAAATTACAGGTTACTGGTCAGAGTGGATATTTGCAAGTCAAGAGCAAGTATAGCGAAGCAATCTTAGAACGTAGGGATTGCTTTGCTTTTAATAGGAACAAAACTTTTCATATTAGAGAAAGGGGAAGGTCAAATGAGAATGTTAATTGTTGATGATTCTTTGGTTGTAAGGCAAATAATTAAGGCTGCAGCTGATTCTTTAAAGTATGAATTTCTTGAAGCCCCAAATGGTTTGGAAGCTATCGAAATTTTGAAAAAATTAAATGGAAAAATTGATCTTATACTTTTAGACTGGAATATGCCTCAAATAAATGGATATGAATTCTTAAAGATTATCAAATCCAATGAAGAGTATAAAAGCGTTCCAGTCATTATGGTAGCAACTGAAACACAGATAAATAATATTTTGATAGCAATAAAGGCTGGGGCAATTGATTATATAACAAAACCATTTACTATGGACGAGCTAATTAAAAAAATCAAGGAATGTATTGGAGGCGGGCGCTTTGGTGTTATTTAGCAATGAAATAGCTGATAATGACTCTATTTTCATAGAATACACGCAGAAAAAGGAATATATCATCTAAGATGGGAGAGAGTTTAATGAGAATGCTAATTGTTGATGATTCTTTGGTTATAAGGCAAATAATCAGGGTCGCAATTGAGTCTTTAAAGTGTGAATTTCTTGAAGCCCAAAATGGTTTGAAAGCTATCGAGGTTTTAGAAAAAGTAAATGGAGAGGTCGACCTTATACTTTTAGACTGGAATATGCCTCAAATGAATGGATATGAGTTCTTAGAGACTCTCAAAGCCAATGAAAAATACAAAAACATTCAAGTTATGATGGTAACGACTGAAAACCAGAAAGAAAACATTTGGGCAGCAATAAAGGCTGGAGCAGTTGATTATATAACAAAACCATTTACTATGGACGAGTTAATTAGAAAAATTATGGAATGTCTTGGAAGGGGGTCATTTTGATGGTATTCAATAATGAAATGATTGATAATAAGAGTTTTTTTGCCTTTTTTATTGACGGTCTACGTGAATCAATTCGTAAAATGACTGGATTTATTATTGAGGAAGAAGAACTAATTCATAATGATAAACTTTGCATTGAAGTAGGTGGAGGAATGATTTTGGTAGGTCAGAAAAAATCATTATTGATAATTAGTAGCAATAAAGCAACTGCAGGAATTCTTATATCATATCTTACAGGAACTGAATTCGATGAAGTAGAAGAAAGTCAAATTGCAAGTGGGATGTCAGAACTTGTAAATATGACTGCTGGTCTCGCAAAAACAAGCCTTGCAGACACAGCAAGAGCTTTTTCGTTAGCGCCACCATTTGCAGTAATTGGTAATAATATAAAATTTATAGTAGACGATTACGTAGAAAAGTATGAAACTATTTTAGCCTCAAGTGAAGTTCTGCTTAAGATTGGGCTATATTATTTCTAGATATAAATAAAATGAAATCGCCGTAAAAAATTCGGCAAATTTCAGAACAGGGGGAGTGTGATTATTTATGGATGCTAATATTTCTAGTAATACCCTTAAATTATTTGCAAATTATATAGAAGAAAAATGTGGCATATATATTCCTCAAGAAAAAGCATATTTAATAGAAACAAGACTTTTAAAGATGTTATATGAGTTAAAGTTATCAAATTTTGAAGAATTGTATACTTTTGTAATCCAGAATAAGGATTATAAAATTTCCGAAGAATTAATTGATGCAATAACAACAAATGAAACTTCATGGTTTAGGGATAAAACACCTTGGGAGATACTTGGAGAAATATATATGCCGAAATTTATTCAAAGCTTAAAAACAGGCGAAAAAAACAAAATAAGAATTTGGAGCACGGCGGCATCCTCTGGACAGGAAGCCTATTCAATAGCAATGTTTATTGATTCCTGGATTTTAAAAAATGATATTAAAGATGTAGGATCAAATCAGTTCGAAATAATAGCGACAGACATTTCTCATTCGATTCTTGAAATGGCCAAAAATGGTAGATACGATGCTATTACAATAATGAGGGGACTTGATTCTTATTATAAAGGAAAATACTTTAGAAAAGATGGATCAACTTGGGAGATCGATGATAGGATTAAGTCTATGGTAGATTTTAAACACTTTAATTTAAAAAATAGCTTTATAGTATTAGGAAAATTTGATGTTATTTTTTGCAGATATGTCCTTATATATTTTCCAAATGAACTGAAAGAAGAAATAGCCATGAAACTTTTTAATGATGCGTCTAATGATGCAGTATTATTTATAGGAGCGTCGGAATTTTTTGATAGCATTGAAAAGTATTTTCACAGATCACAAGCAGAAAAGGGAACATATTATATAAGAGAGGTGAGAGCCTAATGAGAATACTAGCTGTTGATGACTCTTTGATTATAAGGCAAATAATTAAAGCTGCAGCTGATTCTTTAAAGTATGAGTTTCTTGAAGCACAAAATGGTTTGAGAGCTATCGAAGTTTTAGAAGAAGTAAAGGGAGAAGTTGGTCTTATACTTTTAGACTGGAATATGCCTAAAATGAATGGATATGAACTTTTAAAGGCTCTCAGCGCCAATAAAGAGTATAAAAGCATTCCAGTCATGATGGTGACAACTGAAAGCCAAAAAGATAACATTTTGATGGCAATAAAGGCGGGAGCAATTGATTATATAACAAAACCATTTACTATGGAAGAGCTAATTAAAAGAATTGAGGGATGTATTAGAAGGGGTCATTTTGATAGTATTCAATAATGAGACTTCAATTGTAAAAAAATTAATATTGTTTTTTAAAAATATTTGGTACAATTAATTTATGATTGTATTATGATAGGAACAGCTAAATAATGAAGCTGATTTTTTAGCTGTTCCTAAACACGTTTAGGAGAAAATTTTTAAATGCAGTATAAAAAAATAATTGATATTACACGTAGGGTTTATAAGGGAGTTGCAGTCTATCCAGGGGATAGTGAATTTAATATATATAAAATGAAGTCAATGAATAACACAGATAGTTATAATCTTTCAACAATTGAAATGAGCGCCCATACTGGTACTCACATTGATGCACCGTATCACTTTATCAAAGATGGAAAAAGCATAGAGCAATTAGACTTGTCTAAATTCATCGGAAATGTTAAAATATTTAAACTTGATGTTTTAGAAAGTATAAGGTATAAGGATATAAAGGATTTACCAATACAGAAAGAGGATATAGTTTTTTTTAAAACCTCAAATAGCTATATACAAGAAGATAAGCCATTTGTTACAGATTATATTTATCTTCATGAAGATGCAGCAAATTATCTTGTAGAGAAGCAAATTAAAACTGTTGGAATTGATTATTTTTCTGTTGATGGCTATGCTAAACATGTATTTTCTCATAAGATTCTTTTATCGAGAGAGATTGGAATAATTGAAGGATTGTATTTGAATGAAGCTGAAGAAGGAATGTACTTTTTGTCATGTCTACCCTTGAAACTTGAAGGGTCTGATGGATCACCAGTAAGAGCAGTACTACTAGAACTTTAAAAACTTGAATTAGAGGTTAATATGAGAAATGGATAATAGTTTTTTGATCAATAAAATATTAGAGTTAAAAGAAAAAAGAAATGCCGTTATTGTTGCACATAATTATCAAATAGATGAAATTCAAGAAATTGCTGATGTTGTGGGAGACTCCTTGGCTTTGAGTAAGTTTTGTGTGGACGATCCTGCAAAAACAATTGTTTTCTGTGGTGTTCACTTTATGGCAGAGAGCGCAAAATTATTATCACCTGAAAAAACGGTATTGCTACCTGAAATTGATGCTGGATGCCCTATGGCAGATATGGTAAATATTGATTTACTCAATGAAGCGAAGAAAAAACATCCACATGCACTGGTTGTTTGCTATATAAATACATCAGCAGAAGTAAAAGCAGGTTGCGATATTTGTTGTACGTCTTCTAATGCTATACAAGTAATTTCATCTCAAAAAGAAAAAGATATCTTATTTATTCCTGATAAAAACTTAGGAAGATTTATTCAAAAAAATGTTCCAGAAAAAAATATCATACTTTGGGATGGATTTTGTGTTACACATAATAGAATTAAAGCTTCTGAGGTTGAAAAAATAATTAAAATACATGAAGATGCACGCCTTCTTGTTCACCCAGAGTGTCAGATAGATATCTTGCAGAAGGCTCACTTTATAGGAAGTACAAAACAAATTATTGATTATGCAACTAAATCGCCTTATACAAAATTTATTATTGGAACCGAAATGGGTATATTATACAAACTTAAGAAAGATAATCCTCAAAAAACATTTTATATATTATCTCAGGGACTTATTTGCCCAAATATGAAAAAGACATCTTTAAAAAGCGTTTATAACACTCTAAATGAAATGAAATATGAAGTAAACATCGATGAGGGTATTAGGTTAAGAGCTAAAAGAACACTTGATAAGATGCTGGAAATACAGTAAAAGGGGTATTACTCTTGTGGGGAGAAGATATTTAGTAGAGTTTGATAGTGACAAGCTTTTTAAAGAAGAAACAGACGTGATTATAATTGGGAGTGGTGTTGCAGGTCTTTATACAGCATTACTGATACCCGATAATTTTCATGTTACAATCATTACTAAAGATACAATTGATATATGTAATTCAAGTCTTGCTCAAGGTGGCATTGCAGTTCCTATTGATAGCGAGGATTCGCCAGCGTTTCATTTTCAAGATACTATAAATGCTGGAGCAAATCTATGTAATGAGGAAGCCGTTTGGGTTCTTGTTAATGAAGCTGTTGAAAATATTGAAATATTGTGTAGCTTAGGAGTTAGGTTTGATACCAAAAATGCAAAAGAATTTATTCTGACCAAAGAGGCTGCACATTGTAAAAATAGGATTGTTCATATTGAAGACACAACGGGATGTAAGATATGTGAAGTGTTAATAGAAAATGTTAGGAAACGCTCTAACATTGTAATTAAAGAAAAACAGTTTGTTGTAGATGTCATAACGTCAAATAATTCTTGTCAAGGAGTATTAGTCTATAATAGTGCTACTGATACGTACAGTATTGTTAAATCGAGTATAATAGTCTTAGCTACTGGAGGCATTGGCCAAATCTATACAAACACAACTAACGCTAAAATTGCAACAGGTGATGGTATAGGTATTGCGAGTAGGGCGGGTGCTAAGTTAGTTGATATGGAGTTTATTCAATTTCATCCAACAGTTTTTGCACATCCGGATAATAAAGAGTTTTTGATTTCTGAGGCTGTTCGTGGTGAAGGTGCAGTTTTACGAAATAGTTTTAAAGAGAAATTTATGTATAAATTTCATGGACTTAAAGATTTAGCACCAAGAGATATTGTAGCTCGAGCAATTTTTGAAGAAACGAAAAGGACTGATTTAGATCATGTTTATTTGGATATTACCTTTAAAGACAGGGACTACCTAATTGGTAGATTTCCTAATATATATAGTACCTGTAAAAGGTATGGGATTGATATAACAACTGATTATATACCGGTTGCCCCTGCAGCTCATTATTGTATGGGTGGAATTTATACAGATATTGATGGGAAAACAAATATTAATGGTCTATATGCATGTGGTGAAGTGGCATGTACTGGGGTGCATGGGGCCAATAGGCTTGCAAGTAATTCATTATTAGAAGGCTTGGTTTTTGGCAGAAGAATCGCGAAGGACATAACTCATATTAGAGGGAGTGGGGGAGAATCCCCTATAAGAGAGTCCTTAGAGGAACCTCGTGAAACCCTGAAGGCTTCACAAATTTCACTGTTACTGAAAGTACAGCAGGGTCTGAATAAAAAAAATATGCATCTTACAGAAAATAATAGTATAAACAGAAATTTAATAAAAAAAGATATACAAAAAATAATGACAGAGAATGTAGGTATTGTTAGAAGTAAAGAGGGATTAACAAGCGCATATAGTAAATTTAAAGAGTATTCTAAAATATTGGGTGGATATAGGAATACCTGCATAGAAGATTTCGAGCTACAAAATATGATTATAACTGTAAAGATTATTGTTGGGGCAGCATTAATGAGGGAAGAAAGCAGAGGGGCTCACTTTAGATTAGATTTTCCAGTAAGCGGATGATATAGACTTGGAATAGACATTTAATAATACCTTGGCAAGGTTACTGGTTAGGGGGTATGGGGGAAATCCCCCATAAGGGGGTCCTTGGGGGAAGTCCCCAAGCTGCCGGAGGCTCCACAACCTTGCTGCCACCGTAGGTGGCAGCAAGGTCTGATCAGTAACTTGGCAAGTATAAAATGGAGAATAATTATGAATATTAATATTGATATTGATAAGTTAGTATTAGATTTCTTAAAAGAGGATATACCAAATGGAGATATTACAACTGAAAGTATTTTTGCTAAAGATGTAAAGTCAACGGCTATACTAATTACAAAAGAAAATGGTATTATAGCTGGATGTAAAGTTTTAGAAAAAGTTTTTTCGTTTTTAGATAAAGATACTTCTTTTGCGTGGCATAAAAGAGAAGGATCTGCAGTAACTAAAAGTGAAATAATTGTTCAAATATCCGGATCTATACGTAAGCTCCTAATGGCTGAGCGTACTGCATTGAATATATTTCAACGAATGTGTGGAATTGCAACTAAAACAAGAGAATTTTGCTATAAGATAGAAGGGTATAAAACCAAAATTGTTGATACCAGAAAAACTGCACCGGGCTTACGGTATCTAGACAAGTATGCAGTTAGGGTTGGAGGAGGATATAATCATAGATTTTGCTTATCTGATGGGGTCTTAATTAAGGATAATCATATAAAAGCAGCAGGCAGTATATCAAGTGCAATTGAATTAGCACGAAAAAACGTTCCTCACACGCTTAAAATAGAGGTTGAAACCGAGAACCTTGAATCAAGTAAATGAAGCGTTAGAGGCTCGTGCTGATATAATTATGTTAGACAATATGGATATAGATAACAATCGAACAAGCTGTTAAAATTATTAATAAAAGAGCAGTGGTAGAAGTGTCTGGTAACGTATCTTTAGATAATGTTAGACAAATCGCATCCTGTGGAGTTGATATTATTTCAGTAGGAAATTTAACCAATTCTAGTTACTGCACTTGATATAAGTATGAAGATACTCTGAGGAAGACAAGGTGAGGTCCTTGCGCCTGACCACAGTGACTGACAGGGGATGACAGGAACCACGAGATGATGGGACAAGGGACTGATGAGCATGGACGGTTCCTTGACACACATCTGTGTGTCAAGGAACCGTCCCCTGTCATCAGTCCCCTGTCATCATCTCATCGTCTCCTGTCATCCCCTGTCATCACGTTCAGACAAAAAACCTCACCTTGTCTTCCTCTAAGATGCATTAATTATCACCTAATACATCATTTTTTCATATCATATGATGGGGTGATTATATGATATTGGTACTTTTTCAAATTATTTTCTATTCATTTGCAATTTATGGATTCCTTTGTGTTCTAATTAAAATTTATGACCATATCAAAATTAAAAATTTATTCAATAGCAATGATTCGATTTTTAAAGTGGTTCTAATCATCAAAAACCAAGAAAATATTATTGAAGGTGTTATAAGAAATATGATAATTAGCGATTTTAATAGATTAATATCCTTAAGTAAAGGGCTAACAATAATAGATTTTGATTCTACAGATAAATCATTTGAAATAATAACAAAACTTAGTAAACAGCATAAGTTTTTAAATGTAAGCAGACTTAAACGCGATTAAAGAATTAGCTCATAACAGAACTAACGGTCACAAGAAGGCTATTTTGTGACCGTTAGTTCATTCATTTTCTATATACAGGTAATTCTCTCCAAGCCTAACTCCACCAAATACGTTTTGAACTGTTACTTTTAATGTACATACAATCGATGCTGGAAGTCAGTGTTTCTATAAGAGCTGGCTTCGGAGTTGGAGTTGAAGTTGGCTTCGGAGTCGGAGTTGAAGTTGGCTTCGGAGTTGGAGTTGAAGTTGGCTTCGGAGTCGGAGTCGAAGTTGGCTTCGGAGTTGGAGTTGAAGTTGGCTTCGGAGTCGGAGTTGAAGTTGGCTTCGGAGTCGGAGTCGAAGTTGGCTTCGGAGTCGGAGTTGAAGTTGGCTTCGGAGTCGGAGTTGAAGTTGGCTTCGGAGTTGGAGTCGGAGTCGGCTTCGGAGTTGGAGATGGAGTTGTTAATTGAATAGTAGTACTTATGGTCTTACTTGAATTAATTTTAATTGGGGAATTATTAGATGATGTGTAAGTATTGTTATTTGAATCTTTTATACAGAAACTCTCTAAAAATGTATTTGGGTCAACACCTGTTGAACCTTTGATTAATAGACTTAGGTATTGTCCTGATTTGCTGATATTTACAATATTGGTTATATCCAGTGCAAATCCTCCAGTACATTCAGTGTTTTTTGTTGTAACTGTAGAACCGTTGAATTCAAATGGTCCCCCGTTTAAATTTAGTATATCAGGAGTCCAAGTACTACTTGGAGAGGTAAATTTAACGGAAATATTATTTCTTTGAGCAGTCTTAATACTAAATTCGCTTACAACTTTAGGAATATATGGCTGACTTATTGCTGTAATAAACCATACACTATTGCCAGACCATGCTCCGTTTTTTACAGCATTATACGAAAACCATACAAAACCTTTATCTGCCCAATTTGTTCCCCATGAATTTGCAACTTTAAATGCTCCATAACTAATATGACCGCTGAGATCCGTAACTTTAATATTGTCATCATATCCAACAACTGTCATAGCATGATTACAGCCAGATGAGTAAGTACAAACATGAGCACCTCCTTTGGTTGCAACAGAATCATCTGGAGGGGCTGATGGGTTGGGAGATGAGATGACAGTATACTTTGCATCTACGAAACCTGGTAAATAGTCTGCATTTGTCGCAAACGTCATAATATATCCATTAACTAACATTTGTTTTAATTTATTGAAATTATTTGAATCTGAATTCAGATTATCAATTACACCCTCAGAGTTTAGTTTATATTTAAGTGAGTCTTCCCAAATATTTGGATCAGTAGCCCATTCACGGTATGCTATTCCATTACTAACATCAGTATAGTTACATCCCATATATGGAAATTCTTTCAATGTTGCGCAACCATAATCTCTCATAATATCAAAAGCATCTACTACCCATGAACCACCATCATATCCACCATCTAACAAATTATATGTCCAGGCTGGTGAGAATATTTTTGATGTATCGTTATTGATAGGAGTGCCTCTTGCTAATGCTGTCATATATGTTAATACATAATAAGTAGTTGAAAAGCAGCAACATGAGCCCTCAAATCCTTGGTCACCTATACCAGGGAAATAAGGAGCAGTAACAGAATCTGTAGTGTTATCTACTGAATCTGGTAAATTAGCATCATTAGTTTCCTGTGTTGTTCCTATATAAGTGCTTGCTAAGTTTGTTGACGTTGTTCCTTCTTGGTCACTTGAAGAATCTGTTATTGCAGATCCTACAATTTCTTCTCCAAATGGAACAATATATTCTTGTTTGGATCGGGATGTGTTTTATATCGTTTTTTGGAATTTTGTCCTTATATATAATAATCGGCTTAAGTAGTCTTTTGTCAGTTGCTTCTAGCTGTTCTTCTGTAGGAGATTTTCTCGGAGCTCCTGTTTTATAAATTGTATTATTTTGTTCTGGTGTGTCTCCGAAAGTTGTTGCTATAGATGAGAAAGTAAAACACAGTAAACACTAAGCTTAATAACAATAATCTAATTCTCTTATTAAGACTCATTTGAATTCTCCTCCTTTAATTTTAAAATCCCAAAATTTATTTCCTTAAACGTTTGTTTGATTTTTCATTACAGATAATAACACCTCCTTGTTTCATTTTATTCCATAACTAATAATTCTCTTTTTTAGTTCTTTTATCTGATTACTTGTTATTAGATAAAGTTTTTTATTCTCTTAAAAATTGAGTAATAAGCTTAGGCTTTACATAGATTCTTTTAAAAGCACTTTAATGTTTAGAGTAGAAGAAGTTTATTTAATTATTTGTCATCATATCTTTATTATATCATTTCTTGCAAATTGACTCAATATGCTTATGAATTATTATATTTACTGCGAGAGGCGGGATTTGAACCCGCACACGGTTGCCCGCTCTAGAACCTGAATCTAGCGTGTCTGCCAGTTCCACCACTTTCGCACAAAAATCACTAACTTATTTTACTAAATAAAGTGAAAGATAGCAAGATATCACTTTAAAAAAGTAATTCCAGGGTAATTTTATTTAATATTTTATATCACTATCTGCAAGGCTAAGTATAATAAGTCGATTATCATAAAAGTCAAGATTGTTAATATTTTCTATTCAATATCATACAATATTGAAATATTTTCAATAATTCATCAGTCTGAATGTGATATTATAAATTTAGTAAAGTCATTATTTATAGTATAATATTATTCTTGCTATAATATATTTAGATAATAAAGCTATGAAATAGTTAGATTAGGAGTTACAAAAACAGGGCAACTTTTATTGTATAATGATCCTCTGAGAAAAAATAATTACCAGTAAGTAAGAAAGTATTGCAAAAAATAATTTATAAAGAAAGACTTCAAAATTATTTAGTTGAAGACAAGATAAAAAAAGTTATTTAGTTGAAGACAAGATAAAAAAGTTATATAATTTATTCATAGGGGATATAAAACTATTAATCAATTATTTTTCTTACTTGGAATCACAAAAAAAGACTGATAAGATTGATATTGTATTTTCTGTATTACACGGTTCAAATGGGGAAGATAGTACAACTGAAGGATTATCTGGCTTTGCTAGATATATGAGAATTTATGGAGTTAACAAATTGTGTAAATTCTCATATTGGGATTTACAAAGGAGATTCCCCTTTGCTTATAATTAATTTTTTTTATTTGAGTTAGGGAGGCTAATAGATTTATGGACAATAGACCAATAGGAGTATTTGACTCTGGACTAGGAGGACTTACAGTACTAGATAAGATTATAGAGCTACTTAAAAATGAGAGTATCGTTTATTTCGGGGATAGTGGTAGGTATCCTTATGGTACTAAATCGAAGGATACGATCATTAAATACTCTTTCCAGAATGTTCGATTTCTTCTTAATCAAGATGTAAAAATGATTGTTGTTGCTTGTAACACCGCTAGTGCGTGTAGTCTTGAAGCGATTAAGAAAAATTTTGATATTCCCATTGTAGAAGTAGTTGGGCCTGGTGCCGCTACAGCTGTTAAGGAAACTAGGAATAATAAAATTGGAGTTATTGGAACATCTGCAACAATTAACAGCTCAGTATATGAAACCGGAATAAAGAAAATAAATAGTTCAGTTGAAGTATACCAGAAAAGCATGTCCTCTATTCGTTCCATTAGTTGAAGAAGGGTGGTGGGATAACGAAATAGCTCATAAGGTTGCAATCGAATATTTAACACCGTTGCTGAAAGAAGACATTGATACTGCTGTTTTAGGATGTACTCATTATCCTCTTTTGCATAAAACAATTTCGAGAGTAATGGGAGACAATGTAAAATTAGTTAGTTCAGCACTAGAAATCGCTAAGGTTGTCAAACAGTTTATAACCGAATTTGATATGTTACGTGATAAATATTCCCCCTGTTTATAGATATTATACCAGCGACAGTGCAGATAAATTTGAAGACTTGGGAAGCGTGATTTTGAATAATAGAATTTATTCAGAATAAAAAGTTGACATCGAGAAATACTGAAATATTACACAAGGAGGTGTTGAGTTATGAATAAAAATGTTATAATCTCTGTTAAAGGTATTCAGACTTCGGAAAATCAGAATGAAAATAAACTTGAATTAATTACTGAAGGAAAATATTATAGAAAAAACAATGCTTATTTTGTTACATATAAGGAAAGTGAAGTTACAGGTATGGATGGCACAATTACAACAATAAAAGTAACTGAAGATGGTATCGTTACTCTCATGAGGTTTGGTACCGTAAATACACAATTTATCTTTGAGCGTGGTATGAAGCATATTTCATACTACGATACTAAGTTCGGAACGTTTACTGTAGGGGTATTTACAAATGATGTAAGTATTGATGTCAATGATAGTGGTGGTGAAATTTGGGTTGATTATAGGCTAGAAATAGATAATAATAAAGCTGGGAATAACGATTTCCACATGTTTATAAG
The DNA here is from genome assembly GCA_963767415.1 of uncultured Eubacteriales bacterium. Taxonomy (GTDB): domain Bacteria; phylum Bacillota; class Clostridia; order Acetivibrionales; family CAVYEU01; genus CAVYEU01. The sequence continues at coordinate 70,849 of CAVYEU010000048.1, forward strand.
GGAGGCAGGAAATGACAGCGGTCAAAAATACTATACAATATAGTAAAGAAGAATGTTAAGGAAATAATATCAAATGCTATAAGTGCCTCAATATCTAATAATGAAATTCCTAACATTAGCATCCAGAATATACTTATAGAGACACCAAAAGAAAAAGAAAATGGAGACTTTTCAACTAATATAGCTATGCAGATAACCAAAGAGGTTCACATGGCACCTAAGGCTATTGCTCAAATTCTCATTAACAATATGAGCCTTGAGGGTACTTATGTCGAAAGGGTTTCGTGTGCAAATCCTGGGTTTATTAACTTTTACATTAATAACTCTTGGGTGTATGATAATATAAACTGTATACAATCAGAAAAGGACGATTATGGTAAAATTAATATAAGCGAAGGACAAGCTGTAATAGTTGAATTTGTCAGCGCAAATCCGACAGGTCCACTTCATATGGGAAACGCCAGGGGGGGAGCTTTAGGGGAGCTAATTTCAGGAGTCTTGGAATATGCAGGGTATTTGGTTACACGTGAATTCTATATTAATGATGCTGGCAACCAAATAGAAAAGTTTGGGATATCTTTAGAAGCGAGATATTTGCAAATATTGCAGGGTCAAGACAAAGTGCAGTTTCCGGAAGATGGATATCATGGGGAAGACATTATAGATCATGCGAAAGAGTATATTAACCAATTTGGGGACAATCTTCTTAGCTTTGACAGCGAAGAGAGAAGAAAGATACTGATTGATTATGCACTTCCTAAGAATATTAATAAAATCAAAAATAGTCTTACAAATTATGGGATTAACTATGATGTATGGTTTTCTGAAAAATCACTGTATGATACTAATCAGATATGGGAAACTATAGATTATCTAAAAGCTAATGGGTATACCTATGAAAAAGAGGGGGCTCTTTGGTTTAAAGTGCCTGACTGTCAAGACGAAAAGGATAACGTCTTAGTTCGGAGTAATGGAATTCCAACTTACTTTGCAACCGATATTGCATATCATAGGAATAAGTTTATTAAACGTAAGTTTCATAGAGTAATAAACCTTTGGGGTGCAGATCACCATGGTCATGTTGCTAGGATGAAGAATGCAGTAGCTGCTTTTTCAATTAATTCAGATAATTTAGATGTGATTTTATTCCAACTCGTACATCTTTTTAAAAATGGTGAGAAGGTAAAGATGTCAAAACGTACGGGTCATGTAATATCGCTAGATGACTTGCTAAAAGAGGTAGGAAAAGATGCTGCTAGATTTTTCTTCAATATGAAGGCCTCTGGAAATCATTTAGATTTTGATATGGATTTGGCAATTAAGCAGTCCAATGAAAATCCAGTATTTTATGTACAGTATGCACATGCAAGGATTTGTAGCATGCTAAAGCTTTTAGAATCAGAAGGAATCAATGTACACCAAATAACTAAATATAATCTTGATGTATTAAATACACCCGAAGAAATCAATCTATTAAAAAGACTTGCAAGATTTCCCGAAGAAATAGAGATATCAGCTAAAACATTAGAGCCTAGCAGGATCACAAGGTATGTATTAGATCTGGCATCAGATTTTCATTCTTTTTATAATTCCTGTCGAGTAAAGGGATCAGAAGAAGATCTTATGAATGCAAGAATACTTCTTGTTGATAGTACAAAAATTGTTATTCAAAATGTATTGAGACTTCTTGCAATTGAAGCTAAGGAAACGATGTGATCAATTTTTTACTGTATATAATAACGAACAAGATAATAATCTTATTCATTATTTGACTAGGCATGATTAAAGAATAAACTTAATTTTTTTTAAGCATGCCCCTTATTGTTGTAGTACTTTTCTAAGTTTTTTGACTGCTTTTTTTTCTATTCTTGAGACATAAGATCTTGATATTCCAAATAATTTAGCGATTTCTTTTTGGGTCCAAATTTTACCGTTTAAAAGACCATAACGAAGTTCTATTATTAATTTTTCTCTTTTTTTAAGGACTATTCTAATTTTTGAATATAATTTTTTAACTTGAATTTTGGTTTCAACTTCATCAAATATTGTTTCGGTATCGTTACCAATAATATCAATTAATGAGATTTCATTACCCTCCCGATCGAAACCAATTGGCTCTTGTAAGGAAACTTCATTCTGAATTTTTTTTGTTGCTCTGATTTGCATTAATATTTCGTTTTCGATACATCTAGCTGCATAAGTAGCCAATTTTGTACCCTTTGATTGATTGAAAGTAGATATTGCTTTGATTAATCCAATTGTTCCGATCGAAATCAGGTCATCACTGTCATTAGTATTATTAGAACAGAATTTTTTTACAATATGTGCTACTAATCTTAAGTTTCTTTCTATCAGTATATTCTTTGCAATGTCGTCATTACTATTTAGATATAAATCTATATATTTTTGTTCTTCTTCTGGAGTCAAAGGCTGTGGAAAGGAATTAAGATTAGAAATATACCCAAACATAAAAAATATATTGCTTAAAACATTAATAATCGGATCTAATATATAAAGCAACAAAATAGCCACCCCCCCAAAAACATTTTATAAATATAGATGTTTTTTATAAAAACACAGATATCTGCTAAATATAAGTGCATTAACTGTATATTAATAATATGTGGTGAGTTTAAGTAAAGTGCTATTCCTAAATAAATATACTGCACTAATAGCATATCTATAAAAAAAATTGTATAAAATTGCTTCAAAAAGATATACTATTATAATATAAGGAAATTATTACATAAATAATCAATATGAACATTAAGAATATTAATATTGACCTTAATATTCTTAATGTTCATATTGATATTCTCTGTTGTATAGTATAAAATAAGATTAGAGAGAAATAATAAACAAAGAAAGGATGATAAATATGTCAATTCTTGATAACCTTACTGATAAGGTCTCAAAGACTGCAAAAGCTGCTGCAAAAAGATCAGGTGAATTAGTAGAGATAACCAGACTATGTGTGAACATAGGGATAGAAGAAGATAAAATCGAAAAGATTTTGATCGAAATCGGCAAAAAAGTTTATGAGGCTTATGCAAAAAATGAGGATGTTTTAGAAGCCGCTAAAGAATTTTGTGAAAAGATCAAATCATTCGAAGAAAATATTAAAGATATGAAGGAAAAAATTCTTGCGTTAAAGAACATTAAAATTTGCTCTCAATGCTTAGCTGAACTCGATATTGATTTTGAATATTGTTCAAAGTGTGGAGCAAAACAAGAAGTAATTGAGCATGAGGCTATAAAAGAAGAAGCAGAACTTCCAAAAAACAAAAAAGTATGTAGTAATTGTGGCGCGGTAAACGATGTAGGCTATGAATTTTGTCCTAAGTGTGGAATAAAGTTATAGAAACAAAACGTTTGTTTATTTATTGATAATATCCCCACAGTATGATATATTATAATTAATAGATTTAATTCTTTCTAACTTATCTTTTCCTTGAAGTTTGGAGGATTCCTCGAAAAAATTAAATCTAATTATCAAGGAGGTGTTATATCATGGCAGATAAAGTATTGATATGTAAAGACTGCAATGCAGAATTTGTTTTCACTGAGGAACAGGCCGATGGTTC
>CAVYEU010000049.1:0-13058 GCA_963767415.1 uncultured Eubacteriales bacterium
TAAGCCTTTCTTCAACAACCTGGGGTAATACATCTCCATATATTTTTTTTGATTTTTGGTCTGCTAAGAAGCGAATCTCCCTTTCTGCACCATCTATTTGGGGAGGAAATGTTCCATCTGGTATTGGAATTATATGTTCAATTAAATCTGATATAGCGTTTGTGTTTTTAACTACAACCTCAAAAGCTTTTAAAGATCCTAAATATGAAAACTCTTCAAGCATCTCCTCTGTAGTTCTAAAATATAATGGGGCTTGTTTGTCAGCATCCGCAAACCCTTTCCCTGCCATTAATATCCTTCTAAAAACCTCGTCTCTGGGATCCATGAAATGGACATCACATGTTGCTACTACCATCAAGTCAAATTTTTCACCTAAAGCTACTATTTTTCTATTTATTTCTTTTAATTCTTCAATTCCTGATACAGTTTGATTCTTAATCATAAACTCATTATTTAGAAGTGGCTGTATCTCCAAATAATCATAAAACTTTATTATATTTTCTATTTCTTCGCAAGACTTTTTTTCAACTATTGCAGAATAAACCTCACCTGCTTCACAGGCACCACCTAATATCAATCCTTCTCTATATTGATTTATTAGGCTTTTGGGAATTCTAGGACGTTTGTGATAATACTTTAAATGAGACTCGGAAATAATCTTGTATAGATTCTTTAAACCAACAAAGCTTTTTACAAGGATTATTCCATGATATGTTCTCGCTTTCTTGAAATCAACTTTAGCAAAATCATTATCATTATATAAATAGCATTCAACCCCATATATTATTTTCATCTTATATTTTTTACTTGCCTCATAAGCCTCTGGATAGGCCTGTACAACACCGTGGTCTGTAACCGCAATTGCTCTATGCCCCCAGGATGAGGCTCTTTTTACTAATTCCTTAATTGATGACACTCCATCCATTGAACTCATTTGCGTATGTAAGTGAAGCTCTACCCTTTTTGTATATGCATTATCTTGCCTTTCCTGGATAGAGTTTTTCGATCTTTCAATATCTAACGCAAAAATCGAAAGCTCTCTTGAAAACTTATCGTATTGAGCATCCCCTCTTACCTTAACATAAGCTCCCTCCACTATCTTTTCCTGCTTTTTTGATAGTTCTTTAGCCTTGAGCCAAAATTTAACTGTTATTGAGCTTGTATAATTCGTCATATCAAATATAAAAAGGAATTTACCATTTTTGGTTTCCCTTGTTTCAATCCTGAATATTTCACCTTCTATACAGACTGTCCCAGAATCCTGAGTAACATCTGATATATTCATAGCTCTATCTGTAATCTCATTTCCTAATATATCAGAAGGCTTGAGCTTCTTTCTTTCACATTTTAGCTTTTGAAGTTTAGTTTCTCCTTTAAAAGATAAATCGGTATTACTGACCTTACCCTCAAAACATTTTCTATCTATGATTTTATCAACAATCTTAGACTCCTTATCGATTTTTTCATTCAAATAAGCATCATCAACTGCTTGCTTGTCCTGACAATCTAAATAAAAGAACTCAATTTTTATTCTAATATCAAACCATTCATATATGATGTCTTGAATTAAGAGGTCACATTTTTGAGATCTTAATATTTCACATCCATTAGTATGTAAATAAATATTTAGTTTACTTTTGGAAATCTCATATGAGCAGTTTGACATTATACCTTTTGTCAAAACAATTTTTTGATTGATATAATATAATATTTCCTTCCAATACACTAAAAGTATTTCGTTAAGATCTAAGCCTAGATCATACTTTAGTTTCAGATCTATACAGCTTAATTGATATAAATGTGATAATTTCTCTTTTAGCTCAATGATCGTTTTAATTGGATAAAGCTTTTTTAATTCAAGTAAAATCTCGAGCTTCCTAGCCTTTTTGTAAACATTGATATTTAATATCTTCGCCTCTTTCAATAAGCTTTCCATCTCGATGTCATAAGAGACTTCGGGAAACAGTTCACATAGACTATTATTTATCAAAACACTCTGCATCCTCACTTACACCCCTTGTCCCACATTTAAGCATGATTAAAGAATAAAACTCCATTTTATTCAGAAAATATCCTTATAAAATCATTGGCTGTTGTAAAAACTGCCAATGCAAGCAGAAGTACAAATCCTATCATTGCAATAGCAGATTCTTTCTCAATGGGGATAGGTTTTTTTCTAATTTTTTCAATAGCGATAAATAATAATTTACTACCATCTAAAGCAGGAAAAGGAATTAAATTAGTTGCACCTATTGCTACACTGATAAAGGCTGTCATATATAATAATGATATTATTTTTTCAAACATATTTTCACCCTGCTTTGCAACCTCATTCATTGTAGAAACAATTCCTACTGGACCTGTTAGACTTTCTATTGACACTTTACCCTGTATCAACCATGACATTGTATAAACAGTACTTCTCATCGTAGAATAAGTAAACAATAAGGCATGACTTATTCCGGGCAAAAGCGATCCATTTTCAAATACAAAATTCGCTCCTATTTCATACGTTTCTGGATTTTTTGTTTGTTTTGGGACGACATTATTAATAACAATTTCTTTATTATTCCTAAAAATCGTTATATTTATTGGATCTCCTTTGCTCGCTATCATATAGTTTAATATATCTGACATATTAGATATCGGTACATTATTTAATGCAATAATTCTGTCATTTTTCATTATTCCTGCCGTTCCTATCGGTGATGTTTTATCAACAGTATCAGCAACTGTCGAAGTTACCCCATCTGGTGCAATCGGTTTAAATCCGATAATAAATCTATTTTTGGGTAATACTTTAGGTTTAATTATTGTTTTTAATATTTCTTCACCTCTTTGTACTTCAACGGTTGCAGGTGCTCCTTTGCTTGCATATAAAAACTCTAAGATATTCTGAGGTGTAAATATTCTGGTTCCATTATACTTTATGATTTTGTCATTAGCCCTTATCCCTGCCTCATATGCCGAAGAGTTTCGGTTCACAGAATTAATTGTTGTTGTTTGAAATCCATTTATCACAAAAATTACGCTGAATATCAAAACTGCTAATAAAATATTAGCAAAAGGACCCGCAAAAATAACTGCTGCACGGATTGATAATGGCCTTTTACTATAGGAGTGTTTAGAATCAGATGCTTCATCTTCACCCTCCATTTTGACATATGCTAAAAACGGTAATAATCGAATTGAGTACTGTGTATCCCCGCGTTTGATACTAAATATTTTTGGTCCGATGAACATTGAAAACTCAAGAACCTTTATTTTTGATAGCTTGGCTACCAAAAAATGACCCAGTTCATGAACTATTATTATTAAATTAAATGCTAGTATAGTAAGCAACAAACTCAACTTATACCGCCTCCTAATGTTATTATCGCTTTATTATAATATCCAGTATTTATATTTTCAATTACTGTTTTTCTAACATTTTTATCAATATTCATAATATTTTCTATAGAACTAATATTTATATCGTCAAATTTTTGCATCATATCTTCTATTATTTTTGGAATATCTAAAAATTTTATTTTATCATTTAAGAAATACTCCACCGCAACTTCATTTGCTGCATTTAAAACAGTTGGTATTAATCCTCCTAATTTTAGAGCTTCATATGCTAACCTAAGGCACACAAATGTTTCTACGTCAGGCTTTTCAAAGGTTAGTCTTTCATACTTTGTTAGATCAAGCATTTCAACATTAGTCTCTACCCGATCCGGATACGTTAAAGCAAGTTGTATTGGAATCCTCATATCTGGTATGCCAAGCTGTGCCATCACTGAATTATCTATATATGTAACCATTGAATGTACTATACTCTCAGGATGAACTATAACTTCAATCTTGGATGAGGAAACATTAAATAGCCATCTTGCCTCAATCACCTCTAATCCTTTATTCATCATAGTTGCCGAATCAATTGTGATCTTTTTACCCATTCTCCAATTTGGATGCCTTAAAGACTCATAAAGGGTTACCCCTTTTAAATCCTCAATGCTTTTACCTCTAAAAGGTCCTCCTGAAGCTGTTATTGAAAGTTTTTTCAGTTGTTTAATGTTATTTCCCATTAAACATTGAAAAATAGCAGAATGTTCACTATCTATCGGAATAATATTTACTCCTTTTTCGTAAGCTTTATTCATAATAATTTCTCCACCTGTTACAAGAGCTTCTTTATTAGCAAGAGCAATATTTTTACCGTGCTCTATCGCATTTATAGTTGGTATTAGTCCTGCAATACCTACAACAGCTACAACTACAGTATCAATATCATCATCGCCTGTAATACTTAAAAGCCCCTCATTGCCTGTTAGAACTTCAATATCTAAATTAGAAAGCCTATTTTTAAGTTCTTTATAATATAATTCATTGGTTACTACAACTTTTTTCGGATGAAATTCATAAGCCTGCGTTACTAATAAGTCAATATTTGAATTTGTTGATAAAGCTATAACTTTAATATCTAAATTTTTTGCAACATCAAGTGTTTGAACCCCAATTGATCCTGTAGAACCTAAAACACCTATACTTTTCTTCATGATTCTAAATTCTCCTTACATTTCTTAATTTATAAAAAAACTAACATATAAATATACAACTGGAGCAACAAATAAAACGCTGTCAAATCTATCCAATACTCCACCATGTCCAGGCATAATACTCCCAAAATCTTTTACTTTTGTAAACCTCTTTATCGCAGAGGCAAACCAATCCCCAACTTGTGATATTATTCCGTTTAAACACCCTAAAATTATAAAATGATATAGATAAGTAGGCCTTATAAAACCATATTTTATAAGTATCCAACCATATAACGTTGTAAGAATTGTACACCCGATTATTCCTCCAATAGCTCCCTCAAGTGTCTTTTTAGGGCTAATAGCAGGCAATATTTTATTTTCCCCGAGATAAACTCCTGCAAAATATGCAAATGAGTCTGTTCCCCAAGCACCAAATAAAACAATCCACAAAAAATCAAGTCCATAGTATAAGTTTCGTGTAAGAATAACGAAAGACATAAGAAAAGAAATATAAATAATTCCAAATATAGTCATCGCTATATCACACAAATTAGTCTTTCCATTAAAAAATATGATATACAATGACATTACTGCAAATCCTATAAACATCAATAAAAACATATAATTAAATAACATTGAAGGGCTTACGTTAAAATTAAAGCAATCTTGAAAAGTTATATAGACAAGCAATAAAGTAGATAAATAACCTACCCACTTTATTGGATGATAATTCACATTTTGAAGAGCACTATAAAATTCAAAAAGGCAAAGAATACTTACTAAAAATATTGCAGTACCAAATACATATGTACCTGTGAATACAACAATAAATAATATTAGAAGTGCAAAAAACGCACTCATCATTCTAGTTCCCAACAATGTCAATCCCTCCATATCTTCTGTTTCTATTTTGATATTCGTAAATTGCAGTAATTATGTCATTTTTTTTAAAATCAGGCCATAAAACATCTGTATAGTAAAATTCAGTATATGCGGTTTGCCATAATAAAAAATTACTTATACGCTTCTCACCACCTGGTCTTATAAGTAAATCAGGGTCTGGAATACCTTTAGTATATAGCCTATTTGAAAATATCTCTTCATTAATATCCTGCTTTTTTAGAATGCCTGTTTCTACTTCATCCACAAGTAATTTGACTGCACTTACAATCTCACATCTACTTCCATAATTTAATGCAATATTTAATGTCAATCCATTATTGTGTTCAGTTTCTTTTAACACAATTGCAACTTCAGTTTGAATATCTGAAGATAGCTTTGATAAATCTCCAATTATCCTAATTCTAATTTTCTGATCACCTAAGTGCTCTTTATATGATTTTAGATAATTGTGTAGTAGTAACATTAATATATCGACTTCTTTTTGGGGTCTTTTCCAATTTTCCGTAGAAAAGCATAAACAGTCAAGAATTTAATCCCAATTTCATTACAGAATTTAGATATTCTCTTTAATGCATTTGCTCCCTCTCTATGACCAATTGCCCTGGGCAAGCCCCTTTTTTGTGCCCATCGACCATTTCCATCCATAATAATTGCAATATGCCTTGGTATATTATTTGTATCATAGTTTTTAACAATCTCGCTTCTTCTTATTACTTCCTTTCCAAGCATCTTTCTAAGAATCTGCATTGATTTTCCTCCAACAATTATTAGCAACCGATTCCTATTATATTCCTGGCGAGAGGAACAAACATTTTAATAATGACACCAAGTATGAAACTCATAAATTTCGGTTACATCAAATCAAAGTAAAATTATTAACTTTGTTAATTATAATATAATACACATTTGAACGCAATCAGGGTTTTATTAAAAAGGAGAATAATTCATAATACAATAAGAAATTAGGGACTGTTAAGAAATAAATCGTACATCTGATTCTGAGATAATTTTTTATTTGCCAAGGCGGAGGAAGGCGCAATAATTGTTTTATTGTAACTGACGACAACGTAGGCAAATAAAAAATTAGCCAGAATGCTTGTATGAGTTATTTCTTAACAGTCCCTTAAACCCCCTGATAACAATCTAATTAGAATTCAGATATTATTAGGGGATTTTATTTACTTGAATCCAGAGATAATAGCTACTATATTGATGATTTTGGTGAAGGTGCTCGTGAAGTTGCTGGTGATGGTGCTAATGAAGATGCTGGTGATAGTGCTGGTGATGGTTTTAGTGGTTCTGTTGATTGTGATTTTGATTTTTCTAATTTTTTTCGCAATTTTTCTAGATCTATTTGCGTTGGTAAAGGTGGTGGTTGTACTTGTGGTAACTCTGATTTTGATCTTTCAGGCTTTTTCTGTTCAGATTCAATTTTAAGTTCATTTGCAAGATGTTCTTTGTCTTGGCTTGCTCCTGCCTTATTAGACGCTTCTTTCTCTACTTTAGTAGGAAGTTCTAATTTAGGATGACGATGTAGTCTTTCCATAAATAAATCACTACCTCTCTTTGATATAATTAAATCATTATATATTTAATAATTTCGATAGACATTTATAATTATCCTTCTAAAACAAAATATTTTTTTGCCATTTTTTTTGCCATCGAGAGTGCATGCTGTATAAACAAAAAAAGCAAATTATTGAAATAATCTGCTTTTCCTTTATGTTACTTTATTCCTATCTAAATCTATAATGAACACCATCTGTTTCTTCCTTACGATTTACGTGTACATTTTTCGTTTTTTTTTGATCATAATTCCATATAACACTTGTCATTCTAAATGAAGTATAGAAGATTAAAACTACTACCAAAATATCTAACAATTTCAATAACATAATTATCTTCACTTCCTTTAAAAAGAATAATGAACAAAAAACATATTTTTATAACCGGTTTTATTATTTATCTGTTCATACACGCTTTTCTTTCATTTTTACTTCTATCATATTATTCGGCATAATTTGATAATATTATAATGATTAAATGTATTTTTATCCAACAGCCTCTATACATTTGCTACACAGTGTTAGATCTTTTGATTCGTCAATATTTACGCTATATATCCAGCATCTTTCACATTTTATTCCTTGTGCTTTTGCAATCTCTATTTTAATATTTTTCACCAATTCACCCTCAATTGCGTAAGCTGGCGATCTACCAAGCTTTTCTAATGCAAACTCAGATACAATAAACACCTCTTTTAATTGATCTTTACACTTATTAATAAAATCATAGTTTTCATCATCAGCAAAAATAGTCACTTGAGCGTCTAATGAATGACCTATAAGCTTTTGTATCCTCGCAAGTTCTAATGCTTTTGATACATCTGATCTTATATCTAATATCTTATTCCACTTATCTTCCAACTCTTGATTATCATATTTTTCATTTGGTTTAGGCCAATTGTTTAGTTGGACACTTTCAGGGTTACTAGAGCTTCTGTGTGGTATAAAGCTCCATATCTCTTCACTTGAAAAGGTAAGCACTGGAGCCAACATTAAAGTCAATGCCTCTATAATCTCGTATATTGTACTCTGTGCTGCCCTTCTTTCTTTTGAATCTGGTTTGAATGTATACAATCTGTCTTTAATTATATCTAAGTAAAAATTACTCATATCAACAACACAAAAATTGTGGATCGAATAAAACATTATATGGAACTCATATTTTTCATATGCGTTATTTACTTTAAGAATTAATTCACTTAGCTTCATCAGCGCCCATTTATCTAATTCCTGGAGGTCATTAAACTTACACATATTTTTGTTTGGATCAAAATCATAAAGGTTTCCTAATATAAACCTACATGTATTTCTTATCTTTCTGTAAACTTCAGATAACTGCTTCAAGATTTGTTTTGATATTCTTATATCCGTCTTATAATCTGATGCTGCAACCCAAAGTCTTAATATATCAGCACCATACTCTTTGATTACATTCTCAGGATCAATTCCATTACCTAATGACTTTGACATTTTTCGACCTTCTCCATCTACAACATATCCATGGGTTAATACAGTCTTAAATGGTGCCCTTCCTCTAGTAGCAACCGCTGTCAATAATGAAGATTGAAACCAACCTCTATGTTGGTCACTTCCTTCTAAGTACATATCACAAGGCCAGGTAAGATCATTATTGGTTTCAAGAACACCAGCATGGCTTGAACCTGAATCAAACCAAACATCCATTATATCCTCTTCTTTTTCAAAGTTTGTACATCCGCATGAACATTTATAATCATGCGGTAAAATATCCTTTGCATCAACTTCATACCAAGCATCAGACCCCCGCTTTCCGAATAATTCTTTGACACGACTTATTGTAGTATCATTTATATGCACTTTTTTACAGTCAACGCAATAGAAAATTGGAATAGGTACTCCCCAAATCCTCTGTCTTGAGATACACCAATCTCCTCTATCTCTTACCATTGAGGCAATTCTTTCTTTTCCCCATTCAGGTACCCAGTTTACGCTTTCAATTCCTTTTTGCGCATCATTTCTAAATTTGTCAATTGAAGCAAACCATTGCTCTGTTGCTCTAAATACAATTGGTTTTTTACATCTCCAGCAGTGTGGATATTGGTGCACAATTTTCTCTTTTGCAAGCAAGTGATTAGTACTCTCAAGATGCTCAGCAATATGTTTGTTTGATTTTGAATAGAATAGTCCAGCAAACTGACCTGCTTCTTTGGTCAAGAAACCCTTGTCATCTACAGGAACAACCACTGGCAAATTATACTTTTGTCCAATATAAAAGTCTTCAGCGCCATGGCCAGGAGCAGTATGAACACAACCTGTACCAGCATCTAACGTAACATGGTCTCCCAAAATTACTAATGAATCGCGATCCAAAAATGGATGCTTACATTTTATTCCCTCTAATTTTTCCCCTTTTGCCTTACCGACTATTTTATAATGTTCGATCTTTGCAGTTTTCATTACAGATTCAACTAGTTCCTTAGCAATGATTAAGTATTCATTATTTATTTTCACAAAAGCATACTCAAAATCATTATTTAAGCAAACAGCAAGATTCCCAGGTAGCGTCCATACTGTAGTTGTCCAAATCACAAAAAATACTTTTTGGTTTGTACCTGCTACATTTTTTATAGTTCCATTATCCTCATTTACTTCGAATTTGACAAAAACAGTAGGTGATTCGTGATCATCATACTCTATTTCAGCTTCAGCTAAAGCTGTCTCACAGTCTGTACACCAGTATACTGGTCTTAAGCCTTTGTAAATGTATCCTTTCTTTGCCATCTCACCAAACACCTCGATCTGCTTAGCTTCAAACTCGGGATTAAGTGTAATATAAGGATTTTCCCAATCTCCCCTTACACCAAGACGCTTAAAGGCTTCTCTTTGAATACCCAAATACTTCATCGCGAAGTCTTTGCAGGCTTTTCTAAATATGACCGGCCCTACTTCATGTCTTTTTAGTCCAAGCTCTTTGATAGCACGCTGTTCTATTGGAAGTCCATGAGTATCCCACCCAGGAATATACGGTGCATAATACCCTATCATGCTATAATATTTTATAATAATATCTTTTAATACTTTGTTTAACGCAGTTCCAAGATGAATTCCCCCATTTGCATAAGGCGGTCCATCATGAAGTACAAATTTAGGGTTTCCCTTAGACTTATCTAATTGTTTTTGATAAATCTTCATATTTTCCCATTTTTTTAATATCTCAGGTTCTTTTTGGGGAAGATTTGCCCGCATCGAAAAATCAGTGTTAGGTAGGTTCAGCGTTTTACTATAATCTATAACATTATTTTTTGTGTTTTGGTTATCATCTGACATTTTTATCCCCCATTAGTTTTCTTAAATATTATTTAAAAATTATATAGTACTACAATAATTATTGTCAAATAACTTTACAGATTAACACTCATGTTATAAATTGGGCTAACTATGCGATAAATAATGGAAAATAATTTAAATATTGTTTACAAAACCATACTACAAATTATATATTATTTTTAGAACTAATATATTTTAGTAGGAGCATCAGCGATTAAGAAAAATTAGGGGATGGTCATAATGTATAAACCTACCCATTATTTATATAATTTAGTTAGTATATTTATTAATATTTTTAGGTGAAATTATATTTATGATTGAGAACTATTTTGAAAATGATAATAGAATAAAATTAGTTAATAAAAGCGGTGTTACATTTTTGCAATACTCAAATCTTTTAAAATATTCTGATCATTTGGTTCATTGTTTTTCAACCCGTTTGGGAGGAGTAAGCAATGGGAGTCTTTCATCGCTAAATTTAAGTTTCAATAGAGGTGATAGCCGCGAGAATGTATTGGAAAATTTCAAGAGAATCTCGGATGCATTAGAAATTAATTATGAAAATATAGTATGTTCAAATCAAATTCATGATGATAAGATCCTTATTGTGGATGAATCTCATCGTGGGAATGGCATAATAAAGGAGAACCTTGAAATGCTAGGGTTCGATGGATTAATAACAAATAAAAAAGATATAGTTTTATTAACATTCTACGCTGATTGTGTTCCAATATTGCTGTATGACCCTGTATGCAATGTTATTGCATCTGTTCATTCTGGTTGGATGGGTACTTTAAAAGAAATTGGTGGCAAAGCTGTCGAAAAAATGGTTAGAGAGTTTGGAATAAACCCTCAAAATATTGAAGCAGTAATTGGTCCTTCTATTGGTAAGTGTTGTTTTGAGGTTTCGGAAGATGTTTTTTGTGCTTTTAATGACAAATTTAATCTGGATCCAACTCTTTTTAATAAAATTTCTCAAGAGAAATGGACTATAGATCTTCAATCAATTATTTTTAAGACCCTAACCAGTTTAAGCTTATTAAGTAGAAATATTATTGTGTCTAATATCTGTACCAAATGCAATACTCATTATTTTTTTTCATATAGAGGTGATAAATCAAGTACCGGAAGTCTCGCAGCTTTTTTTATGTTAAAGCATGATTTTAAAAATGATTTTTGAAAGGTTTAGGTGAAAACATGATTTGGAGTATAATTATAATCTTCATAATTGGGCTTGACCAATTGACCAAATATCTTATAAGTACAAATATTGAACTTGGTGAAGGAATTGAAATAGTTAAAAAAGTGTTCTACATTACTCACTGTGAAAATACTGGGGCAGCTTGGGGAATACTGCAAAATGGCAGAGTAATATTCATTCCAATTACTATTATTGCAGTTATTGTAATGGTCTTCTATTTATTCAAAATAAAAGAACCAAAACTTCAACTACCATTGTCTTTTATTATTGGAGGTGCTATTGGTAATTTAGCTGATAGGATATTTAAAGGCATTGTTATTGATTTTATTGATTTTTTTATTGGAAGTTATCACTATCCAACCTTTAATTTAGCTGACTCTTTCATAGTGGTTGGATCAATACTTTTAGGATATTACATTATTTTTGTTCATAAGCATGATGATCAAAAAAAGGAGAAGAAAGAGGAAATAGTCATTTCAAAATTATGAGAAAAATTAGGCTTACATCAGATATAAACAATCTAAGAATCGATGCATGGTTGAAAGAACAGTTGCCTGAATATTCCAGGACGTATATTAAAACCTTGATTAATGATTGCCTTGTTTTAGTAAACAAAAAAGAAATAAAGTCAAACTATAAGCTTAAGTTTAATGATGAGATACTCATTAATATACCAGATGCAAAGATATTAGATGCTCAGCCGGAACAAATAGATATCCCAATTCTTTATGAAGATAACGATATTTTGGTGGTTAATAAACCTAAAGGGATGGTAGTACATCCTTCCTTTGGAAATGTCTCAGGTACACTGGTTAATGCATTATTAAATCACTGCAAGGATAACCTTTCAAATATTAACGGTATTATCAGACCCGGTATAGTCCATAGAATTGACAAAGATACTTCAGGAGTACTTGTTGTAGCTAAAAACAATGAATCCCATGAAAAACTATGTAACTTGTTAAAACACCATGATATTAAAAGGGTTTACGTTGCTTTAACAGAAAGAGTTATAACCAAAGACACTGGAAAAATAGATGCCCCGATTGGAAGACACCCTATTGACCGAAAAAAAATGGCGGTTAATTTAAAAAATGGCAGGAATGCCGTAACCTACTTCAAGGTGTTAGAAAGATTCGATGATATTACATATATTGAAGTTACTTTAGAAACAGGCAGGACACACCAAATCCGCGTTCATATGTCCCAGATTGGGTATCCCATACTAGGCGACACCATTTACGGAAAAAACAACTCAAAATATATCACCCACGGACAAGCCCTTCATGCTAAGGTTTTAGGCTTTGTTCATCCCATAATAGGGAAATACGTCGAATTCGAGGCAGAGTTACCTGGATATTTTCAAGAGATAATAGTATTGAAAAAATTAATAAAAATATTATAGAATGTGTCAAGCGTTTTTGAAAATGTCCTAAAAAATTAAAAATATAAGCACAGAATATCAAACAAATGTATAGTTATACTTGCCGAGGTAATAATTTTTTTAATGAAGCAAGTATTAACATGCACTAACGGTTTCAAAAATGTTAGCAATACATT
>CAVYEU010000050.1:0-49307 GCA_963767415.1 uncultured Eubacteriales bacterium
TTTCTATGGACATGTTGTTTTCTATTAGTTTCTATAATATTATAAATCAATAAGAGAATTATTTAATACCATAAAATATGGTTTGAGTGGACAGGGAAAGGAGATGGTTTTTATGCAAAGTGCTGAAATTAAGGCATTTCCTTTTATTGATGATTTTAATAGATTAGTTACACGGAAAGAAAAGGAAATAAACAAAGTAAATGATTTAGAAACATTTCTAAATACTCAGATGAGAAATATGCTTCAACATATAGAAGCTAAGGCAATTTCTACAGAAGAAAGATATTGGTGTAAACGAATTATTGAATTTATACAATTCTCTCTGGTAGTAATACATGACCTTGAACAAAACGGGAATATCCTTCCAATGCTTGAAAAGTGTTCGTCTAAACAATGTTGGCAAACTATAGATAATCACTGGCGTACTTCATTACAAAACCTTAACTTCGTTATTCAAAATAATTTTGGACAAAATGATGCTGCTAAGTTACAAGCAGATTTTAATCCAATATTCAGTGAAGTTAATCCTGATCAAAAATTAGAAGTTGGACAAATCATTAGAATTGCACATAAATTAAATATTAGAGATGTTTTTAGCTATTTAGGGAGACTAGAGCTTGCTACTTCTTATAACAAATCACTTGAAGAGCTTGATAATAATTTTGATGATCTTCCAAAAGAACTTGATGGATTTCAGCCTCTAAATTTAATACATGTTATTAATGATGTAAAGCTAAATACTAATTATTTAAATAATATAGAAAGGGAAATTAACGAAAGAGGTTTGGTCTCTATAGTATTACAAATAAATTTGGATCACTGGGTTCACCTTAGTATAGTTAAAGATAAAGATCGGTGTGGAAAAGAACAAATATATGCATACTACAAGAATCCAATGGGATATTGTATTTCTAATAGTGTAATTAAAAATTTGCGAACTACTTACCCTGATATAAGGGTCATATCAGATTTAAAAGAGGATCAACTTATTGCTGGACCTTGTGGAGGTTTTGCAACTGTATATACTTGTGCTATCGCTAGAATGAATAGAACTGTTTTGTTTAATAGACTGGATAAATTATATCAAGAATTATGCATACCTTATTTGCCACAAGATGCAGAAAAAATAGAATATGCTATTAAAGGTAAAGAGCAAGATGAGCAGTTAAGTATATTTGATTATTTAACTAAAGGAATAAATGAAGGTAATTTGAGAAATAAGTATGATTGTGAAATATTTAAACGAGAATCATTAGGTAAATTAATTAAATTGGAAGAAGTTTTAATAAAACCACAAAAGCCTTTATCGGCGAATGCACCTCCTACGACTCAAGCAATTAGACAACAAACTGACGATCAAGAACTTATTTCAAATATAATTAGTGAGGAATTTGACATTGTTATTATAAACTCATTAAGTAATGAACATCAGAAAACATTATTAAAAAAATGTAAAAGAGATATTTTCATGGAACACATAAGGAATGAGATTCCAGATAAAAGCGTTAAAGATTTAAAGAAATTTAGAGAACATGTTAATGATGTTTTTAATAACCCTGATGTTAAGCGAAATTTACAAAATCCTAGTTTCTATTACGAAGAAAGGTTTGATACTTGGTTGAAAAAATTGATTGTGACTATTTTTGATGTATTGACTTTTGGAATCTTTCATAAAAACGTTATGGATGTTTCACTTTTTGCGCCAACTAGAAGTTCTATTCGTAGGGACATATTGGTAATGTAATATTTTTTAATTATGCTTAATTTACAAAAAATATACTTGGGGTGATTTATGGAAGACTATAAGGAAATACTTAATTACTTAAATGAAATCCCGGCAGTATCTGGTTTTGAAAAAAAATTATCAGAAAGAGTAAAGACACAGTTTGAGAAATTCTGTAATAAAGTCTACGTAGATAAATTTTATAATGTTGTTGGAATAAAAAGGGTCGCTTAAAAGAATCAAAAAAAGTGATGCTCACTGCCCATTATGATGAGATCGGATTTATTGTAAGTGGGATCGATGAAAATGGTTTTGTCAAAATATCGAATATTGGTGGAATTGATAGCAAAATACTGCTTGCGCAAGAAGTTGTTATTCATGGGAAGGTGGATATTAAAGGAGTAATCGGAGCTAAACCGCCACACCTTTTAACACTTAAGGACACCCAAAAGATAGTTAAAATTCGAGATTTGAATGTTGATACTGGTAGAACTTCAGAATTTTTAAAAGAAAATATTTGTATTGGTGATACGGTTACTTTTAAGCTAAATACATCGTATCTATTAGGTAACAGAATAAGTACAAAGTCAGTTGATAATAGATCAGGAGTTTTGACTTTGGTAAAGACCATGGAAGAACTTTCAAAATACAAGTCTGATATGGATGTATATTTTGTAGCCACAACCCAAGAAGAGGTGGGGCTGAGGGGTGCAACTATAGCAGCGTTTAATATATTCCCGGATATTGGCATTGTAATAGATGCTTGCCATGGCGATATGCCTGATATTTCCAAAGATGATGTTTTTACTCTTGGCAAAGGCTTTAGCATAGGGATTGGACCCAATCTACACAAGAAACTGACTAAAAGAATGATAGAACTTGCAAAAGAAGAAAATATATCGTATCAAATCGATATTGAGCCAGAAGATACAGGGACAGAAGCCTCAGCAATACAAGTATCGCAAATGGGGATTCCAACACTGTTACTATCAGTTCCAGTAAGATATATGCACACACCAATTGAAACTTTTGATCTAAATGACGTATATCACGCCGGCAAACTTTTGGCAAGGTTTGTATCACTACCGCAAAGTGAGATTGAAGGTCTTCTTAGTTTAGGGGGGGCATCGATTGAAAAGTCACATAATTTAAAGTCAAGTAATGAAAGCTTAAATCTTCTAGAAGAATTAACGAGTTTGATTGGAGTTTCAGGTGATGAGGATGAAATAAGGATGTATATTAAAGAAAAGATTAGCTCTTATGCAGATCAAATAACTGAAGACTCAATTGGCAATCTTATTGTTTATAAAAAATATAAGAATAAAAAAAATAAAAAATCTGATTTTAAAATAATGCTTTCAGCCCACATGGATGAGGTCGGTTTTATGGTAACAGGTTATGGAGACTCAGGGACCATCAGATTTAGACCAGTTGGTGGAATCGATGAAAGGATATTACTAGGTAAAAGGGTTCTGATTGGTGATAAAAAACTTCAAGGGGTCATAGGTGTGAAGCCGATACACCTACAAGATTCAGAAGGGAAAGAACGTGTAATTAAGATAAAAAACATGTATATAGATATTGGAGCACAAAATAAAGAAGAAGCTGAAAAGAATGTTTTGTTAGGTGAATATATTGGATTTAACCCCAATTTTGAAGAAATAGGTGATGATTGCATTAAGACTAAGGCTTTAGATGACAGGATTGGTTGTGCGATTTTGATAGATGTACTAAAGCAAGAATTTGATTTTGATTTATATGTGTGCTTTACAGTTCAAGAAGAGGTTGGACTAAGAGGTGCTGAGGTCGCTGCAAATAGAATCATGCCTGATTTGGCTATTGTAATTGAGGGAACAACCTGTTCTGATGTACCAAAAGTTGAAGAATATGAACAATCTACAAAGCTAAATTTAGGGCCGGCATTAACAATAATGGATCGAACTTCGTATTGCGATAAAGAGTTGGTTGATTTTATTTATAAAGTAGCAAATGATAGCAATATTAAAGTACAGTTTAAGAAGACAACCTTAGGGGGAAACGATGCCGGACGAATTCAATTAAGTGGCAAGGGATGTCGTGTAGCGTCAATATCAGTTCCTTGCAGATATATACATTCCCCTGTATCGATTATGAGTAAGAATGATTTTAATGACTGCGGGAGGCTTTTAAGCAGTGTTTTAAGAAAACTATCAACGGAGGGAAACAAATGTTTAATCTTATCTACGAATTGACAAATTGTTTTGGTGTATCAGGTACGGAGGAATTAATCCGTGATCTTATAAGAAGTAAAATATCTGGGTATGTTGATGAAATAGCAGTCGATACATTAGGTAATCTGATAGCTACCAAGAAAGGAACTAAGAAGCAGATCATGGTAGCTGCTCATATGGATGAAATTGGGATAATAGCTACTTTTATTGATGAAAAAGGATTTATCAGGTTCTCAAATATTGGTGGAGTCTCAGCTTTTTATTGTATAGGGCAAAGGGTTCAATTCAAGAATGGAGTTATTGGAACAGTCTTTTTTGAAGAAGAGATTGAAGATATGAAAAACTTAAAATTATCTAGCATGTATATTGATATTGGGGGGAAAATAAAGAAGACGTTGAAAAAAAGATAAAAATTGGAGATACGGCGTGTTTTGTAGGAGCGGCAGTTCAAAGTGGGGATATGATAATCTCTAAAGCACTCGATAACAGATGTGGTTGTGCTACTTTAATTGAGACAATTAAAACAATGCCTAAAACTAAGAATGAAATATATTTTGTATTTACCGTGCAGGAAGAGATAGGACTAAGGGGGGCAAAAACCGCTGCCTATAGGCTTAAACCAGATTATGCTATAGGGGTCGATGTAACTGCAACAGGAGACACACCAAAAGCTAAACCTATGGAGGTAAAGTGTGGAGGTGGACCGGCGATAAAAATAAAAGATAGATCAATTATTTGTCATTCGGAAGTAAAAAACCTAATAGAGAAATCAGCAAAAGACCTCAAAATTTCATACCAATATGAAGTATTAGACTATGGTGGGAATGATACAGGTTCAATACATCTGGTAGCAGGTGGAATTCCTTCTGGTGCAATATCGATCCCATGTAGATATGTGCACAGTCGGTCAGAAATGATTAGCCAGACTGATTTGCAAAACTCAGTTTTGCTTCTTTCAAAGGTATTGGTGACTTAAACAACAATATGATATAATATAAATGATTTTTTATGCTTTTTAGGAAGGATGATCTTTGTTATGGATAAAGGAAAGAATGAAGGTTATAGCCAATTTCAAAATATTATAATTAATACTTCTCCTCTATCGGAACCTAGTGATTCATTAAAACTTTTATCCTGGTGGAAAACCGATATGAGTGGTTTTTTAATTAGATTTGTGGGTTCTATAACTACGTCTACACTGCTAATCTGTATTGCGCGTTATACTCGGAATTTTTTGCTTAATCCAGAAAATCAAGCCTGGTTAAATCTAGTAAAAGAATTCTTTAAAGATATAATTGGTCTTGTATTTATCAAAAATTGCGATAAAGTATATGAATTTATAGTTACTGATGTAACAAGATTTTTAACTCAAACTTTGCCAAAGCTATGGCTTAATTTAATAAAAAATTCTATCTTTGCTGGAATGACATTACCCACCGCTTTTTTAAATTTTATTGCTATACCCTATTTAATATATAAAGCTATCGAATGTGCAAAGCTAATAAGAAATAAATTTAAGGGTATCAAAATTGATTCCTTTGTAGATCTTACTGAAGAAGAGCTAGCAAGAATTACAGATAAGGAATTAAACGATAAAATCACAGTATTTAATTATGAACTTTCCAAATGGCAAAGTGGTCCAAGACCCCGTTATGGATATGGATTCCAAGAGAATACCCATGATGAAGTTTTATATTTTACTTTCAAACTATTAAGAAGCTTTATTAAATTCATTTGTGTATATCCTATGAGTATTTTTTATGTTGCTTCTGGTTGGGTTATAAAAATTCCTTTAAAGCTTGGTGCAAAGATTCTTTTTGAATCGATTAAAATTGCGGCTTCGGGTATTTTATTGATACCTTCAGGTTTATTAGCTGTGATTTTGTGGGTATCGTATGGTTATAATAAAGGAGTAATTAAAATGAACAAGATAAAATTACGACTCTTTGTATTTTGTGATAAAGTTTTATCCTATGTACCTGATGTTTTTAAAGACACTGTCGAAAGTTTGAATAAAACTCTTACATTAAAGAATATATTTATTCAGGCCATAAATGATTTTAAAAAACAAGATTGGAGTTTGCCTATATTTAATCGTACGTCAAATTATAATATATTACTTAGAAATTGGAATATTATAGATATAATATGCTACTTAATAAATGATTGTCCAAAGCTAACTAAAAAAAACGCAGGGGATATTATTAATATTATGAAAACTTATAGATGCTCAAAGATTACTGAGCAGTTAGTTGATCAAAATAGAATTACGAAAGAGGATTTGAGAGATGTCACTACAAAAAACATTAAAAGGACTATGAAGGCTTTGGAAGATTATGTACAAGAGGAGCTGGGAGTAGATATTAAAGAAGAAACTGATTATAATAAAGCTAAGCATCTAAATTGGTATGGTGTAAAAGTATCCATGAAAAATAAATATCAATTAATTAAAGAGGTGTATAACCGTTTTAGTGTGTTGTTTGGGAAGGTTCAAGATTATGAAAAAAATCAAAAATTTAAAGCTATAAAAGTAACTTCGGTTTTCTCCCCTGCAGTTACTGAGCTACTGAAGTTGCCGGATAGAGGTCTAACTCCTTCTCTTGACGTGCCAATAGAAGTAGCAATAGAATCAGCTATAGTTGGTTCTATTGCATCAGTGCCTGCTCGAAGTTGTAATTCTTCACCTTCTGTTCTATTGGATTCCACTAGTTCTTTCTCTGAAAACGTCCTAAGTCAATCATTTAATAGTAATGAGTTGCATGTGTGGGATGGTTTACCTCAAAACTCACAGGTGTAAATAATTAATCTTTTTTATTCTATTTGGGAAAAGTGCACAAAAAATTGAAAAATATATTGCAAATTTTGTACAAAAGTTGTAAAATTATATTGTAAGGGTTTAATGAAATACATCGATATTTCTGATTAAATTCCATAATACAAAAGAAAAAATCCAATATTCTACAATAAAACAAAATCAAAAAATTCACAAAAGAAGATTGATTAAACCTTGGAATCGTATTTAGCTTGGAATTGTATTTAGTTTGGAAGGGGGATTTATATGTATGCATTAGAAAAAGGAATAAATACTAATGACTTACAGGATAACCAAAAAACACAAAGAAACCAACTAAAAGGGAATTTAACCTTAGTTAAAGGCAACACTATTATCGAAAAAAAAGGAATAAGCTATATTTATGTTTTAAACGGTCATGAATATAAGACTTTAAAATTAATCGAAAAATCTAAAACTCTTATAAATAAGAATTCAAGTATTTTGTATGGACAAGCATTATCTCTAAACAGCGAAGAAGTTAAGATAAATCTTATTGGCAAGGGAAAAAATTCTTTAAAATATGGCAGAGAAAGGCTTGATGGGAAAAGCACATTAAGTGATAGAATACTTAATTTTATTACAAAAACAAAAAAGATAGTTACTACTAGAGTATTTCACGATGTTATACCTAAAGTGGTCAAAACGGGTATACTAACGTATATTTTAGGAGATCAATTAGGTTTTGCCAAAAGTTCTATTATATTTACAGCATTAGGAAGTGTAGTTCCTTTTATTGCTGCTTCCTTTGAAGCGCTTGCAGGACTAATTAGAGGTATTGAAACAACTAAGTCTGGTAAGAACTGGGTTGATAGTAGAAATGAAAAAAATAGATGCAAAGATACAGTTATTAATTTTATTATTGAAAATAAAAATGACATCTTAAATGAAGAGAATTTTGAAAGCGTATCATCCGAATATTATAAGGAATTGAAAAAAGAAATCAGAAGATTAAAACAGATTGGAAATGATGCTAATTTAAAAGAAGTGCTTATTAAAAAATCAGATTATAAAATATTAGAACTTGTCAAAGATTTTGATTTGAAATCAAGAGTAATATTAAATAATAAAAAGGGATTAATCGATTTTAACAAAATTAAAGATATACGTTCCTATGAAATAGCAATTGATAAATATAAAGTTGCAAGGAACAAAACAATAAAGAGTGCATTTTTAACAGTAACTTCTTGTATTAAAATATTTGGTTTATTAACAGAAGCAATAAGTATAACAATACCTGGCATAGGTCTAATAACTGGGGCAATGGGTATGGGTATCTGGTTAGCTGCTTATGCATTAGAATTTTTAGTAAGTATACCATCATATATAATGTCGGGATTTAAGTTCTTTTCAGTAGATTTCTGGAAAGTTCAGGGTATAAGAGATAGATTGTGGAATGCTCAAAAAATTGTACGTGGAGATTATTTATTTGACAAACTAAAACAACAAGATAATCTAGATTTAAAAAATGAATTATATAGAGTTAGAGGTACAGATAAAGTGATACCAAGGCTTAAAGCCATTCTAGAAAGCGTTAAGAAAGATTGGAAAACAACGACCACGAGATTAAACGATAGACAAAAGATGGACTTTATAAATAAAATCCTAAGAGATAAGGATACAATTATTATTGATAATATTGAACGTATAATGTATATATTAGATAGAAATGTTGAGCTATCAAGACCATGGTATGCAAAGCTATTGGCTGATAACACCATAAGAGAAGAGATATATAGGTCAGAAGAATTAAACGATATGAGATATAAAAAAATTGCTGATTGTATTATAGCTTCAGATTTACATAAATACAATAAAATTAAAAAATTTATCTCAGATCTAGAGATACCTTCTAAAGATCTAGATGATCTTATTGAATCTCAAAGGGAAGCAATTGCAAGTAATAAAAAAGAAGATTATGGCTTTTATATTGCGAAAAAAATTGCATTTAGAGATGAGATCAAAGAAGCATTGAAGAATAAAAGTAGATTTAGTTTTCTTTATGCATAAAGTAGTATAGCAGGATATGCTAAGGGCAGGGGGGATGACAGGGGACGGTTCCTTGATGATGACAGGGGACGGTTCCTTGACACACACATGTGTGTGTCAAGGAACCGTCCCCTGTCATCATCAAGGAACCGTCCCCTGTCATCCCCCCTGCCCTTAGCATTCCTTAACTTTTATCATAAGATCAATACTGAGCCCGGCATTAGTCTTGGATTTAAGTATGCTTTTGGGGATGTACTTAGTACCCGACTTATTACATATTGATTCTGTGCATTTCTTAATACCTCAACTTTCTCTCCTAAATAGCTAATTACTACTGCGGTAGATCCATTATCTTGATTCGCAAAATTTGCAGGCATAGTATCAGAACTTGAGTTCTTAAATATTTCTTCCATAGGAATTATCGAATGCAGAATCATTGTTTTTTAGCATCCCTTCTTTAATTAAAGTCTAAAATTTTTTTTGAATCATTAATTAGTTTGTAGAGTTTTTTTAATGCTTGTGATAAGCCTCCTGTCTCATCAATTAGTCCATACTTCACAGCTTCTTCACCAAATAAAACAGTCCCTACATCATTAGCTAACTCCCCAGTTTTTAGCATTAGGTCACGGAATTTTTCATGGGTTATTTGCGAATTCTTACATATAAACTGTACAACTCTTTCTTGCATTTTTTCAAAATACTCATATGTCTGTGGAACACCAATAACTATTCCTGTTAGCCTTATTGGATGAATTGTCATCGTAGCTGATGACGCGATAAATGAATAATTAGTTGCAACAGCCATAGGGACACCAATGCTATGGCCACCTCCCAATATAAGAGAGACAGTAGATTTTGACATACTTGAAACCATCTCTGCAATTGCAAGTCCGGCTTCTACATCACCACCAACTGTGTTTAAGATAAGCAAGAGTCCGTCGATCTCGGGATCCTCTTCAATCGCAACTAATTGAGGAATAACGTGTTCATATTTTGTAGTCTTATTTTGAGGCGGAAGTATAATATGCCCTTCAATTTGGCCAATAATAGTCAAACAGTGAATATTTCCATTAGGGTTTTTAATAACAGTTTGTCCAAGCTCTTTTATTGTGTTAATTGGCCGGCTTTCTTCCTTTTCCTTGCTTTCCTCACAAGAAAGATAAATATCAGGCGGTCTATTAAAAGTTACCCTTTCTTGTTCATCCAATGTAGTCACATCCTTATCATTATATAGATTTTATTATCTCAATAAACAGGGAAAAATATTATAAATTAATTTATAATATTTAAGAATTTAAATATATGATTAGATTATCGATTGCGTTTAAGACTTGGCACACTTTCAATTTATTATATTGTATTACTTGAATTATTAAAAAAACAGTATTATAATCGTGTCTGTAGATAAGAAAAAACTGGAGGGAAAAAAATGAAGAAATACTTGAGAATGATTGCTTTGTTTTTAGCTTCATCTATGTTGCTCGGAATTATCTTAGCTGGTTGTTCTGGTGGTAATAAGAGTAAAGCAGGTATTACAGAAACTAAGATCATTAAAGAGTCAAATAGCTCTGAGAAGGACGCTAATACTATAACGAAAACTGAGTTAAAGGTAGGCATTGTTTTATCAACAACTAATAAATCATTTAATGATTCTGCAATTGAAGGTCTTGAAAATGCAAAGAAAAGCCTTGGAATTACTTATAAAGATATTCAACCAAAAGAAGTAGCTGATTGTGAAAATTCATTAGAATTTTTAGCTAACAATGGATATAATCTAATTTTCGCAATTGGAATTATAATGCAAAATCCTTTAGTAAAAGTTGCCCCCAAATATCCAAAAGTCAAATTTGCAATAATTGATGTTGATTATGGCAATAAGGCTCTAAATAATGTTCTTGGATTAGTATTTAAAGATCAGCAAGGATCATTTCTGGCAGGTGCATTAGCAGCATCAATAAGTAAATCAAATGTAGTTGGATTTGTCGGTGGTATGGAGGCTCCTCTAATTTACCGTTTTGAAGGTGGTTTCACTGCAGGTGTTAGAGCAATCAACCCTGATGTAAAAATACTTTCAGCTTATGTTGGAACAGATGAAACAGCATTTAATAATCCTGATAAAGGTAAAGAAATAGCTTTAGACTTTATTTCAAAAAATGCAGATGTTATTTTTCATGCTGCAGGCGAAAGTGGACAAGGCGTATTTGAAGCATGCAGTGTTAAAGGGATTAAAGCGATAGGTTGTAATAGTAACCAAAACTGGATTAAACCAGGAACAATAATCGCAAGTGTACTAAAAAGAGTTGATGTAGCAGTTGGTAATACAGTAAAAGCTGTTATCGATGGGACATATCAGGGTGGAAAAACACAAGCATTTGGTTTTGCGGAAGATGGAGTTGGATTAACAGATTTGATTAATCTCGCTCCGGAAGAAACAACAGGGCTAACTATTTCAGATCAGCAAAAGATCAAAGATATGAAGTCTGCTATTCCACAAAGCGTTAGAGACAGAATAGAGGACTTAAAGAAAAAGATAATATCAGGCGATATAAAAGTACCTGATTGGTCAGCGGATGGGAAACCAACGAACCAATAAAAAGATAGGTAAAATAAAAATCCTCATCTTTTTCAAGGTGGGGATTTTTTTGATGCTTAAATTTTTTGGTTAACTAAAAGAATCTTTCCTTTCCAGAGTCGCTGGATTCTTATTTGAACTATCACTCCTTAATAAAAATTCGCCTTTGATCAATATTCTGTTTTAGATGCGACTCTAGAGAATTATCTTGCGGTTTTTTATTAATTATTGTAGAAGCATCAATATGATTTAACTGTGTGTTCCTGTGAGCTTGTATTTCGTCCAAGAGCGCTGGTGCTTGTGATGATTCTCGCCTTGGTATTGTAGGGCTTACTGATGTTGTTGATAAGGGTGATTCTCCTCCTACTACTACTGGTGGTGGTGGTGCTCGGTGTGCTGCTGCTACTGCTGGCGGTGGTGGTGCTACTGGTGCCGCTACTGCTACTGCTACTGCTGGCGGTGCTGCTACTACTGGCGGTGGTGCTACTACTGGCGGTGCTGCTACTACTGGCGGTGGTGCTACTACTGGTGGTGGTGGTGCTACTACTGGTGGTGGTGCTGCTACTACTGCTAGCGGTGCTGCTACTACTGGTGGTGCTACTACTACTGCTGCAGGTGCTACTGCAGGTGCTACTGCAGGTGCTACTGCAGGTGCTACTGCAGGTGCTACTGCAGGTGCTACTGCTACTGCTGGTGCTGCTATTTTGTGTAATGCAGCTAGTTCTTCATCTAGTTGTGTTTTCCAACTAGCCAGTATTTTAGGAAAAATAATCCCCTTATTTTTATGATCAAATGATCCACTAACTAAACCAATTATTTTAGTTATTTCTTTTATAGCTTCGTAAATGGCTGTAGTATCTATTTTTTGCTGATCAAATAGTGTTTTATTAATTGCATTAAACTGAATGCTAATTTGTTGGGATTCTTTAGTATTAAGAGTTTTTTTATTTATAGCAACCACAATTTGTTGTCTTATTTCATTCTTAATATTCTCTACCTGGTTATCCTTTATTTCGCAGTTATTTTGTCCTTCCCTCTCTCTAAAAATCTCTTGCAATTTTGGAATAATATCATCTTTGAGACATTTTTGAGAAGTATGATTATAACTGTCTTTCTTTTCGCTAATTTCACTAGCGTAAATATCTTTATACAACGAATTCTTAATCAAACTAGAATTCCAGTCGTTTACTATATCAAGAACGGTATTACTCTTTAACTGGAGTTGGGAAGCTATAAGGTTTAAAGTGCTATAAATACTATTGATATTTATTACATCGGCTTTAACAAATAATTCTTTAAAACTTTTTAAAGCAAGTTTCATATCACTGCTCTGACCAATATCGGGAATTTCTTCTATTCTATCATAAACAGTGGCTTTCTTTCTTAAAATGTTATATAACATGTTAAAAGCATTTTCTCTAGTTATATTTCTATTTCTCAATTGTGGTAAAATTAATTCTTGAAGTGCCTTTTCGGATTGATTAGGAGAACTACTTTTAATAATCTCATTCCAAAAATTTTTAGATTCTACGTTACTATTTTGCATATAAATCATCTCCTTAATTTATTGGGATCTATTCTATGGTGCATACATTTATTGATGATTAATACTATCTTTTCCTTGGTTCTTGCTTTTACTAGAAACCCTTGCCTGTAATTCGGCAAGTAACCCCCCTGAATTTTTATTTGCTGGTGGTGTTTCTGGTGCCCGCTCTGGTTGTTTTGGTTGCACTGTTACTGCTGGTGGTGGTGCTACTACTCCTCCTATCGGTGGTGGTGGTGCTCGGTGTGCTGATACTGCTGGCGGTGGTGGTGGTGCTCGATGTGCTGCTATTGCTGGCGGCGGTGGTGCTGCTACTGGTGCTGCTGCTACTGCTGGCGGTGGCGGTGCTACTGGTGCTGCTGCTACTGCTGGCGGTGGCGGTGCTACTGGTGCTGCTGCTACTGCTGGCGGTGGCGGTGCTACTGGTGCTGCTGCTACTGCTGGCGGTGGCGGTGCTCGGTGTGCTGCTACTGCTGGCGGCGGTGGTGCTACTGGTGCTGGTGCTACTGCTGGTGCTACTGCTGGTGCTACTGCTACTGCTGGTGGTGGTGCTACTGGTACTGGTACTGGTGCTGCTACTGATGCTGCTCTTGGTGGTCGTGGTGGCGGTGGCGGCGGTGCTGCTGTCTTTACTGCTGCTGCTGCTGATGGGCGCGCTATTGCGTATGCGGCATCTCTTCTTGGTACTAATGGTGGCACTGTTGGTGTCACCCCATATAAAGCTAGTGATTCACTCAAAGCCTGCAGTACCCTAGGAGTTCTTTCCTTATTTACACTAAATACTTCAAGTATTTCTTTCATAGACTCGTAAAGGTTTGGGACATTTATATTTTCCTTATTAAATAATATTTGATTAAATTCCTTAAACGAAGCATTAAATTTCTTTTTAATTTCTTTAAGTTCATTTCTAGTAGGTTCAGGGTTATGCATTGGAAGAATTATGTCATATATTAGGCTGCTTATTCCGTCCTGTACAGCCCCTATTCTAGCCTTCTGTATAGCCTCTATTCTATCTTTAGGCATAGCCTCTATCCCATCTATTGAATTCCCCAGTTGTTCCCTAACCAAGTTTTGTAATTTTGGAATAATGTCGTTTTGAAGAATTGCTTGAGAGTCTCGATTATATGGATGGTTACTAATCTTATCAACTACAATAAGTTTATCCAACGAATTATTATTTAAATCAGAATTCCAATTATTCACTATATCAAAAACAACTTTCTTATTTAACCTGAACCCGTCAATTGTACTTTTTAAAACTTCATAAATTTTTCCAACATCTATTATCTTACTATCAACAAATAATTCTTTTAATTTTTCTAATGAAGATGCCATCTTATAACTATCAGGAAGCTCAGAAATATCGTTAAGAACAGAACCCTTGTTTTTTAAAACTTCTATATTTATATGGTCTCTAAATTTATCAAAAGCCTCTTCTCTAGTCATGTTTTTTATCATCAATTTTGGGAAAATTTTGTTTTGAAGCGTTTCTTCAAATTCTTTTCCACGTGATCCTTTAGCAACATTATTATTAATAGGCATATTCAACGAATAATTAGATTTTTCTTCATTATTATTTTGCATATAAAATCATCTCCTTAATATTCTTATAATATTTTGTTTATAAAAAATCGGGTAAGAAATTAAAGTTATTAGACTTATAGTCTTTTGTAGTTTTGAGGGAATTTGTTTTGAAGTACTCTAGGATTTATTTAAGCAATTTGTTTCATCAGGTATACTAATTACAACAGGGTTATTCAACAGATCTTCAATCATTTTAAATAGGTGGCTTACCAATAATAAACATTTAAAATCACCTCCTATCTCTTTATGAGTACACTTGAAAAAAACAGAAAAATACTTTTTGGATAGAATTAAAAAATATAATAAAAAATATAATAAAAAATATAATAAAGAACATACTGCTATTTTACCTAAATTTACTCCTAATTATATAATATCAAATTTAAGGGCAATAATCAATAGAGTGCTTTTTCTTTTATGTAAGATTATACCAAATTGTAATAGCTCCAGTAAAATAATTCTTCCCTCCCTAGTTTATCACCTAAATAATGTAAATTAAATTTTAAATATATACCACATAAGACCTACGGTTCTTTTTTTATGTCAATATGATGTAAAAAAAGTCTTGCGTATTATTGCGAAGTTATGATATAATATTTATGCTAAAAATGTTCAAAGTTGATTAATAATTGATGCAAACAGGAAAAAGAACTGTACTCTCGCCGAGATAAAAATATTATTACAAATTCCAAAATAAGGTAAAATTCGCAATACATTTTTGTAGCACTACCAATTTTCAAATCAGCCATTTTCAGTGCTTTCAGTGGTATTTGGGAAAATTTAGGTGCAGAATTCAGGAACAACTGGTTTTATTATTTAGCTCTTCCTAGAGTAAAGATTGAATAATCGTGCCACCAAGTATTGCGTATGAAAATCTGAAGTGGTGTGAAGAAATATTATCAGTTTCATCGTATTTTAATAGTTGCATGAGTATGATACAGTTTTTTATGTATTGAAAGAAGTACAAGAATCGTTCTTTTACGTTCTTTCGAAGTAGCATGAATATTATTCCTAAGACTCCACCGAATAAGAAAGAGATTATCATATTGAGTACAACAAACTTATAACCCATTATACTACCGATTGCACAAAAAAGTTTTATATCCCCTGCTCCAAGCATCTTAGCTGCAAAAAGAATGATCAGGCATAGAAAAGGCACTATAATACCTAACAATGCTTGTATTAAGCCGTTTACTAACCCCACTTCTATACAGTTTGAGACTATTCCTATTAGAATAAAAGGAAATATAATAAAATTTTTGATTTTGTAAAGTTTTATATCAGTAATAACTGAAGAGATGATTAGTAGTGCTATCTCTAAATATTTTAAGTATATTTTGATCACCAGTCCTTAAGGCAGGATTAAAAAATGAGACTCTGTTTTATCCTTTAATCATGCTTATGCTTAATTAAGTATAAATATAAAGTTACAGTTTGCAAAGCTAATTTTATCGTTGTTTTTGATTTTGTACTCTGTGTTTGGGACTATTTTTTCTCCATTTATAAATGTTCCATTTCGTGAATTTAAGTCTTTTATAAAAAATTCAAAGTTGCGTGTGATTATTTCAGCATGGATTTTCCCAATCGTATTATCTTTACATATATAATCTACCTGAGATGGAAGCCTGCCAATGATGAAACTTGATTTTGTAATTAGGATTTCGGTACTATCGTCTATTGAGGTATCATCTTTTATTTGTTTTAGATATGGGCAGACCTTTGAAGATTGATTATTACAAAGAAGCTCAGTTTTATCAGTTAGTATAGATCTTTTTTGATTTTCGGGGTTTTCTAAGTTTATATTATTATTACTTGACTTCAAAATATGAAATTCCTGTTCCTCATGTATTATTGTATTAATGCTTATTCTACTGTGATCTTCATGTTTTATATCTGTTAAATCATTAATTTTCATTATTTTTTTTATAAGTAAAAAATCCAAAGCAAAAATTATAATAAAAAGACCAATGTATTCAGAGGTTGGGTCATCCAGGTTAGAGATAATTCCACTAGACAATATAAATATAATGAGCATAGCTATGATGACCTGAAGACCAATTATATATGTCGTTTTTTTACTGGGTTTGAGCTCAATACTTGCCTTCTTTTTTATCTTAGGAACAGTAGTAGCATTTGATTCTATTTTTTGCAGTGGGTTTGGGACATCAAAGGCATTTGATTTTATATTACTTGGGTCTATTTTAGGTTGAATAGGTGTGATAGAGGATCTGATTTCAAAACTATTACTCTGAATTTTTTTATCTGTATCTAGTGAGTGCATACTTATTGTCTCAGTTTTTAGTTGTTTTAATAAATCATTAAATTGAGAGATATCGAAAGGCTCTTGCTTGGTAAAATTTATTATTTTTTGAATAAAGTTATCATTATCACTTTCATCAATATTTGCAGACCTTGTGATTATGTCTATTAAAAAGGATTTAAACTTGCTTAAATTATCCTGCTCAATTGCGGCGGGGATATAGAGTAGATATGTGTTATAGGTTTCAGGGTCAATATATATATAATCCTTATCAATAATGAAATTATTATCGGATAAGAGATAGTTCTTTGAATCACATATTGTTTTTACTATATTTAAGATTAGCGTAACAAAGCGATTTTTATCAAGTGTATTCCTGGCTAAGAATTGAGTCAGGCTGATTTTTGATGTAACATTATAATAAATGCTAAACTTATTATCGATTTTTTGTAAATGCATAGGGAGTATTCCTATTTGAGGATTGCTCTGAATCATATCAATCTGATAATCATATATATTCTCAGTTTCACTAATATCTATGACTAGAAAACTATCTGAAACGCCTCTATCATAGAAAACAGTAAACTTATTGTTTTTCGAAGTAATCATTTGATTCCTCCTGATAAGTATTTGAAAACATATAATATTAGTAAGAATAAATATCTACAATATTATTATATATTTTTTATTGTGTGGGAACAATAAAGTAAATTAAATTATAGGACAAATTTTATCTGTAAAAAGGGTGGGGAATATGAAAATATCTTTTTTATTTTTTCTTTCTTATCATTAATCACAAGTTTGTGCATTATGTATGCCTGCTGAGTAGGAACACAGATACAATACTCATTTACGGCTAGCCAAGTGATATTGTTGCAAAGTATTTCCATGGGAATAAAAAGTATTATAGAACTTGGTATTGCATTTGAGGGAAAAGATATTTTGCTAAAAGAAAAAAGACGGTAAGCGAGAGGGATCCAAGAATGTATACCTTGTCCCTCTTATTATCATATGCTTACCACCCTATCTAAAAAATCATCCATTTGTTTCTTTGATCTTTTTTCAGTTACAGCAATTAGCCATGTGTTTTTAAGTTCACTAAACTTTTTTCCTACATCATATCCACCAATTATTTTTGCTTCATATAATTTTTTATTTAGATCATCAACACTTTTATTAGAATAAACTATGAATTCCTTAAAGAAGGGAGCGGTAAACACAGAATTAAATTTCCCCGAATCAATCAGCTTGTCAAATAAGTAATGTGACTTTTGCATGCACAAATTGCACACGTCGTATAGCCCTTGTTTACCTAATGTAGACAAATAAACTGTCGCAGCAAGTGCATTTAAAGCTTGGTTAGAACAAATATTTGATGTTGCTTTTTCTCTTCTTATATGCTGTTCTCTTGCTTGTAGAGTCAAAACGAATCCTCTTTTCCCACAGCTGTCAGTAGTCTCACCTACTATTCTTCCAGGCATTTTTCTCATGTAAGCCTTTGTTGTCGCAAAAAAACCGAGGTAAGGACCTCCAAAGCTTAAAGGGTTGCCTAAAGATTGTCCTTCTCCAACGACAATATCTGCTCCAAGCTCACCTGGAGATTTCAATATTCCTAGCGAAATAGGGTCAACGGAGGCAATACACAACGCATTATTCTTATGTGCTATTCTTACAATTTCTTCAACATCTTCAATTATTCCAAAAAAGTTAGGACTTTGAACAATTACCGCAGCAACATCATCAAATTTACACGCTTCTAAATCCTCAAGATCGATTTGTCCATTTTTGTAATTAACTTGAGTTTCGCTCATTCCACAAAATTTTGCATATGTATTCAGCACATCCCCTATGATCTGGGTTTAGATTCCTAGGTACAATTATATTGTTTTTACCCTTTATATTGCATGCCATTAACGCTGCTTCACAAATAGAAGTTGCACCATCATACATTGATGCATTTGATACTTCCATACCTGTTAATTCACAAATAAAAGTCTGATACTCAAAGATTGCTTGTAAGGTTCCCTGACTTATTTCTGGTTGATAAGGAGTATATGCTGTATAGAATTCTTGTCGTGAAACCATATGACTTACAACACTTGGTATATAATGATCATATGCTCCAGCACCTAAGAAACATGAATAGTCATCTATATTAGTATTTGTCTTGGCCAATCCTTTCATATATTCTATAAGCTCTACATGGGATAATGCATGTGGTAATTCGATATTACATTTACTTCTAAGATTAGCTGGAATATCCTGTAATAACTCTTCAGCAGTTCCAACACCCAAACTCAAAAGCATCTCTAAAAGCTCGGACTCTGTATTTGGAATATAGTTTGACATATTTACCCCCTGTTACAAAGCGAAGTATATTGTTCGTGATTTAGTAATTCACTTAAATCTGTTGAGTCCGAGATACTTAAAACCGCTATCCAATTTTTGTAAGGGTCTTCATTTATTAACTCAGGATTGTCTATAAGTTCTTCATTAACTTCAAGTATTGCACCACTTATAGGTGAATAAATATCTGAAGCTGCTTTTACAGATTCGATGACTCCAAGTACATCACCAATCTCAAGCGTTGATTCAGTTTTTGGTAATTCAATGAATACAATATCTCCCAAAGTATGCTGTGCATAATCTGTAATACCTACATAAGCTTTATCATTTTCGATCTTTAACCACTCGTGGTCTTTAGTATACATTAGATTAGTTAATACTTTCAAAATAACCCCTCCACTCTTTTTTTACAAACGGTTTTTTAATAATCTTTGCCTTAATTAATTTATTCCGTATTTCGATATAAATCTCGCTATCAATTTCTGAATATTGTTTTTCTATTAGAGCCAGTCCAATATTCTTTTTTAGTGTTGGCGAAAAAGAACCAGAAGTAACAAATCCTATATCTTTGTTGTCTATTACTACTTTATATTCTCCTCTAGCTATCCCTTTTTCAATCATCTCAAAACCAACAACAGTTCTTTTAAACCCTTCTTCCTTTTGTTTAGATAAAGCATCTTTGCCAATAAAATCGTCTTTATCTAGTTTAACATATTTATAAAGTCCAGCCTCTATTGGGGAAATATTCTCTGAAATTTCATGTCCATATAATGATAGTGAAGCCTCTAAACGCAAAGTGTCTCTTGCACCTAATCCAATAGGTATTAGCATATCACTTTTTCCCTTATCAAGCAGTATTTCCCATAAAGGTACAGATTTTTCTGGTAAAACGTATATCTCAAACCCATCTTCACCTGTATAACCAGTTCTTGAAACTATTGCTTCAATACCACCGCATAAGACACATTTAGAAAAATGATAATATTTTAAATCCTTTAACGAAATACTCGAAATCTTTTGCAGTACCATTTGAGCTTTTGGACCCTGAACTGCTAACAATGCATACCGATCTGATTGATTTGAAATATCTACATTTTGCAGATTGTTATTGTCATTTAGCCACTTAAGAACTTTCTCCGTATTAGAAGCATTTACGACCATCATATACGAGGTATTACTAAACTTATATACCAAAACATCATCAATAACTCCACCAAAATGATTGCATAAAAGAGAGTATAAAACTTGATTTATCTCAAGTTTAGAAGCATCATTAGTTATTACTTTTTGGATAAAAGATAAAGCGTTTAAACCAGATATAAGGATTTCTCCCATATGTGAAATATCAAACAACCCAGCATTTTTTCTTACGTTTTCATGTTCCTCAATTATCCCTGCATACTGAACAGGCATAAACCATTCTCCAAAATCTATAAATTTGGCTCCCATCCTGCAATGTATGCTATACAGAGGTGTAGTTTTCACAAGTGTCACGCTCCTGTAATAAAGAAATTCTGTTCTCTGATTCTGTTTTTAAGTTCTCTAAATCATATCGCAATTATATTAAACGAAGTATCTATTGTCAAAATATTTGCAATTCCAATAATAGTAAGATATACCAGATAATTGTAATTTATTAAAAAATATTACCAAATAATTTTGTAATTATGCTATACTATAAACTTAGTATTTGTATTTAGGAGGAGAATAAGATATGCCCGATAAAAAAAAGGCTGCTTCTTTAGAAACGCAAAATAAGAAACAAATATCTTATATAAAGAAATTCATAAAGCAGGTTATAAAAATTGTTTCGATATTTTTTATAATATTTACTTTTATTCTGATATGTTTTGTTGGGGGTACAGTCATTGGTATTATTAAATCTTCAGAGCCTCTAGCTTCAGAGGATCTTCTATTAAAAGGGTTTACATCAAAAGTTTATGATTCAAATGATAGATTAATAATGGAGCTAGCAGCTGATAAAAACCGTGAAATGGTTGACTCAAAAAATATTCCTCAAAACTTAAAATACGCGTTTATTGCTATTGAAGATAAGAGATTTTATTCTCATCATGGGATTGATTATATTAGAATTATAAATGCAGTATTTAATTATTTTTTGTCTGGTTCAGGTAAACACGGTGCAAGTACAATAACTCAGCAGGTTGTTAAAAATCTAACTGGTCAGACTGAGAAATCTTTCAAACGTAAAATCGAGGAACAATGGCGTGCACTTGAGCTTGAAAAAATGCTTAGTAAAGATCAGATATTAGAGATATATCTGAACTTGATTTATATGGGGGAAAACTGCTATGGCGTTCAAGCTTCATCAAAAACATACTTTAATAAAGATGTTTCTAAATTAACCTTAGCAGAATGTGCATGTTTGGCTGGAATCACCAATTTGCCAGAAAAATATATACCTTTTACCCCGGAAGGAAAAGAAAGTAACCTAAAACGTCAAAAAATCATTTTATATGAGATGTTAAACTGTGGCTTTATTAAAAAGAAAGAATATGATGCCGCTATCCAAGAAGAAGTAAAATTTTCTGATCCATCAAAAAGAGCTGCTAGAGTACCAACTACTCAACCATATTTCATCGATCAGGTTGTTCTAGATGTAAAAAAAGATCTTATGGCAAAAGGTTACTCTGAAAAATTAGCAATAAAAACAATATATAACAATGGATTAAAGATATACACGACAATGGATTTAGATATTCAAAATGCTATGGATCAGGTATTTACAAATAGTACTAATTTTTCTATTGTAAACAAATCAGCGGGTCAGCCACAAGGTTCTATGGTAATACTTGATCCTAAAAATGGTCATATAAAAGCAATTTATGGTGGTTTCGGCCCTAAAAAAGGAAATACATTTAATAGAGCAACATCAATTGATATGCAAAGGCAACCTGGTTCAACATTTAAACCTATTGCAGTTTATGGGCCTGCTATTAATGAAAGACTAATTACTCCAGGTACTGTAATAGATGACGTACCCGTTTATATGTTTGGTCAAAATAAGGATAGATATCCAGAAAATTATAACCATTCATATAGGGGTTTAACAAATATACATGATGCGATTAGAGATTCAATTAATGTAGTAGCCGCAAAAGTATGGATGAAGAAATTAGGACCTGACCTGTCTATAAAATACTTAAAAAAGGTAGGTATTAATAGACCTGATGAAAAATATGTCTCAATCGCTTTAGGCGGTTTAAATAAAGGTGTTAATCCTCTGCAAATGGCAGCAGCATTTGCCCCATTTGCATATAAGGGAATCTATCATGAACCAGTAACCTATCTTAAAGTCGAAGATAGCCAAGGCAATGTACTAATTGATAAAGAAATAATAAGTAGTATTGCATATGATGAAGGTACAGCGTTTATAATGACTAATATGATGCAATCAGTGGTTCGATTGGGAACTGCTTACCCATATGGTATGCTCCAAAACGGCAATATGCCAACAGCAGGTAAAACAGGTACAACAAGTGATAATCATGATAAATGGTTTGCAGGCTATTCTCCCTACTATGTTGGTGTTACATGGTATGGATATGATACTCAGACACAGTTATTAGGCTCTGAATATAATAGGGCTTTAAAAATTTGGCATGACGTTATGGAAAAAGCTCATATAAAATTAAACCCCAAAGAATTTAGTCTACCTTCGAACCTTGTGAAGAAAACCATCTGTATATACTCAGGTAAATTAGCAAAACCTTTATGCTATAAAGATCCAAGGAATAATAGTATCAGAGAGGAATACTTTTTGACGGGTACTGAGCCAACAAAAGATTGTGATGTAC
Organism: uncultured Eubacteriales bacterium; assembly: GCA_963767415.1. Classification (GTDB taxonomy): domain Bacteria; phylum Bacillota; class Clostridia; order Acetivibrionales; family CAVYEU01; genus CAVYEU01. Next base: position 22,876 of record CAVYEU010000050.1, read on the forward strand.
ATGTATCTTGTCAAGTATGCACTGCAAGTCACGATGAATTCGGAAGAGCACCTCTTAAAGGACTATTTTGTCCGGCAAGCACAGTTATCGAAGGCATATTTATTTCAAGAACAGAACCCTTCGTCCCAGTTAATTCAAGTGATCCTTATCCTCAAGATTGGAAATATGAATTAGTAAGTAAAACATGCACTGTTCACAATAATGATACTTCTAAAGAATCACTAAAACCAATGATTGACCCAAATTCATTTGAGCAAAATAATAATACCACTATAATTAAAAGTACTGAAAGCGAAAACAACATTACAGGGACTAATAATCTTACCAAGGGATCAAATACTTTTCCTAATAAAGATAATACCTTAAAAAATGAATCTACAGGTATTAATGATGACCCCAATATATTTTAATATTATTGTTTAGCTATTCCTAAGCATCTTGTTTAGCATTATCATTAAAAATAAGATTTACGATTCTTAAAGGACTAATAGTTGATATGGCATGTTTATAAATAAGTTGTTGCCTTCCTTCACTATCTAGAATAACTGTAAAATTATCAAATCCTTTTACCATGCCTTTTAGCTGAAATCCGTTTGTAAGATATACAGTAACAGGAATATGTTCTTTTCTAACTTGATTTAGGAACACATCTTGAAGATTGATATTATTTTTAGTCACTTAAAATCCTCTCCCTTAGACAATTTAAATTACCATATTTTCCAAGCTGTCGATTGCTTGTTCTATTCTACAAGATTATTTTGTATGTTGCAAGACAATTTTTTGCCTTTTTTGTAATAGCATCTACATTTTCGCACTTATCTGTATCAATCCAAATTACATCTTCGATTCTTTTAAACCAAGTCATCTGTCTTTTGGCCAAACGCCGTGATTCCATTTTGATAACTTCTATAGCTTCATCTAATAGTATCTCTCCATTTAGATACGATACAATCTCTTTATAGCCAATCCCCTGCATAGATGTCGAGTTTTTATTGAATCCAGTTTTAAGAAGTTCCAAGACTTCATTCACTAGTCCGTCTCGAATCATATTATCAACGCGTTTATTTATTCTTTCATAGAGTATTTGTCGATCTAAGTTTAGACCAATTAATATGAATTGATATTCAGAGGGGTTTTTCCTTGACTGTTCCTTAAGATATGATATTCTAAATCCTGTTGTTTTGTATACTTCAAGTGCCCTTATTATTCTTTTTGTATCATTGATATGAATTTTTTTTGAAGATTCAAAATCAATTTCTTCTAATTTATCAAAGAGGTATTGATTACCATACTTTTCTAAATCGGACTGTAAAAATTTTCTATAGTTATCATCTACTTCAGTATTAGCAAACTGAATATTATAAATCAATGAATTTATATAAAGACCTGTTCCACCAACAACAATAGGGATCTTGCCAAGGGATGCAATTTCTTTTATATATCCTAGGGCTAGTTCTTTAAACTTTACTACACTAAAATCAATATCAGGTGTTACTTCATCTATTAGATAGTGTCTTACGGTTGCCAGCTCTTTTGGATGAGGTTTTGCTGTGCCTATATTCATATATTTATAGATCTGCATAGAATCAGCTGAGATAATCTCGCTATTCATACTTTTTTGCCAAACTAAGTGATAATGTTGTTTTGCCAGATGCAGTCGGACCAAGTATAACGATTACTTTTTGCATGATCTAGTACTGCTCCTTGTATTATTTAATCATGCCTTTCTATTCAATTGAAATTGAAATATTAAACGTTTCATTTTCTATTTTAAAAGATAGCTTTTCAGTTTTTATTCTGCTTATCATAATGAACAAACGTTCTCCAGTGGCAAGCGTAGGAGGCGAAGTTAACTGGAACTGCAGTATCAATTTTGCCCAAAGCATATCCAGCAAACATGTTTCCCATTTCTCCAATTGCACTTTCTGTTAATTCATTCAATTCAGCAATTTCAATACCACCCATCATTTTGGATGCAATAAGAAATGCTGTCGTTTTTTTAAATCCGATAATGACATTTCCCCTTATGCCATCACTTAAGCCCATAACTACATTAACTTGATTAGCAGATGATAATACAGATTCTTCAACTGCTCCAAGAAGACTAACTGTCATTCCATACATAGGTAAAACCTCATTGACAGCTTTTATAAATGCTTGTTTTATATCCATAGTATTATAGTCATCTCCTTAAGGCATGATTAAAAAAATAAGTTCCTCATTTTAAAGCTAAAATTATAATATTATATAGTCATCTCTTCAAATCCAATGTTAATTCTTACATAACCATCTGGATTAGTAAAAAATACATTTCCTTCCTGTACATTTGGAGTTGTGATTCTCATTTTAGTACCAAAAAATACAGCGGGTGGAGTAAGGCGAAGTAGATTTGTAAATTTATATTTATTATTAATCAAAGTAATTGCTCCGCCGCAAAAAGTATTAGTAAACTCAGCTAAATATAAATATGTGTCAATAGTATTATTTAATGGCTCTCCATTCATACCCTCAGTTATTTTTTTTGCAATGGTTTGTCCAATTTCAAAAATCACACGACCCTTACTATATCCTGTTATTCCAATGATTATCACATATTTCTTTTCATCAGGAATTTGATCTGTACTAGAGTTATTAAAATTTAAACCAGCCATATTAAAATTTAAACCAGCCATTTCTTCAGCTATCAATCTAAAAGTTTCATCAAAGCAGTTCATGAAATCAGAGAATTTTAATTCATCCATACTATCACCCTAACCTTTAAGTATTTTGATCGCTATTATTATTTACTGGAATACTTTCTGCCCCTATAATATTTTCTACTTCTTTTTCAATTATTTCTGCCATTCTTTCATCATTTAGAGGTTTCAAAATATATTTATCTGCCCCCGCCTGAATTGCCTCCTGAATCTTGGTTTTATCACTAACAACGCTACACATGACTATTTTGCATTTTAAGAAACTTTTAATTTCTTTTGTTGCGGCAATACCGTCCATTTTAGGCATAACTATGTCCATAAAAATTAATTCTGGTTGGTGCTCGCTTGCGATAGTAACTGCTTCTTTACCATTAGTTGCTTCGTAAACTTCATATCCAAGTTTTTTTAGTTTATCACAGATTAATTTTCTTATAAACAGAATATCATCTACAACCAGTATTTTCATTTTAAACACCCCTTAAAATTTATTAGCAGTTTAATAATAATTTTACAACGTTTATTAACTCATCAGCTTTAAAAGGTTTAGCAAGAAATTGAGCTACTCCTAATTTCTTTGCGTTTTGTACAAGACTTTCATCACCCATAGCACTTAACATTATTATCTTTGGTTTTGGACTCAGCTTTAATAAATTTTGGGCGGTTTCAATTCCATCCATTACTGGCATAGTTACATCTAAAGTAATAACATCAGGAGAAAATTGACTATACATCTCAAGACCAATCTTGCCATTTTCTGCATAACCTACAATCTCATAGCCACATGGCTCTAAAGCTCTTTTGACTGCTTTGAATATAAAGGGAGAATCATCAATTACAAGTACCTTTCCAAGACTACCCATAAATATAACCTCCTATCAATAAATAAATTATCATATAAAGAGCTTAAGACAGTAATCTTTCATTAATTTTTTGTAACCTTATATCGAGTTTCCTACCTGATATCATTCCAGAATATTTATTAGCAGTTGTCAAATATATTTTAAAAAACTTTTGAACTTTACTTAGAACTATATAATATTATAATATCATATAAAATATCAAAAATAAATATTTAATTTTTTGTCAGGTGTATTAATTTATAGTTAAATACACCCTTTCTTGTCATATCTTCAATAACATAAACACCTTTACTATGGTTCTTTAGGTTATTATACCTAGGATAAAAGTAAATAATGCTAAATGTCGCTAATAAAAATAACAGCAACAACACAGTTATGATTTGAATTATATTTTTTCTAGATATCACATTCTACTCCTTATATTTTCAAGTATCTTTTTTTCTAATCTTGATACTTGCACTTGAGATATATCAAGCATTTTGGCTATTTGAGTTTGAGTTTTTTCTTTAAAATACCTAAGCATTATTATTTGCTTCTCTGTTGTATTTAATGTATTTAAAATTCCTCTTAATTCAATTCTATTAATGATTTTTACCTCTTCATCACTCACCTTAAAATCAACCGTATCAATCAATAGTGAAGAATCGGATTCGTCCATACCATAAGCAGGGCTAAATAATGATAAAGTTTCATACCCTGATTCAATCGCCATAATAATATCTTCGACTGACAGGTTCAATCTGCTGGCAATTTCGCTTATTGAAGGGGATATCCCTAGCTCATTAGTTAAAATATCTCTCGTTATATTCACTTTAATTAAATTCTCTTTCAATGTACGACTGACTTTTAGCATTCCATCATCCCTTAAAAACCTCTTAATCTCACCTAGAATCAAAGGAACAGCATATGTAGAAAATTTCACGCCAAAACTAAAATCGAACTTCTTTATCGATTTTAATAGCCCTATACATCCTACTTGAAAAAGATCCTCCTCTTCATATCCTCTATTTAAAAATCTTTTAACTATACTCCATACAAGACCAGTGTTATTTTCAACCAGCTGATTTTTTGCAGGGATATCGCCAAGTTTAGCTAATACTAATAAATCTTCATTATTATTTTCACATTTTTGCGCCATATTTCACACCATACAAGCTAAACTATTTTAAAAGTTCAGGCTCGTCCTTTGAAAAATATTTTTGCATAATAATCTTGGTTCCTTTGTGTAATTCTGATATTACTTCTACTTTATCCATAAAGCTCTCCATAACAGTAAAGCCTAACCCAGACCGTTCCATTTCAGGTTTAGATGTATAGAGTGGTTGCCTTGCCAGATTTATATCTTCGATTCCCTTACCACTATCTGCTATAGTTATCTCAATTGAGTTTTCAAATAATCTGCAATACATAGAAATTGTGCCATCATCTTTTTCATAGCCATGGATTATAGCATTTGTGACCGCTTCTGATACTGCAGTCTTGATATCTTCTAGTTCTTCAATTATCGGATCCAATTGGGCTGCAAATGCAGCTGCAATTACTCTGGCTAACGACTCATTATCTGATTTACTAAGAAACTCGACTTTCATTTCATTCAAAGGGTTCATTTATTTTTCTCCTTTATGCCATAAATTATTAATAGCAGTGTCATTGTTTTCATATATTGGTATTATACTTAATATTCCTGACATTTCTAATATTCGTTTTATATGACTGCTTATATTTGTTATTACAAGACTTCCATTTAAATTTTTTACGTTTTTATATCTGCCTATGATAACCCCAATACCTGAACTATCCATAAAACTTACATTTGAAAAATCCATAACCAAATTCTTGATTGTTGATCTAATTAGCTCGCTATCCAGCTTTTGACGCATATATAAAGCGGTATGATGATCCAGCTCACCAAATATAGCAGCAATTAATGTGTTCCCCTTATTCGTAAATTTTATATTCAAATTAATCACCCTTTACAATTATTTATTATTGATTCTTTAATAATAATTGTAAAGGGTGATATGTAAAAACATTGTTAATTTTTGTAATGAAAACAAAATTATTTAATGAGCTCTTTCAATCCCCCTAAGATAATTTGCAATATTTTCCAATTTACGTAGTCTATGATTTGCTCCTGATTTTCCTAATGGAGGATTTAGCATCTCTCCAAGTTCTTTTAGGCTGACATCCTTATACTGCAACCTTAATTCTCCAATTTCTTTTAAATTTTTAGATAATTTTTTAAAACCAATCTGTTCATCTATATATTTTATATTTTCGATTTGTCTTAATGATGCATCAACTGTTCTTTGAATATTTGCAGTTTCACAATTTACTATTCTATTAACATTATTTTTTACATCTTTTAGTATTCTAATATTTTCAAACTCAAGTAAAGCTGTATGGGCTCCAATAACATTTAAAAAATCAACCAAGTTTTCTGCCTCTTTTAAATATACAATAAAGTCATTTTTTCTTTTTATTATTTTTGCATTTAAATTAAATTTGAACATTATATCACTAACTTCTATAGCTAATTGTTCATGCTTAATAATAATTTCTAAATGATACCCTTTCTCAGGACAACTAATAGATCCGCATGATAAGAAAGCTCCTCTTAGATAAGCTTTGGAACAGCAGTTCTTTTTTACTTGGTTTTTTTTAATGAGTTTTACCTTTAATGCTTTAAAGTCATCACTAATTAATATACCAGTATCATCAAATATTGCTTTTATTATTACCCTAGAATCAATTTCTATTATATATAATAAGTGTTTCTTTAAGGCTTTATTTCTTCTAATTGTTATCTTAGGGTGTATATAATAGATTGATTTAATTATATTGAATATTCTCCTTGCAAATGATGCATTTTCAGTTATAATGCTTATTTTAGGAATACTTAAAAAGTCATCTTTAAAAAAATTTGTTGTGCTGTTTGTTCTTATAATTCCAGCAAGCTCTGCTAACAGACAGCACTTTGATTTAAAATTAATCCGGCATAATTCGTTTTTTATATCAGACGAAAACGACATTTTTTACCCTTCCTTATTAACATAGAAGACAGATGCGAAGAGAAAGCTCCATCCTTTATTCCACATTTTGAAAATCCACAATTTCGACAAATTACACATCCACCTTCGTGTTCTAATTCTTTATTGCATTCAGGACATATCGAAATAGTAGCAATTAATACCGCTGTTCTATCTTGATTAGTTTTTTCCAAACAACAGCACTCGTCATTTTCGCCAATGATTTCACATAAATGATCATTTGCAGTATTAGCAGTGGGTTTTAAAATGTACAACTCTTCATCAGTTATAGATTCATTAAACATTTTTTCTTCTTTGCCATTTTGTAGTTTAACAACTTTTTCAATCAATCTTCCAATAGCATCGGGACATGACATTACTTTTAAACCTTTTTGCCTTATAGTTGAAGGGCATCTTATACCTTTTAGCTGTTCAACAATTGATGATACATCAATTCCGGATCTTAACGCTATTGAGACAAGTCTACTTGTTCCTCAGATTGTGAAGGACATCCTCCTGCTCGTCCGGTATTTGTAAAGACTTCACATATACCTTTTTCATCATAATTTACAGTAATATAAAGATTCCCACAACCAATTTTTACCTTTTCGGTAAATCCAGTAGTTATATCAGGTCTTGGTCTTGGCGCAATATTTAGATAAGAATCTGAGTTCTTAATAAAGTTAGAGTTTGCTAATCCATCCTTGTTATTCACCTTGCCAATATTTAATACCTGCGTATCTCTACTTCCATCTCTATAAATAGTAACACCTTTGCAGTTAGTTTTGTATGCTAGTTTGAATACCTCTAATACATCAGAGCTTGTCGCATCATGGCTTAGATTTACTGTTTTTGAAACTGCATTATCTGTATATTTTTGGAATGCTGCCTGCATTTTTACATGCCATTCAGGTGAAATATCATGGGAGGTAACAAATACATTTTGTATTGATCTTGGAATCTCAGAAAATCCTTTGATTGTCCCATTCTTAGCTATTCTTCTCATTAAATCGTCTGAGTAAAATCCATCAATCACCGCAATCTGTTTAAATAAAGTATTTACTTCTATTAGTTCATCATTATCCATAACATTCCTAATATACGAAATCGCAAAGAGGGGTTCTATACCACTCGAACATCCAGCTATTATACTAAGAGTGCCAGTCGGAGCGATAGTTGTAGTTGTAGCATTTCGGATTTTTATTTTCAAATCTTTGTATATACTTTTTTCATATAGAGGGAAAACACCCTTTTTGTTAGCGAGTGCTTGTGACGCTTCTTTTGATTTTTCTTTGATAAAATTCATTAAAGATTCAGCCAAATTGCAAGCTTTTTGTGAGTTGTATGCAATATTCATTTTACAAAGCATATCAGCAAATCCCATAACTCCGAGTCCGATCTTTCTAGTGCCACGGGTCATTTCATCAATTTCTTTTAAAGGATATTTATTTGCATCTATAACATTATCTAAGAAATGAACAGCCTTTTGGATCAATTTTTCTAATCTATCATAGTCAACCTCGATTTTACCATTATTGTTTTTTATCATTAGTCCTAAATTAATAGAACCCAGATTGCAAGCTTCATATGGAAGCAATGGTTGTTCTCCACAAGGGTTTGTGCTCTCTATCTCACCAAGTTCTGGGGTAACATTATCCCTATTTAATCTATCAATAAAAATAATGCCAGGCTCACCATTACTCCAAGCCATATCGACAATAATATCAAATACTTTTTTTGCATCTAGTTGACCCACTTTCTTTTTTGAATGTGGATCAATCAAGTCATAATTATTCCCATCGTAAACAGCTTTCATAAAATCTTCTGTTATACCAACGCTAATATTAAAGTTAGTAATTTCTGAATTGTTTTGTTTACTAGATATAAAATCAAGAATATCAGGATGATCGACCTTAAGTATTCCCATATTAGCGCCTCTTCGTGTACCACCCTGTTTAACAGCCTCGGTTGCAGCATTAAAGACTTTCATAAAGCTAACAGGACCACTGGCTACTCCACCTGTTGAATTAACTGACGAACCCTTTGGTCTTAGCCTAGAGAAACTAAATCCAGTACCTCCACCGCTTTTATGTATTAATGCCGCACTTTTTATCGTTTCAAATATACCTTCCATCGTGTCTTCAATAGGAAGAACAAAACAAGCGCTAAGCTGTCCAAGAGGTCTTCCAGCATTCATTAATGTTGGAGAGTTTGGTAAAAATTCAAGGGAAGTCATCATCTGATAAAATTCATTTTCTATATTTTTCAATTCATTAGCACTAACGTAATCTTTATCAACTTTAGCTATCGCTTCAGCAACCCTTAAGAACAAATCCTCTGGTTTTTCTAATAAATTCCCATTTTCATCTTTAATTAAGTATCTTTTTTCGAGTACTTTAATTGCATTATCTGTTAAATTCATAATATAACATCTTCTTTCTGACTTCCATTTTTTTTAGTAACTAATATTTTAAATATGTTTCTCTTATAAGTCAATACATTATGTAACTCATTCATATAAAACCACATATATTAATACGAAAAGTAAAATCTAAGGAGTGATTTTAATGTTTGATTTTAGAAAAATTAAAGGTCGTCAACAACAGCAATACTACTATACCGGTTCTCAATATCCTAGTAGCCAATATCCTAGTTATCAATATCCAAGTAATCAATATCCTAGTAACCAATATCCTAGTAACCAATATTCCAGCTACCAATATGGATACGTGCCTTATCACCCAGGGTATCAATACTATGGGCAATCGGCTACAACTACAATCCCAACTACAGCTCCTCCTAGTAGTATTCCATCTAAACCAGCAACTTCTCCGGGCTCTATTAAAATGTGTATAGGAGAAATGACCTATATTTGGATTGTTAATGGTCGAGAGTTCTGGGCCGTTATTTCAAATGTAACAGTATCAACTGTTTTCGGATATAAATGGAATGGTTTTAATTGGGTTTTCTTCGAAGAAGATATCAATGATATAGAAACTTTTGTTTGTTCATAGATGACATGAGGCGCAGGAGTTTTTATGAGTTTTTTGCACAATTAGGAGTTACTTCTTTTTTGCAAAAATAAATTCCACCTCAAAGGTTAAAGTGGAATTTATTTTTGTAAATATTTAGAGATTTGATTTATTATCTCAAGCTGACTTTCTTGTATTATTTTCTGATTATCCTCAAGTTTATTAAGCCGTTTTATTATTTCTTCAATCAATATTTCAGCTTTTAGATTAATTTCATAATCATGTTCTGCCCTGATCCTATCTTTCTTTTCCTCACGGTTCTGGCTCATCATAATAACTGGAGCTTGTATTGCTGCAATACATGAAAGAACTAGGTTCAATAGAATATAAGGAAATGGATCAAATGAAAGAAATAGCTTTACTGAATTATAGATTATCCAGATAAATAAGATTGAAAGAAAGGAAATAATAAATGTCCAACTTCCTGCAAATTCTGCCATTCCATCAGCAATCTTTTCTCCGATGCTAAGATTTCCTCGATGTATCTCATTTATATTTTGTGAACGTCTCATAGAAGCAAGCTCTTCTATATTCGTTAAATCAAAAACCTTCTTAATCATATTTTTGTTTTGCATAAATATGTACCCTCATCTCCAAATAAATATTAATTTTATTGTATTAGCATAACATATTCATTATAATATTCAATATAGTTAAACGATTACCAACATTTTTATTTTTTTTGAATTGAGGGAAATTATATGGAAAACCAAAATAATTTATTAAGTGGCTTAAACGAAGAGCAAAAAGAAGCGGTTTTTCATTATGAGGGGCCTTTGCTTATTTTAGCAGGAGCTGGATCTGGAAAGACAAGGGTATTAACGTATAGAATGGCGTATTTAGTAAACGAAAAAAATGTACATCCTGCAAGTATTCTAGCGATAACGTTTACAAATAAGGCAGCTAAAGAGATGAAAAATAGGATTGAGTCTCTAATCGGGGCTGTTAGTGAAGGTATATGGGTAAGTACTTTTCATTCTGCGTGTGTTCGTATTTTAAGAAGGTATATTGATAAAGTTGGATATGATAAAAGCTTCAACATTTATGACTATAGCGATCAGCAGACTCTTGTTAAGGAATGCTTGAAACAATTAAACATAAATGAAAAGAATTATCCCCCTAAAAGTGTATTAGAAATGATTGGAAAAGCAAAAGATGAGCTTATAGAACCTAAGACGTATATGAAACTTAATCAAGACAATTTTAGGCTAAAACAAATTGCTGAGGTATACGAACTCTATCAAAAAAAATTAAAAGAGAATAATGCTCTTGATTTTGATGATATCATAATGAATACCATTAAGATTTTCATAGAAAATGATGATGTATTAGATTACTATCAAAAAAAGTTTAAATTTATCATGGTAGATGAGTATCAGGATACCAATACAGCTCAGTATACTTTGATTAGTTTACTCTCTCAGGTACATAAAAATCTATGTGTAGTAGGTGATGATGATCAGTCAATCTATGGATGGAGAGGGGCAAATATAAGGAACATCCTTGACTTCGAAAAAGAATTTAGGAATTGCAAGGTTATAAAATTGGAGCAAAACTATAGATCTACAAAAATAATTCTAGATGCGGCAAACTGCGTTATTGCAAATAATGAAGGAAGAAAATCTAAAGAGCTTTGGACTCATAATTCACAAGGGGAAAAGATCAAATGGTATCAAGCTTCAAATGGGTATGATGAAGGGATGTTCGTTGCGCGTGAAATAAAGAGGAGTATGGATTTTAACCAAGACTTACAGTATAAAGATTTTGCTGTACTGTTTAGGATTAATGCTCAATCGCGTGTTTTAGAAGAAATGCTTATAAAAGAAGGAATACCCTATAAAATCGTTGGAGGCCTTAGATTCTATGATCGAAGGGAAATTAAAGATGTCCTTGCATATTTAAGAGTTATTCAAAATCCAGCAGATAATATTAGCCTAAAAAGAATAATAAATGTCCCTAAAAGAGGGATAGGCAATACTACTGTTGAAGGGGCGGAAAATATCGCATATAATAGAGAATGTAGTTTGTTCAGTATAATTTCATCAGCTTCGGAGGTTAAAGAACTAAATCGTGCATCCGCAAAACTTATAAACTTTGTGTCTATGATTAATAATTTAAGAGCTATTAAAGATGACGTGTCTGTAACAGCATTGATTGAGAAACTACTTGCGGTATCCGGGATTATTAAAGAATTAGAAGAAGAAAATACTGTAGAGTCAAAAACAAGAATTGAAAATATTAAAGAATTATTATCTGTTGCACTTGAGTTTGAAAAACAGAATGAGGATCAGGGATTAAATGAGTTTTTATGTAGCGTTTCACTTATTTCTGATATTGATAATGTTGAAGAAGAGTTAAACAGCATTTTACTAATGACACTACATAGTGCCAAAGGTCTTGAATTTTCAAATGTTTTTATGGTTGGATTAGAAGAGGGAGTTTTCCCTGGCTTTAGATCTATGAATGAGCAAACTGAACTAGAAGAAGAGAGAAGGCTATGTTATGTGGGTATTACCCGTGCAAAAGAAAAATTATATATTACTAATGCAGAGTCAAGAACATTATTCGGAAATACTTCATATAATAGAATTTCAAGGTTTTTTAGAGAAATCCCGAATAGGTATATAGAGCCATATACTGAATCAAAGAATCTAAATTCAGGGTCAAACTCTAATAGAGAATCACAGTATACTAAAAATAATTTCACAAATAGGGTTGGGAATATAGGAAGTTTAGATTCTAGCCATAAAAATAAAAGCACTAATACAACAGGTGCAGATATGAAAACCATGTTAAATGATGTTTTTACAGTACCAGTATTTACAATAGGTGATGTTGTTGAGCATAAAAAATTTGGTACTGGTGTAATAATGTTAGTAGAAAACGAAAACGAAGATTTTAAATTGGAAATCGCATTTGAAAACCTTGGAATGAAACGCTTAATGGCTAATTATGCAAATCTAATTAAGGTAGGTTAATACTATTTAAAGGGGTGTTTTCATGACAAAATGGAAAACGTATATACCCGAAGGTGTCCAAGATATATTAGTAGACAGTTGTTACCAAAAAAGAGACATTGAATCCAAGATAAGAGAAGTATTTCTAAGTTTTGGGTATTTTGAGATTGAGACACCTTCGTTGGAGTTCCTAGATACATTTTCATTGGAGTTTGACCTAATTCCTCAAGAAAATATGTTTAAGGTTTTTGATCAGAATGGAAGGATTCTTGTTTTAAGACCTGATTCGACGATACCTATTGCAAGGATCGCATCTACAAAGTATAAAGACATGCTAGGTCCACAAAGATTTTCATATATTCAAAATAAGTTTAGATATAATACTCAAGAAAGCATACATCTTAAGGAATATACTCAGGCTGGGATCGAATTTATAGGAACAAGCACTGCAGAGGCAGATGCTGAGGTTATAGCGTGTGCAATAACCACGCTGAAAAAACTTGGACTTGAGAATTTTCAAATTGATATAGGTCAAGTTGAGTTTTTTAAAGGAATAATGGAAGAAACAGGATTACCAGAGACAAAAATTGAGGAAATCAGGGTTTTGATAGATCATAAAGATTACCTAGGACTTGCTGAAGAGGTGAACCTATACGATATAGAGGATGAGCTGAAAGAATTGATTTTAGATATGCCTAAATTGTTTGGATCAGTGGATATAATCAATCAAGTAGAGGGAAAGAGTATTAATAAGCGTTCTAGAGAAGCACTAGATAATCTTAAAGAGGTATTAAATATTTTAGAAGACTATGGTATGACAAGGTATGTATCCGTTGATCTTGGTATGTTGCAAAGCTTGAATTATTATAGCGGCATTATATTTAAAGGATTTACTTATGGAATAGGTATTCCAATATTAAGTGGTGGGAGATATGACAATCTACTTGAGAAGTATGGGAAACAATCTCCTGCAACTGGTTTTGCTTTAGGTATAAATTTTATAATGATAGCTTTAGAAAGGCAGAAAATTGTTTTTGAAAAGCCTAAAATACATGGTTTGATTTGTTATGAAGAAGTGGGACGAAAAGCTGCGATTTTTATTTGTCATGAATTAAGAAAGCAAGGGCTGTTAGTTGAATTTGATGTAATGAGCTTTGATTTGGGTGAAGCAAAGAGGTACTGCAAAAGTAAAGGAATTGGAGGAATGTTTTTTGTACTAGATAACACGAATATTCAAGTTTATAATTTAGAAACAGGGGAAGTTGTGCTAAAACGTTTAAGTGACATAGTTGCAATTGGAGGATCTTCATGAGATATATAACAATCGCTCTTTCCAAAGGAAGGTTGACAGAGCTTTCAATAGAAGTTTTTGAAAGAATAGGGATTAAATGTCCGAATGTAAAAGATTTGTCCAGAAAGCTTATTCTTACAGATGAAGAGAATAAAATAAGATTTTTTCTTGCGAAGCCTTCTGATGTACCTACATATGTAGAGTATGGTGCAGCAGACATGGGAATAGTAGGGAAGGATACAATTATAGAACAAGGATGTCACTTATATGAGGTGCTAAATCTTGGTTTTGGAGCATGCAGGATGGTTGTAGCAGGGCCACAAGAGGTACTTAATAATTTTGATATCTTAAATAATAAAAGGGTCGCGACAAAGTATCCCAAGATAGCGAGGGAATATTTTGAGCATAAAAGACATGAGACAATAGAAATAATTAGATTAAATGGTTCTGTTGAACTCGCTCCATTAATTGGACTATCTGAGGTAATAGTAGACTTAGTAGAGACCGGCAAGACACTAGCGGAAAATGGATTAGTGGAGTTTGATACTATAGCTCAAATAAGTGCGCGAGTAATAGTAAACAGGGTAAGTATGAAGATGGAACAGGAGAGAATAAGTAAGATAATTGAGGATATAAGAGTATTGGTTGAAAAGAAAGGGTGATACAGAGAGTTATTGCAACATATTATAGATACTATAAAGAGCTTTAAAAATAATTGTATAGTCTTTCAATAAATGGTTAATAATTAAGATTGTTAGGTAAATGACATTTATTGGGGGGAATATATTTATGATTAGGGATAAATGTAAGCGTATGAATCTAAAAATGTGTATGGTGTATACTTTTTTAGTTTTACTTATAATTACTACTGCTTGTTTTTCTTACTCTGATAGCGTAAATACAGATATTGCAAATAATATTGTTCGTTTGCATGTGATAGCAAATAGTAATCTGGAGGAGGATCAGACTTTTAAGCTGAGAGTTCGTGATTTGATACTAGATTATATGAAGAACAAGATTACACCTGGTACAAATATTGCTGATGCAAAAAAAGTTATTAGCGATAATCTTTGTGAAATCCGTGAAGTTATAAAAAAATATCTCAACGAACAGCATAAAAGTTGTGAAGTAGAAGTGATGCTTGATAAATATTTGTTTCCAACCAAGGTTTATGGGGATATATTTCTACCTGCAGGAAGGTATAATGCCCTGAAGGTAGTATTGGGAAAAGGAAATGGGATGAATTGGTGGTGTATATTATTTCCGCCGTTGTGTTTTATAGATATTACACATGGCAGTTTGCCAGAACATGCGAAGAATGGTTTGAGAAAATCTCTATCTGAAGATGAATATAAAATTATAACATCATCAAGAGATGAAGTCCCTATAAGAATAAAATTTAAAATTGTTGAAGTGTTTCAGAAATCTAAATATAGGCTTCAAAAATTATTATTTCATGAACCTTTAATTGGGAAAAATTAACTGAATAAATAACTGTGAGATGAACAATAATAGTGGTGCGCTAAAGTTTTTGCAAAAAGAATCGGATTTTTCATAGAGGGTAACCTTAAAGATAACATCCAAAATTTTCTTAGAGCATACTAAACTTAAGCTACAAATATAGTATAAAATGCTACAAAAGTAGTATCAGGTGCTATAAGAATAACATTAAGTGCTATAAAATAGCAGTAAGTGTTATAAAGATAGTATCAAATCTACAAGGTAGTATCAAGTACCCGCAAATGTAGTTTTAAAGATTTGGTAAACTAGTGCAAGGAGGAATTGGCTGTGAGTAGACGAAATAGGCTTATGTCTGAAAACCTGAAAATGGAAATAGCAAAAGAACTTGGAGTCTATGATGCGGTAAAAACTGATGGTTGGGGATCTGTTAGCTCAAGAGATTGTGGTAATATCGTAAAATTAGCTATCGAACGCGCAAACAGAAACTTTTCCAAAGGTTAATTCTCTAACAAATAAAACAAAGCCAGCATAATATGCTGGCTTTGTTTTATTTGTTAGAGAAAATATGACATCTGATATTGAAAATATGTTCTTTGATATTGTCTTGACGCGGATTTTTCGTAGTTATATAATATGTTAGTATTTTGAAAAAAGTTGAAAAAGTTGAGATTTTAGAGTCCATATTTGAATAAAAGGAGGAGTTTTATAAATGAAAGGAGTAAATGGTTCTAAGTTTTTAATGGTAATTTTGTGCATTGGATTACTAACATATTTGGCTATTTGCGGATTATCAATACCAGGTACAAAATTTAAAATATTAAGTGCAAAAGATGCTAGAACCGGTATTGATATTCGGGGTGGTGTAAGAGCTACTCTTTGTGCTCCAGAAGGTGTGGTTCCAACAGAAGAACAAATGGATACAGTAAAAGTAATTATAGAAAAAAGACTGGACAATGAGAGCATATTTGATAGAACAGTTGTATTAGAGAAATCAACCGGCAGGGTAATAGTTGAAATACCTTGGAAACAAGGGGAGACTGACTTTGATCCTCAGAAAGCTATAGATGAAATAGGAAAGACTGCACTATTAACATTCCAGGAAGTTGATGAAAATAAGAAAACTGCAAAAGGAGATTATCTCCCAACTGGAAAAATCGTAATTCAAGGAATGGATATACTTGATGCTACTACTGAAGTAGATTCGCAAACAGGAAAAATGGATGTTTCTTTAAAATTAAGTACTGATGCCGGAAAGAGATTTGAAGAGGCAACAGGTAGATTGGTCGGAAAGCCGATTGCAATATTTTTGGATGATCAGCAAATTTCAGCACCAATAGTAGATGGGAAAATTCCAGCTGGAAATGGAGCTCGTATTACATTAGGTGGTAGTAGTAAAAAGGATGTTTCTAAAGAAGCCGGAAACCTAGCAGCTACTATTCGAGCAGGTGCATTGCCATTTAAACTTGGGGCAGAAGATGTAACTTCCATTAGTCCGTCGCTTGGTGAAAATGCTTTAAATGTAAGTGTAATGGCTGGAGAGATGGCTTTAATCTTAGTATTCATATTTATGTTAGCGTACTACAGGTTACCAGGAATTATGGCAAATATTGCTCTTATCGGCCATACTGTAATACAGTTATTATTTATAACTTGGCTTGGGATTACAGTGACATTACCTGGTATTGCAGGTATTATTTTAACAATTGGTATGGGCGTTGACGCAAATGTTATTATTTTTGAAAGAATTAAAGAAGAAATTAGAAATGGCAAGACACTTAGAGCTGCAATCGATATTGGATTTAAAAGAGCTTTTTCAGCTATACTGGATGCCAATATGACAACGTTGATATCAGCTGTTGTTCTTTATATTTTTGGATCTGGTCCAATTCAATCATTTGCTATAACTCTTGGTCTGGGTGTAGCGTTAAGCTTCCTAACAGCAGTTACTGCTTCTAGAATAATGTTACGAGCAGTTTCTGATGTAGATATCGCAAAGCATCATTGGTTATACGGGGCATAAGAAAGAGCAGACTTTATAAATATAAGAAAGTGAGGATAGATCTATATATGGTTGACTTAATGGGAAAAAGGAATTATTTCTTCGGATTGTCGATATTGATTATATTAGCAGGTATTGTAGGCTATATAGTTCATAATGGTTTTAATTTGGATATTGAATTTGAAGGTGGTACTGTAATAGAAATGCAGATGAATGATGATAGATTTGATACTACAAAGGTTGAACAGATTGCGAGCCTTGCGATAAATAAGAAGGTTACAGCTCAGAAATCAGAAACTTTAAATACGAAAGATAATAATAGTAAAATAAATATGTTGATTATGAATATTGCAAGTAAGGATACACTGACAGGTAGTGAACAGACTAAATTAGTTGACGCCATAAAAAAAGAGTTTGGTCTAAAGAATAATGTTCAAATGACAGTTACAAACATAAATCCTTCAATAGGACAAGAACTCTTAGGAAAAGGATTAAACGCTATTATTATGGCATCATTATTAATAATTATATATATATGGATAAGGTTTAGGGTCATGTCAGGGTTGTCTGCAGGGATTACTGCGGTTATTGCCCTATTACATGATGCATTTTTGATGTTATCAGTGTATACGATCTTTAATATTCCGCTAAATGAATCATTTATTGCTGCAGTTCTTACGGTTTTAGGGTATTCAATGAATGACACTATTATCATTTATGATAGAATCAGAGAAAATAGTGGACTTTTAAGGAAGACACCAATTGCAGAGCTGGTTAATAAGAGTATAATACAAACACTATCAAGATCAATCAACACAGTTGTGACCGTGTTGATCTGCTTAATAACTGTTTATGTGTATGCATCTTACTACAATATTGGGTCAATAAAAGAGTTTTCATTTCCTCTTATCATAGGGGTTTCTAGCGGTTGCTATTCATCCATCTTTATTGCAAGCCCATTATGGATAATTTGGAAACAAGCTCAAGTTAAGAAGAAGATATCGACAGCTAAGACGGCTAAGGTATAGTTTGATAATCAAGTATAAAAAACAGAAGCAAAAGAAAATATTTTCTTTTGCTTCTGTTTTTTATACTTGATTATATGATTTCTTTATCTACAAACAAATCTTCAGTATATGTACCATTTTCGATAGCTTCTCTCTTTAATTCTACATATTGTTTTGTGCATGAAACTTGTATATATGGAATGA
Organism: uncultured Eubacteriales bacterium; assembly: GCA_963767415.1. Classification (GTDB taxonomy): domain Bacteria; phylum Bacillota; class Clostridia; order Acetivibrionales; family CAVYEU01; genus CAVYEU01. The sequence goes on from CAVYEU010000050.1 coordinate 41,412, forward strand.
CCCAAAGTAGACCAATTCCAAGAGGTAATGCTCCTAGAATTATCCAACCTAAAAAGCTTAGTTTAAGTAAGAATATTTTCATTTTATATCCATATGTCATTTTTTGGCTCATTCTTAAAGCATTTCTAATACCGATTTTGGGATTTTCGTTTATTATATAAAAAGCTAAACTGTAGCTTAAAGATTTAATTATTCCTGGAATTATAAGCAATAAACTCCAAATAAAAAGCCATAGACTAAACCATAGATATATGCCAAGAGATGTCAAGAAATTATTAAATCCACTAAACATTAATATTAATGATGGTTTTTCTGGCTTGATAAAGTTTAAAAAATAATTTATAAATCCAACTATTAACGCACCTGATAATGATAAAGATATTGCTAATGAAGCTAATATGAAATATAAATCATGGAAAGTAATTAAAAAATGTGACAGTATTTTTATTACAAAACATATAAGAAAATATATTAATGCAACTAATACTGGATTCTTCCACTTTCCCTTTAATTCTTCTCTTGCTCTAGCACGAAGATCTTTATTGGTTGATATCATAGCCAAAACCTCCTTTAAGATTTGATATTTTTCAATGAGATCTTTCTTATAAACATGGCTATCTATTTTATTTCAATCATGCTTCTATCGTGACAAAACTTGTAGGGGTTTCCCAAAGAGTAATTCTATGGAGTTTACAATTGTGATTTTGCAGACATTCTTTACACTTATCCCAAATCCAATCGGCTATCAGTTCACATGTTGGGTTAAATTTAAAGACTTCATTTAGATATTTATGATCAATGTAAGAGATGACTTTATCCTTTACGATTTTCTTTAATTCACCAAAGTCCATAACTAGACCAAACTCATCAGGTTTGCCGAAAACCGTGACTTCAAGTTTGTAGGTATGCCCATGTAAATTCTCACACTTACCATTGCAGCTATTAATCTTATGAGCAGAATCAAATGTAAAAATTTTTGTTATACTTATTTCCCTCAGCATGATTTTCTACCACAACTTGTATCAATGTTTATATTATTTAGTACAGTTTCTATTCCTTTTCTGTCAATTGGAGTTTGGAAAACCCCATCAACACGTTTTTTGTTAAAATCATCAATCTTTATTGCATTGTTTGAAGAAATTATGCATTTGATTTGTGAATTTTCAAGCTTTATCATTGCTGCTAATTGATCTCCTCTTATGTTTTTCATCATAAGATTAAGAATAACATATTCGGGTTCGAATTGTTTTATTTTTTTAATAGCATCGTATTCATCTGATATTTGAACCTCATAACCTGCATAATCTAATATATCCTTTATTATCTGATTTTCAAACCTAGAGTCATTAACAAGAAGCACCTTTTTCATAATTTCTTCCTCTCCATTTCGTTGAAAGTATTTACATAGAAAGCTGCCACTAAATATATCTTATCATATATCCCTAAATTCTACAATAAAAGATGTCTTGTTTTTTTGTAGAATTACTCAAGTGATTGAAGAGATCGTACAATTCCATTGGATATTGAAACTGCGGCCTGTTGTCTAAATGTAACTTTATTGAGTTCGCTTATATCGCCCGGATTTGAAAGGAATCCTAATTCAATTATGATTGAAGGCATTTTCCCGTATTTAAGAACTTTAAGGTCAGTACGTGGTACTATGCCCCTATTTACTAATCCCAAAGAAGACAATTCATTTTGAATAATTTCTGCAAAAGTTTTATCAGTCAAGCTTGAAGATACGGGCTTGCTGGGGTAATATAGTGTATTTATTCCTAAAGGTATTGGGTTGTTATACCAGTTAGAATGCAAACTAATAAAAAGGGCGGCGTTCTTATCGTTGGCCAATTGTATTCTCTTGATTACTTCTAAACCTGTATCATTTTCGCGTGTTAGTTCAACCTTTATTCCTGATTCAGAAAGAATTGATCTAAGTCTTAAAGAAATATCTAAACAAATATTTTTTTCTTTAAAACCACCACAGATTGCACCACTATCACAACCGCCATGACCTGGATCAATAATAACCAGCTTTGAGTATTTCCATTTATTTGGATTTTTAACTGAAATAAATTGAGAAGGGAAAAAGGTATCAGGTATTTTATAATTTCCAAATTTATTTATGCCAGATTTACTTAATGAATAAGGGTTTGTAAGTAGCTTAATAACATTAAATTCTTTTATGTCGATATGGTTTATTGATATAAAAAATGCTATAAAAGCTGTCATATATATAGTGTATAAAATATTTAAGGTTTTACTAATTCTCATTTGTATTAAATATCTCCTAATGAGCTATTTATAGCCAAGTATACTATTAATGATTTGAAAAAGCAAGAGATATGTAAATTTGTAAATACCGGTCAGACCTTGCTGATACTTACGGCGTCAGCAGGGTCTGACCGGTATTTATTTTTAAACTATTATTCTTTTTGAAGTATAATAGTGATTGGCAAAATATCTATTTGAAAGTTTCACAATAACTAGTTTATTCCATCCGGAACTTGCATGCATAAGGTTATTGTTGCCAAGGTATAGACCTACGTGTGATGGCCCAGGTTTATAAGTTGAAAAAAAGATCAAATCACCTGAAGATAAATTATTTTTTGAAACCCATAAGCCTTTCTTACACTGTTGAGCTGCGGTTCTGGGAATAACTATGTTATTTTTTAAAAAAGTATAATGAGTGAATCCTGAGCAATCAAAACCTCTTGGAGTAACTCCTCCCCACACATATGGTATACCCAGAAAGCCTTTTGCTGTCTGAATAACATTTAGTATTTTAATTTTTTTTGCGGTAGTATAGTCAATCTGACCTGTAACTGCTAAATCGTTTGTTCTTTGAAAATCGCAAACAGCATTATATGTTTGATTTCCAAAAAAACCCGAAAGTTTTGCATTTAAAAACCCGATTTTTTTTAAATCTTTTTGGAGATCATAAACATTGCTATTTTTCAAACCATAGCTTAGTTTTTGGTAATTGTTATAATAATCAGCATGTGTGGTATTCTTGAATACCCCTATGGTTAATATTGTTAATAAGAAAATGACTACAAAATTAAATCTCATGAACTTATACCTCCAAAGTAGTATTTTAAGTTTTTGTTGCAATTATACGAGAAAATACAAAAAGTTTTGTGATCTATCTTCTCGTAGCATTTTAAGTTTTTATATCAATTATACTTATCTGGGCGACTCTCATCGCCTAAATGAGTATAATTGATATAAATGATGTTTTCAAGTTGTAATAAATGGAAAAGGGAGAGACAAGTAAGAAAATTCCCTTGTCCCTCCCTTTAAACCCTAAGAAATAATATCAATATTGAAAGTATATTTAGAAGAAATCGACTATATACTAGACTATAATTTGATTATATTTAAAGGAGGTAAAAAAGTGAATCCATTTAGCAAGTATTGGAGAACAGTGTTAATTTTTGACTGTGAGGATAAGAGTATTGGAGAAAAAAATGAACCTTCGGGATATATAAAAATAGAAATAAACGGATCTAGAGGTAAATTTAGTGCTATTTTGCAAAATCTCAAGGATACAAATGATAAACTTAGGTATAAACTAAATGCCTTAAAATATGATGAGTCAAAAAATTTTTCAATTGAATTAGGAGATATTGAGATTAAAGACAATAAAGGTCAGTTAGAGCAAGCGTTTAATCCTAACAATATCAATAATACCGGATATTCAATAAATGACTTTAACATTTTTGCTGTAACTGTTAAAGATCAATATCAAAATACAAGTAATGTGATAGCACCGCTAGTTACCTATAGAAATAAAAAGTTCAATTGGGAGGATGTACGCCAAAAGTGCTTTTTAAACCAGCGGGAGACTTGTAAAAAAACGGAGAATATAGAAGAAGATAAGTTTCAGGAGCCTAAGACAGGGGATAAAGAAAATATTGATGAGATAAAAGAAGAAATATTTATAGAGGCACTCGATGATGTAGAGATTAAGAACCCAAGGAACAACGAAAAAAGAGAAGAACAACATAAGGTGAATCCCACCTTACAAAATCAAAATCCAGAGGAACAAAGTTCCTATAAACAATATTCTACAAATAACATGTATCAAGATATGCGCCATCATAGTCATTTAAATGGTCAATATATGTATGATAATCGGTGTTTTGCTTGCCCAATGAATTATTTTAATCATCAAGATCAAGATACTATTGCTGATCCGTATAGTTACTATCATAATTTAGAACAATATCTGAGTTGTCAATTCCAAGGAATTAGACCGTTTAAAGCACAGAGAAAGGACTATAAATGGTGGAGAGTATTTAATCTTCAGGATATATATGGGATCTTGAAATTCACCAATATTACCATTCCTATATTGTTACATAAGATTTCGATGCTTTCTCATAACAATAAATATCGCTATCTAATCATAGGTACATATACAAATAAAGAGCTTAGAAAAAAATGTTTAATAATAGGATTACCGGGCGTATTAGGGGTTGACTGCAATTTGTTTGGGAATACCTCCAAATGGGTGCCAGTCTATGGAGGTCAAGCGAAGGCAGGAATATTTGGATATTGGCTTCTCTATATAGACATAATTAGTAAAAGAATGTTGAGTATAAAGTAATTAATTTAATAGAGTAAAAAAGGTACTGAGATTTTGAAAAAAATCGCAGTACCTTTTTTACTCTGGGAGGTGGAATTTACTTTTATAATTAAAAATTTTAAAATTAATAAGATATTTTAGAAGGAAAATTTGAAAGAATATCGAAAGTATATATAAGTATAGGAATGAATAGAAACAAGGAGATGTTAATAATATGCTTAAAAGACAGGCTCGCAAAAGGATAGGGGATCTTTTACTTGAAAGCAAAAAGATAACTGAAGATCAACTAAGTAAAGCACTTGAAATTCAAAAGAAAGCCGGCGGAAAACTAGGCGATATTTTAGTTCGCGAAGAATTCATTAATGAGGCAGAGATAATAAAGGTGCTTCAATTGCAACTTGGAGTACCATACATTGATCTAAAGTCCTATATATTAGACACTGCGACATGCCTTCTTATACCAGAAAACATTGCAAGAAGATATGGTTTGATTCCAGTAAAAAATGAAGATGGAGTCTTAACTGTAGCGATGAGTGATCCACTTAATGTGTTTGCTATAGATGATGTAAGGATTTTTTCAGGGCTTGAAGTAAAGCCTGCTGTGTCAACTATGCATGATATTTCTACAGCAATAGATAAATATTATAGTGCAGAAAAAGCAATTCAAGCTGCGCAGGAGTTCAAGAGAGAGAAAGACCAATCATTTAAAATTATGGAAGATGAGCAAGACATAACAAGTAATGATGAAATAAACAATGCACCAGCTGTCAAGCTTGTAAATTCGGTAATTGATCAAGCGGCGAGAAATAGGGTAAGTGATATACATATTGAACCCTTCGAAGATCATATAAAGATAAGATTTAGAAGAGATGGACAGCTTTATGAAGTGATGAAGGTGGATGTTCGAATGATGCAGGCAATATCAGCTCGTATAAAAATAGTTGGAGGTATGAATATAGCAGAAAAGCGATTACCTCAAGAAGGCAGAATAAATATATTAATAGACAAAAAAGAGCTTGACTTACGATTTTCTGTATTGCCAGTTATGTTTGGAGAAAAAATTGTTATTCGAGTAATTGACAAAGACAGAATGCTAATAACGAAAGATAAATTAGGATTTACATTTGAAAACCTTGTGGTGTTTGAAAGTATGATTTTAAATCCTCATGGAATAATCTTAGTTACTGGTCCTACTGGAAGTGGTAAAACTTCGACATTATACAGTGCTTTACATGAAATTAACAGACCTGATTTAAATATAATAACAATAGAGGATCCTATAGAGAGTAGAATAGAAGGAATCAATCAGGTTCAACTAAATACTAAAGCAGGGTTAACTTTTGCATCCGGTCTTAAATCGATTTTACGGCAAGATCCTGATGTAATAATGCTTGGGGAGATAAGAGATAATGAAACAGCACAAATTGCGATTAGAGCATCTATAACAGGTCACCTTGTTCTAAGTACAATGCATACAAATGATTCTGCTGGCGCTGTATCGAGGTTACTAGATATGGGATTAGAGCCGTTCATGGTAGCATCAGCTATAATTGGGGTTGTAGCGCAGAGGTTAGTTAAAAGAATCTGTGAAGGATGTAAAGAACAGTATCTTGCAAGTGATAAGGAAATAAGACTACTTGGGATGGATCCTAATTCAGAATTGGTTTTATACAAAGGAGAGGGGTGCCCGTCATGCAATGGGACAGGTTACCTAGAAAGAATTGGAGTTTTCGAACTCATGGTAGTAACCAAGAAACACAGAGAAGCGATTAATAATAAAGCAACTGAAGAAGAAATAAGAAGCTTATCAATAGGAAAAGGAATGTTAACATTAAAAGAAACAGCAAAACAATTAGTTTTAAAAGGTGATACAACAATAAAGGAGTTCTTAAGATTATCACATACGAATGACTAATGATTAAGAGAGGTGAGGAATTAGAATTAGATTAAGGGGGATATCTAAAATGTCATTTGATGATTTGCTTAAAGTTGCACTAGAAAGAAAAGCTTCAGATCTACATATAACAGCTGGTATACCGCCGGTTATCAGAGTAGACGGAAGGCTATTAAAGTTGGGGGAAGAAAAGACAACAAGCAACGATATCGAAGATATTGTAAATGCAATTGCTACACCGCATGGATTGGAAGTAATTAGCCATTCTGGCGAAGTGGATATGACCTATTCTATAAAAGGAAATGGAAGATTTAGAATTAATATATTCAAACAAAGAGGGTCATTCACAATAGCTGCAAGGGCAGTGTACCAATTTCTACCGGCAATTGAGGCGCTTGGTTTACCTCCTGCAATAAGAGATATTGTTAAAAAGACGAAAGGATTGATTCTAGTAACAGGACCAACTGGGAGTGGTAAATCTACAACATTAGCAGCTATGATAGATATAATAAACACCGAACAAAACGGTCATATATTAACCTTAGAAGAACCAATTGAGTATTTACATACACATAAGAATTGCATAGTAAACCAAAGAGAAATTGGTACGGATAGTATATCATATGCATCAGCGCTAAGAGCTGCATTAAGAGAAGATCCTGATGTGATACTGGTTGGAGAGATGAGGGATTTAGAGACAATTACAACAGCATTAACAGCAGCCGAGACGGGGCATTTGGTATTATCTACGTTACATACATCAGGAGCAGCAAAATCAATAGACAGAATAATAAATGTGTTTTCCGCTGCACAACAGCAGCAGATACGGATGCAGTTATCAACAGAGCTTGAGGCGGTTATATCCCAGCAATTAATTCCACGGGTTGATAAGCAGGGAAGAATTGCTGCGGTGGAAATAATGATAGCTAATTCTGCAATAAGAAACTTAATAAGAGAAAGTAAAGTATATCAAATTGATAACCAGATTCTAACAGGATCAAAATTAGGAATGCAAACTATGGATAGTTGCCTTGTTTCATTATATAACAAAAAAATGATTAGTTACGATGATGCAGTAAGCCATGCAAGCTCAATTGAAATTATAAGTAGCTTAATAAATGAACATCTGGCAAAAAGAAGAAGAAAAGAAAGAAAGAAAGAAAGAAAGAAAGAAAGAGAGAGAGAGAGAGAGAGAGAGAGAGAGAGAGAGAGAGAGAGAGAGAGAGAGAGAGAGAGAGAAAGGATTGTTAAAATATTTTATTTATATTTTTAGTTATACATGTATCCATAGGTCTTCAGCATCTTCTTCTCATCATGTTAGTTCTTAGCTACTTATTAAGCCATTGAGCTTGCATGGCTTACTGCATCATACATAACTAATCATTTTTTTGTTATATCATGAACAAGCAAGTTG
>CAVYEU010000051.1:0-15090 GCA_963767415.1 uncultured Eubacteriales bacterium
ATCAAGATACAGAATATTTAGTTTCTCAGATATGATTTTTGCAATAGTACTTTTACCAGCTCCCGCTGGACCATCGATTGCTATATTGATTAATGACACACCTAATTCCTCCAATAATATATACTAATCACTCAGATCAGGTCTTAACTGCTTTGAATCATTCAAATATACATGCTTAATTTCGCTATTACTCCTCGCTGTATTGAAATGAACTAAAGTTCTAACACATTTTTCAAGACTGTTTGGGACATCTATTTCGTTAGTACACAGCAAAGAAACATTTGTAAGCCCAAATTCTCTTGCAGCAAATGCAGGAAATGCAGTATTCAGATCTTTCGTAACAGTAAAGAAAATACTAATTAAGTCATCCATTTTAATATTGTTTTTTTCCATTATGGTCTTAATAAGAATTCTAGTTTCATATAAAATTTCATCTTTGCTATTATTTAAAACAGTTGTAGCTCCTCTTACAGCTCGGACTAACACAGCAAATCCCCCTAAACCCAAAATGTAATTTTTGTCAAAAATATAAACTGAATACATTATATAGAAACGATACTATATATTCAAGTAAAAATGATTTTTGTAATATTGATATGTGCGTCTATAATGTATAATTTTAATCATGCCTTAAGTGCTTAAAGGATTTAGCTACTCTGAATACGTTTATTTACTATTAAAAAACTTACTGACAAGAGTATAATTATAACCCCAAGTAACAGTAAAATTGGCACAATTAAGGTATTTTGAGAAATATTATTTATTAGGATATTATTAATCCCATAAAGCGCAATACCCTGTATCGTAAACATCGACACCAGTTTCATTTGATTCGAAATGTCAACAAAGTTCCAAAAACATCCTCCCATAAAACTTGTTAGTAATGCAAAAACTGGTGCTCCTGCTTGTAATCGTGCTGGAGTGTTTAGTATTGACGATAATAAAAATGTAATTGAAATTACTGCTAATAAATAAAAGCAAATAATTATAAACAACCACACATGTGTAAAAAGATCAATATTAAAAAATATTTTCTGAAGTCCTGCAAAAACTGCTATTTGAGCAATTCCACCGATAAACAAGGCAAGAATATTAGCTAAAAATGTTACTTCAAGGCCATTGTGCATAGATACAAGTCTTTTTAGCGTGCCATTTATTCTCTCCTCAATAAGCCAGCTGCTTCCAAATAATATATAAAACATTATAAATGCAACTATTATTCCAGCAGACGTTGCTGTCTGTACTGGTATATCCACTTTTCTGATTTTCTTTAAATGCACCTTTGTTATCTACCTCTTCATATTTTATAGTCATTAATGGTGTTGGTTCCCAGAAACTGTTTATATATTTGATTACCTTATCATGATACCCTTTTTCTAATCTTTTCCCTGTCTTTTCGTACTCATCCTTAATTGTATTGTAGGCATAATTATTTGCAGTAAGTCGCATAACCTCTCCTGCAAAAACCTCTCCGATGAAACTCACAGATACTGATGAAGGAGCTTTTATAAGGTCTATAACTTTAACATTATCACATGTTTCTAATCTTTTTTCAATCCACTTTTTATAATAAATAATGCCTCAATTTTATTATTCTTTATCTCTTTAATTCCATCTTCTTTTGTTAAATACTTTATCTTAAGACCTTCTTTCTTGCTAAACCGTTCTAGTAAAATCTTTGACGTTTCAGATTTATCATTGTCTACTATACCAACGGGAATTACTTTTAATTTTTCATATCTAAGGGCATATCCTGTTGCAAGTGTTATAAGCACCGGAATTATTACCATTAAATAAAAGAATAGTTTATCACTAAACATTATTTTCAATTTATAAAAAGTAAGTTTAGAGAGCTTATTCATATATGCCTCCTATTCATTATATTAATATTTATTAAAATATCTTTTGTATTATTATAAGTTACTAAACAATAACATTCAATCAGACATACCAAATATTAGTTCTAGCTCTTGGATTGACAATTTGACATAGCTATTCTATAATTTAGCAGATATTACAAATATTTTCTTAACAGTAAAGGAGAGTCGTTTGTATGAATTATAAAGAAGTTGTTTTAACTTATGAGGGTTTAAAAAAACTTGAAGAAGAACTCGAGCACTTAAAGGGTGTCAAAAGAAGAGAAATAGCCGAAAGAATTAAACAAGCGCTTTCATTTGGTGATATATCTGAGAACTCTGAATATGACGAAGCTAAAAATGAGCAGGCTCATATTGAAGGACGAATTATGCAAATTGAGTCTATGTTAAAACATGCAAAAGTTATTGATGAAGATGAAATAGGGACTGATTCAGTTAGTCCAGGTTCAAAAGTTGTCGTTTATGATGTAGATTTTGATGAGCAGGTTGAGTATTATATAGTTGGTTCAACTGAGGCTGACCCGTTTAATTTTAAAATCTCAAATGAATCTCCAGTAGGGAGTGCTTTAATAGGACATAGAATTGGGGATGTAGTTGAAGTTACCGTTCCTGATGGAATGGTTAAATTAAAAATAATTGAGATCCACAAATAATTTTGCCATGACTTTTTTTTAAGGAGGGTAGCACTTAAATTATGAGTAATATTGAGGTAATACAAGAAGAACAAGATTTAAGTGAAATATTAAGAATCAGAAGACAAAAACTACAGCATCTACAAGAAATTGATAAGGATCCATTTAAAATTGTTAAATATAATGTTTCTAATAGTATTTATTATATTGTTAATAATTATGATCAAATGGAAGGTAAATCTGTTTCAGTTGCAGGGAGATTGATGTCTAAAAGAGGTATGGGAAAAGCAAGTTTTGGTGATATTCAGGATAGAGATGGAAAAATTCAGCTTTATATAAAAATTGACAATGTTGGTGAGAATAATTACGAAGAGTATAAGAAATATGATATTGGCGATATTTTAGGTATATCTGGAGAAATATTTAAGACTCATAAGGGAGAGATATCCATTAAGGTTTCTGATATTACTCTGCTTAGTAAAACGTTGCAACCTTTACCAGAAAAGTGGCACGGTCTTAAAGATACTGATTTAAGATACAGACAAAGATACGTCGATCTTATCGTAAATCCTGAAGTTAAAAAGAATTTTATTTTACGTAGTAAGATTATAACGGCTATTAGAGGATTTTTAGATAATAGAGGTTTTTTAGAGGTCGAAACGCCATTGCTAAATACAATCCCTGGTGGTGCAACAGCGAGACCGTTTACTACTCATCATAATACTTTAAACATTGATTTGTATTTAAGAATAGCTCCAGAATTATATCTGAAACGCTTAATTGTAGGTGGAATGGAAAAAGTTTATGAAATGGGAAGAATGTTTAGAAATGAAGGTATTTCAATTAAACATAACCCTGAATTTACATTACTTGAACTATATGAAGCTTATAATGATTATAATGGGATGATGGAGATCACCGAAAATCTGATTACATTTGTTGCGAAGACTGTTTTAGGAACCACCAAGATTACTTATCAGGGTACTGAAATTGACTTAACTCCACCTTGGCCAAGACTAACAATGATTGATGCTGTTAAAAAATATGCAGACGTTGATTTTAATACGATTAATACCCTTGAACAAGCTAAGCAAGCTACAAAAGATAAAAAAATTAATGTTGATAAGTTGAATTCAAAAGGCGAAATATTAAGCCTAATGTTTGAAGAATTTGCTGAGAGACATCTGGTACAGCCAATATTCATTTTGGACTATCCAATAGAAATTTCTCCACTTACAAAGAGGACGCCAACAAACCCTGAGCTTACAGAAAGATTCGAGCTTTTTATTACAAGCAGGGAAATAGCAAATGCTTATTCAGAGCTTAATGATCCAATCAATCAGAAAGATCGTTTGTTAAGGCAAGCAGATAAAAGAGAACAGGGCGATGATGAGGCAAATATGATGGATGAGGATTTTGTTACAGCATTAGAGTATGGAATGCCACCGACAGGTGGGTTGGGTATAGGAATAGATAGATTAGTAATGCTTCTTACCGATTCGTATTCCATAAGAGATGTTTTACTGTTTCCAATAATGAAACCTATTTAAAAATATTATTAAAATAGAAGAGGCCTTGGATTATGCACGAATACAGAACACATACTTGCGGAAAGTAACCTAAATAATACTGACGAAATAGTTCGTATAGCCGGATGGGTACAAAATGTAGCGATCATGGGAGATTAATTTTTATTGATGTCAGAGACCACTATGGAGTAACCCAAGTAGTTGTTTCAGAAAATGATAAATTGAAGGACTGTATATCAGAGATTCCTAGGGAGTCTACAATTTGTGTTACAGGAGTAGTTACTAAAAGACTAGAAAGCACAATTAATACAAATATTTTTACTGGATATATTGAGATAAAAGCTGAAAACATAAAGTTGCTAGGTAAAGTGACAAAACCTTTGCCTTTTGAGATCGTATCAGCTAATGAAGCACGAGAGGATTTGCGTTTAAAGTATCGATTTTTAGACCTAAGGAATAATAAGTTGCACAATAATATAGTACTTCGATCCAAGATTATTCAAAGTATTCGAAAAAAAATGATTAAACGAAATTTTTTGGAAATTCAGACGCCAATTTTGACTAGTTCATCACCAGAGGGTGCTAGGGATTATTTAGTTCCAGAGCGAGTTCATCCTGGGAAATTCTATGCATTACCTCAAGCACCACAGCAATTTAAGCAATTATTAATGGTAGCCGGATTTGACAGATACTTTCAAATAGCACCTTGTTTTAGGGATGAAGATGCACGTACAGACAGATCACCAGGAGAATTTTATCAATTAGATTTAGAAATGGCATTTGCGACCCATGAAGATATATTCTCTGTTGTAGAAGAGTTGCTATTTGAAGTTTTTTCAGAATTTTCTAATTGGAAGGTTACTAAACCATTTACTAGAATACCTTATAAAGAAGCCCTTCTCCGGTATGGAAATGATAAGCCTGATTTAAGAAACCCTTTAATAATACATGATGTGACACAATTGTTTATTAATACTGACTTTAAAGCATTTAAAGATAAAATAATTAGAATAATATGTGTACCAAACTGTGGAACAGAACCTAGAAGCTTTTTTGACAATATGGTAGGTTTTGCAACAGAAGCTGGTGCAAAAGGACTTGCTTGGATTAAAATAAACGAAGATATGAACTTTATTGGGCCGATTGCTAAATTCATTCCTGAAGATACCAAGAAAGAGTTAATTACTATTACTGCTTCTAAAACAGGAGATGCAATATTTTTTATAGCAGATCAGCATGAAAGTGCAGAAAAATTGTCTGGACTAATAAGAAGCGAGTTGGGTAAGAGATTAGATTTGATAGAAAAGGATATATATAAGTTTTGCTGGATAGTAGATTTCCCCATGTACGAATTAGATCCCGATACAAGTAAAATCGAATTTAGTCATAACCCTTTTTCCATGCCACAAGGAGGAATGAATGCTCTTAATAATTTAGAACCATTAGAAATATTAGCACATCAATATGATATTGTATGTAATGGTATTGAAATATCTTCAGGAGCTGTACGTAACCACGAGCCCGATATAATGGTAAAGGCATTTGAAATTGCAGGATATTCCTTTGAAGAAATTGAGAATAAATTTCCTGCTTTATTTAATGCTTTTCAATTTGGAGCTCCTCCACATGCAGGTATTGCACCTGGAATTGATAGAATTGTCATGATTATTGCAAACGAGCCAAATATCAGGGAAATAATTGCATTTCCAATGAATAGTAAAGCACAAGATCTATTGATGGGTGCTCCTTCTGATGTAACTGAAAAGCAATTAAAAGATGTACATATAAAACTTGATCTAAAATCATAAATAGTATATTTTTAGATGTTTAGCACATAGTATTTATTTAGCCATTGTTGAAAAGATATTTTAGAATGTTTATCAAGACCTACAATCAAAGCATCATAGATCTCCCTAAAGATTTACAAAATTGGACATTGCCTTGCTTGTTTGCATGCGTTAATGGTGTAGTGCCACTCGAATCAGGAATATCTAGATCAGCACCCATTCTTATTAAGCTTTTTATAAGTCCAGTATAGTTGTTGAATATGGCATATACTAAAGGAGTACACTTGATATCATTCTTGATTACACAACATAACGCATTAATATTTACGCCTCTTTTAATCCAATCGTCAAGAGAGCGTAAAAATTCAGGATTATCTGATTGGGATTTAAGGGAAGTAAGCCAGTATTCTAAGTGCCCGAAAAATTGAGAATTTATTGTTGCCTGCTGTTCATTCATTATCCCTCGTATCGATATATCTCCTTCAACAGCGTTACGAAACTCAGAGATACTTATATTAACATAACGTTTAAGCAGATGAATATTACTTATATTACGATTTTCAATTGCATAATTAAATAAGCGGTTTAGTATATTAGTATCTATTAAGTTATTAATGTCATAAGTAGTCAGGGTACCCTGGAGAAAGACAGAAGAAGTAAAAGTAAGATCCACGAACTCATCAAGAATTAAATTTATTATATTTGATTTTCTTCTTGAAACTGCTGTATTTAGAAGATTTAAAGCTAGCTCAAGATTACTTGAAATGCTAGCTTTAATAGTTTGGTTTTCTATAAGAGCTGTCAGCGAATTTTGATAATTTTTTTCGATCGCTATAGTAAATGAATCTACAAAACGAAAACTATTTGTGCTTGGCTCAGATAAATCATTAAGTCTAAACCTATCGCAAAGATCTTTAGAGACATTATCTACTTTTAAAAATTCAGTTAATAGGTTATGGTTATTTTTCTGAATCAATTTATCAATAATCTGCGTAACAAATAATGTATTCAAAAATTTAATTTCTTGATTATTTAGTATTATTAATTGTGATAGATATTTTTGTGAATCAATATGAGTTTCTTTCTTATCAATAATAATTGGCGGATTATCATCATTCTTATAAATCAATAAAAACTTAAACATTTCACAATACACGCACGGCTTCACATCAGCATGAAGGATTTCGGGTTGAAAAAGAACAGTTTGATTAAAAAAACGAGAGATAAGAATTCTTGTTAAAGTATTTGAAACATTTTTTGAGACATCTAGAAATACATCGTTAAACAGTATGTTCAAAATATGTTTATATGGGTAATCGTCAATGCTATTTCTATTTGTAAATAGGGATATTTGTGGTTTAAGATACTTATAGCATTCACTAAAAATAGTTTCTTTTTCATTTACTGATATACGAGGGTAGTTTTTAATTTCAAATGCTATTTTGTTTAATTGTTCTATTTCTTCCTGCTGGCTTTCCGATTTTATTTTGTCTATGACCTGCTTAAATACATTAATTAAAAACAATACAATGCTATTTTTTTTGTATCTTAGATAATAATTACAATAATTAGTAATATTAGAAGGTATTGTTTTTAAATCACGAAATACCATTTCAGGAACATTTGTTTCTAAAATTCTTGAGATAGCTAAAAAGTCTTTAGTCTTAACAGCATAATTGAATAAATAATTTAATATTTGAGGATTATCTGATTCTAGTGCAAGTGAGAATGCGTCCTTATTATCTGCATCCTCTAAAGTAATATTTAAATTTTCATTTTTTAAACAATCATTTACTTGTTGTACATTCTTTCGTTTGATTGCATTAAGAAGCAGCGTTTCATTAGATTTTGAACGAAAAATACTTTTTATTGAAGTGCTAAGATACACAAAAAAATTCCAGAGCGAAGAAAATAAATCAACTAAGAAACATAAAATTATACTAAGAACCGGTTTCCTTTCATCTGTTTTATCAGGTATCAGCCGTATTGATTGCATATACGTTTTCCCTCTCTTTAGTAAATGTGTCTTAATTATATTATAAGAAATGAGAAATTGCATCTTGTTTTTTCATTTGATATACTGTATTCTGAAAATTCAAATAAGGATTTTGGAGGAATTTATCTATGACTATTGTTAGAACTAGGTTTGCACCGAGTCCTACAGGGTATATGCATATTGGTAACTTAAGAACAGCTTTATATGCATATCTAATAGCAAAGATTAACAACGGAAAATTTATTTTGAGAATAGAAGATACCGACCAAGAACGATATGTAGAAGGTGCTGTAGATATAATCTACAAAACAATGCATATAACTGGGTTAAAATATGATGAAGGTCCAGATATAGGTGGAGAATATGGTCCATATGTACAAAGTAATAGAAAGCTCCTATATAAAGAATATGCTAAAAAATTAATAGAATTAGGTGGAGCTTTTTGTTGCTTTTGCTCCAAGGAACGCTTAGCACAAAGCAAAGAAGCAAATGGAGCCAAAGGCATTCCAAATAAATACGATGGTCATTGTCTTAGACTTACTAACGAGGAAGTACAAGAAAAATTTAATAGCAATATTCCGTTTGTAGTAAGACAAAAAATGTTGCCAACCGGAGTTACTTCCTTTAATGATGAAGTATATGGGACAATTACTATTGAAAATAATACAATGGATAGCCAAATACTTCTTAAGTCAGATGGAATGCCTACTTACAACTTTGCAAACGTAATTGATGATCACTTAATGGCTATAACCCACGTTGTTCGTGGAAGCGAGTATTTGTCATCCACTCCAAAATATAACCTTATTTACAAAAGTTTTAGTTGGGATATTCCTACTTATATTCATCTTCCACCAGTTATGAAAAATGCCACTGAAAAATTAAGTAAACGTAATGGAGATGCATCATTTGAAGATCTTGCTGCAAAAGGATATTTAGTAGACTCGATATTAAATTATATAGCCCTTTTAGGATGGAGTAGTGGGGATAACAAAGAAAGGTTCAATTTAAAAGATTTAGAAGAAATATTTTCAATTGAAAGGATAAGTAAGTCTCCATCAATATTTGATATAAATAAACTAAATTGGTTGAACGGGGAGAATATTAGAAGCCTAACTCCTGAGAAATTCCATAAGATTGCATTGCCATATTACAGTGGTAATATTAAAACCCAAAATATTGATTTAAATAAAGTTAGTGCTCTATTGCAGGTTAGAACTGAGGTTTTAAATACGATTCCAGAAAACATTGATTTTTTTGATACACTACAAGATTATAGTTTGGATCTGTATGTAAATAAGAAAATGAAGACTACTGTAGAAAATGCAGGTGATGTACTAAAAGCAGCATACTCAGAACTAGAAGCATTAGAGAACTGGAATCGACAAGATATTCATGATATATTGATAGATTTAGTAAACAAACTGGGCTTAAAAAATGGGCAAGTACTATGGCCAATAAGAGTTAGCATTACAGGCAAACAATCCACTCCGGGTGGAGCTATAGAAATAGCCGACATATTAGGTAAAGAAGAAACGCTAAAGAGGATAAAAGAAAGCATAAAAAAATTATTGCCTTAAGCAAGTATAAGTTCTAGTTAAAATCAGAAATCTATTAAGGGGGAAAAATTATGCCTTTAACTCAAGATCAGCAGAGATTACTTGATCTAATTGAGCAAGAATATACGAGAAATATACCAAGACAATCTAATATACAACAGATAGAAAATACAATTAAGATTTTAACTGAAGAGGGAAAAATACCTAAGAATTTATTATTTAGAAGTGAGACTGATATTGATGGAGGTAGTCCTCTTCATCTGGCTATAAAGTACAATTTGGAAGAAGTTGTTAAATTGTTATTAAAAACTGGGCCAAAAAATTATATCTTATATGACAATGAAACAGGATGGAATTCATTTTATGAGCTTATGGTTCAAAGAAAGCTCTCATTGATAGATGTGATAGTAAAAAATGGCAGTTTCGAATCAATGTTACAGATTTTAGATGACTATGATAAAAATTCTAATGGGTTACAAAACAATTGGAAAGATGGGTTTAACTCTTTTTCTGAGTGTTTTCACACAACATATAAGGATAATTATTTATTACTGTCATGTAATATGCAAGATCTTAAGGCAGTTTCAATTGCATTAGAACTTAGCGCAGATGTACATGTCGATAATGATATGCCACTTAGACTTGCGCTTAATAAGAACGACATAAAATTAATTAAGTTACTAATTGAAAAAGGGGCAAATGTAGAAGCAAACGATAACGAATTTATAAGATTAGCTGTTGACAATCTTAATGTAGAGGCAGTAAGAATACTGCTTGAAAAAGGGGCTAAGCCATATGTTTTTGAGAATAACTACCTGATGTCGATAGCGATTGGTAACGGAAATATACAGATTATAAAGCTATTATCATCAAAAGGTGCTAGAATACCCAGCGATATGCGAAAAGAAGCAAAAAAGATATTTTTACATGCCAATATTCGTCAAGAACTAGATGATGCGATAGAGCATAAAAATGATATAATAATTTCTTTGCTAATTGATTTAGGAGCAAACTGCAATGAAGGCTTAAGACTAGCCATCGAAAAAAATGATCTTGATATGACTAAGAAATTTTTATCTTTAGGGGCAGACTTAAGAAAGATTGAACCAAACTTAATTGAACTTTTAAACAAAAGAGGCTGGAAAAATGATATTGACTCTTTCTTTCATAATCAAGCTCAATCACCTCAAAAAATTACAATTTTAGTCTAATAAAGAGAAAGAGTGACCGAGTTGACACGGAGTTGTCAATATCCTTATAACCGGCACTCTTTCTAAAATCTCTGTTATGATACAGATTCTCTTTTTACCCTAGGTTTTTTATTTGCAACTCGCTTTATTGCCTTCTTATTCTCATTATAATTCAGAACTGGCTCAATTCTATCAGTATCTGTATCTTTCTTTAATGTGCATTTTTCAACATTAGCTTCAGTTGGAATATCAAACATAACATCCAACATGATTTCTTCTAATATAGCCCTAAGACCTCTTGCACCAGTGTCTCTTGATAAAGCTTTTTCTGCTATGACCTCAAGTGTTTCTTTCTCAACTTCTAAAATTACATCATCTATTTCAAACAACTTCTGATATTGCTTTACAAGTGCATTTTTGGGTTCAACTAATATTCTTATTAGTGCCTCCTTGTCGAGAGAATGCAATGTGGAAATTACCGGCAATCTACCTATAAACTCTGGTATTAACCCAAACTTAAGAAGATCTTGAGGAAGAATATGCTTCAGAGAATCTCCAATTTTCTGGCTTTTTAAAGACTCAATTTTTGCCCCAAACCCCATCGTCTTTTTCCCAATTCTATTTTGAATTATTTTTTCAATTCCATCAAATGCTCCACCACATATAAATAGTATATTTGTAGTATTAATCTGCAAAAATTCTTGATGTGGATGTTTCCTGCCTCCCTGTGGGGAACAGAAGCAACAGTACCTTCTAATATTTTAAGTAGTGCCTGTTGGACGCCTTCGCCACTTACATCTCTAGTAATAGAAGGATTCTCGGATTTTTTTGCAATTTTATCTATTTCATCAATATAAATTATACCCAGCTCTGCTCTTTCAATATCAAATTCCGCAGACTGAATCAACTTTAATAGTATATTTTCAACATCCTCGCCAACGTAACCCGCTTCAGTTAGTGATGTTGCATCTGCCATTGCAAACGGAACGTTTAATATCTTTGCTAATGTCTGAGCAAGCAATGTTTTCCCTGATCCAGTTGGTCCTATTAGTAAGATGTTGCTTTTTTGAATTTCTACATCAGACATACGAACATCTGAGTTGATTCTTTTATAGTGATTATATACTGCAACAGATAGAGATTTTTTAGCCTTATCTTGACCAATAACATATTGATCAAGTATGTGCTTTATTTCTCTTGGTTTAGGTATCCCATTTATATCTACATCGATTCTATAATCATCGATTTCTTCTTCCATTATATCAAAACAAAGTTCAATGCATTCATCACAAATATACACACCTGGACCTGCTACAAGTCTCCTTACTTGTTCCTGCGTCTTCGCACAAAAAGAACAGCGTAAAAGCCTTTTATCTTCATATCTTGACATTAAGCCACCTCACTTATTTTCTTCTTACCATGATTTCGTCTATAATACCATGCTCGCCATACTCTTTTGCTTGTAAAGCAGTCATAAAAAAATCTCTTTCTGTGTCTCTTTCAATTATTTCTAGAGGTTGACCAGTTCTTTCAGCAAGTATGCCATTTAACTTGCTCCTTGTTTGGATTATATGGTCTGCATGTATTTTTATATCGGTCGCTTGACCACGTGTCCCACCTAAAGGCTGATGTATCAAAATCTCACTGTTGGGTAAAGCAAACCGCTTTCCCTTGGCACCAGCGCATAATAAGAATGCCCCCATACTTGCAGCCATACCAACACATATTGTTGATACATCTGGTTTTACGTACTGCATAGTATCATAAATAGCAAACCCCGATGTTACTGAACCCCCTGGACTATTTATGTATAACTGTATGTCTTTTTCAGGATCTTCAGCTTCAAGAAATAACATCTGCGCTACAACTAGACTTGCGGTCACGTCATTTACTTCATCACTTAATACAATTATTCTATCTTTTAATAATCTAGAATAAATATCATACGATCTTTCACCTTTATTTGTTTGTTCAACGACTATAGGTACTAGACTCATTATTTTTCCTCCAATAATTGTATTAATTTAACTGTTTCAAATAAGAAGTTTGTAGTCTTATCTATCAATAATCCTGAATTGATATAATCTAAAGTATCTTTACCTAAATTTTTCTTTAAAAGATCTACGTCCTGTTTATAAATACCCGCTAATCGTTCTAATTCTTTCGATTTTTCTTCATCTGTAATTTCAATATATTCAACTTCAGCTATTTTTTCAAGCACTAACTGAGTTTTAACTTCGATTTCAGCTCTATCGCAATAACTGTTTCTAAATTCATTTTGATTTGCACCAACTAACTGCAAGTATTTCTCTAAATCCAATCCTTGATGTTCAAGATTCATTTGAAAATCAAGGATTAATCTATCAATATATTTTTCGATCATAACATCAGGGATATCAATCGTTGAATTTTCAATAATTTTCATTATCATATCATTTTTTAATTGAATTTCGGTATTATTTTTAGTTTCTTCCTTTAATTTATTCATTATATCTTCTTTAAATTCATTCAAAATATCAAATTCACTTACATCTTTTGCAAATTCATCGTCAATTTGAGGCAATTCCTTTACTTTAATTTCGTTAATTGTAACATCAAATACAGCTTCTTTACCTGACAATTCAGACTTAAAATAATCTTCTGGGAATGTTACATGAACCTCAATCGTTTCACCTGCTTTTGCTCCAATCAATTGCTCTTCAAAACCTTGTATAAATTGACCCGAGCCTATTTCCAATTTATAATTTTGAGCCCTTCCGCCTTCGAATGACTCGCTATCAACGAAGCCTTCAAAATTGATAAAAACTAAATCCCCATTTCTAGCTGCTCTATCTTCAACTGTTATTAAACGAGCATTATTATCAGCTATCTGGTTTAATCTCTCTTCAACATCTTCCTCTGTTACATTATTTTCGATATTGTTGACCTCAATTCCTTTATAATCCCCCAAGACAACTTCAGGTTTAACGGTAACTTTAGCAGTAAAAATAAGAGGTTGCCCGCCTCCTATTTGAACGATATCAATTTTTGGTAAATCAACTGGTAAGATTTTCATTTCTTCAACAGCCTCATCATAGATTTCAGGGCAAATAGCATTAACCGCATCCTCATAAAATACTTCTTCTCCGTAATATCTTTCAATCATGTTTCTAGGTGCTTTGCCAACTCTAAATCCTGGAATATTAAACTTTTTAGCATTCTTTATATATGATTTTTTCATTCCTTCTTCAAATCTGACATTATCTACCTCGATCTTTAATTGAACTACATTTTTTTCAAGACTTTCGACTTTAACATTCATATTTCTTAGTTTCCTCCTAATTTTATGCAATTTTAAATAAACCTATGCGTTCATGATTTTAAATAACTTTTTAATTATATCATAATGTAGTTAAAAAACAATATTATATGGTATAAAATCTAAAAAATCTGCAGCAACCAGATTAAAATCAATTCCTTGGAAGTTTCCCTGTATAGCGTTCTTTTGAATGCCATTATGTAAGTGACCGTATATGCATTTCTTTATATTATATTCCCTCAGAAGAGTAATGAAATCTGAAATGCCATATAGTGCCATAAAATACTCCATATAGGGAAATAATTAACCGAAGTATACCAAAGAATATTATGTTATGTCAAATAATAGACGAGAATCACAATAAATCTTATGAAAAATGCTAGATATATAATATTGCTTATATATCTTAATGGTAGTATAATTTATTTAACATTAGAAATAGATGTTTATATCTTGAATATTCTATTAATTTTCAAAAGATAATAGTTTTGAATTTAAGATATTTTTATTAAAAGTGGGGGGAGTTTTATGCAATCGAATAACGTAATAACACCTACTAAAAGCAATAATAGCAAAAAAGAACAGAATCTCAGTAGAAATGGATTATCTCTCAAATTGCCAAGTTCACACAAAAGGTGCAAATCTTCGCCTGATATATGTATCGGTTTTGTTTCTCGGGATCTGAAGGATGTAATTGATACAGTTCCAATTATAGTACATAATAAACAAACAGAAAATGGAAATAAAAGAGGATTGACTGTAACGCCTCAATCCCCAATAAAAGATAATAATGAAGGACTAGCTGTAACACCTGATAAACAGTCAACAAAAGATAATGATATAGACCCAACCGTAGCACTTGATAAGCAACTAATAGAAGATAATAGCAAAAATATTTATATAACTTTTTCTAAATCTTTAAGAAAAGGTGCTGTGTCACTTTTTACAATAATAGAGAAAAGAGCAGCTTTTATTACAGATCCTGCCTGCTTCATATCTGCAATTTCTACTTATTTCTCCTTAATTGTGTCAGCACCTTGGCAAATGCTGGTATCTATTATGTTCCCAGTTGCATGTCTAGTGGTTGACGCAGCTACTGCCGGCAGAAAGCTATATTTAATATATAAAGGCTTAAAGCATAAATATTACTTAAACAAATTAGGGAAAGAGCTTACTAATAGCAATACGTAACTAAAGTTGAAAAAATTATGAATAAACATAA
>CAVYEU010000052.1:0-15432 GCA_963767415.1 uncultured Eubacteriales bacterium
TTGGAAAGGAATCCAAAATAAAAATTCAAGGAGGAATTAACTATGAGCATGGTTATCAATAATAACATCGCTGCTCTAAACACCTATGGACGTTTAGTCGGAAACACTACATCAAATTCCAAATCACTAGAAAAGTTGTCATCAGGTTTAAGAATTAATAGTGCTGCTGATGATGCAGCAGGACTATCAATTTCTGAAAAGATGAGAGCTCAAATTCGTGGGTTAGACCAGGCTACTAGAAATTCTCAGGATGGCATTTCGTTGATTCAAACAGCAGAAGGTGCACTGAATGAAACAGAAAGCATAATACAACGTATGCGTGAATTAGCTGTTCAATCGGCGAATTCAACAAACACTGACACTGACAGAAAGTCTATGCAAAACGAAATATCACAGTTAAGAGATGAAATTGATAGGATTGGAAATACAACAGAATTTAATGCTTAAAAACCTATTAAATGGTGATCTTGACAAGTTCAGGCGGAATGCAGTTAGCGGTGGTAATACTACAACTGGCGCACAGGTATTACAGGAGACAAATGCACAATTGATAGGAGCTGGTGGAAATTTTGCAAGTGGGGACTATAGTTCTATAGATGTAACACAGAATGAAACTGTTACTATAGATAATGTTACTTTGACTATTGATTGGAATAGCGAATTAACATGCAGCAGAACAGAGCGCTATAGCTGCTAGCTATGGTACTAATGCCATGACAGATTCACAGAAAAGTACAATAAAAGAGGCATTAGAAAGAGTAGTAAATAATACAATAGATCATTATAATTCTCAAAATTCTGCAAATATTAATCATGTTACTATTTATGAAAGTCCTACTGGAAGCTTAATAATGCAAAGTGGGAAAGCAGGTGAAGATTCTAATATTGTATTTGCATCGTGGTAATGGTGCAACCTATGTGCTAGCAGATTATTTTGTTGGTGCTTCTGGTGGAGCAAATGTCAGTGGAGATGATCTAATTCAAAAAAATATAATTGGTTCTAATATTGAATTCCAAATGGATGGTGTAAGCCTTCAAGCCAATTTCACTGGTAGTATAACAGCAGATGATTCTGCGACTACAGTTGCAGGAAGCATACAAGTTGCAATGCAAGCAGCAGCAACAGCTTATAATCAGGCAGCAAGCTTGATTAATGGTAACACAGGTTGGATAGATGCAAGTAAAATATTTGTTACTGCAGCAAACGGTAAGTTTACAGTAACCTCTGCATCAACTGACACAGCAGTTACTTTTACCGAAAAGGAAGGATTTACAACTGTTACAGACTTAGGTTTAACTTCTTCCCAAACAAACTCTGCTGGAAATGGAGGATTAACTTTCCAAATCGGAGCTAATGCAGGGGAGACAATAAATTTTGGCATAGGCGATATGAGATCTAATGCTCTTGGAATACAAGGTGTTGATATTAGCACTCAAAATGGGGCTACTTCAGCAATATCAACGTTAGATAATGCAATAAATATGGTATCTAGTCAGCGTTCAAACCTCGGTGCTGTTCAAAACCGTCTTGAACATACGATTAATAACTTGAGTACTTCTTCAGAAAACCTAACTGCAGCAGAATCTCGTATTAGAGATGTTGACATGGCAAAAGAAATGATGGAGTATACAAAAACAAACATATTGACCCAGGCTGCTCAGGCAATGCTTGCTCAGGCAAACTTACAACCACAAGCTGTGTTGCAGCTGTTAAGGTAAGCAAAAAAAAGGCCCAGTTTTGGGTCTTTTTTTTATGCTTAAAATTTTTAAAGAATGGCTAAATATTGTTACAAAAAAGACGATATATATAGCAAGATAAAGTATATAATGTAATTAAGCTTAGTGGTATCAAGGGGGAGAAAATTATGATAATTAATCACAACATTTCAGCACTTAATACCTATGGAAGGCTCGTTAGAAATACTACTGATAATGAAAAATCATTAGAGAAACTATCCTCAGGGTTACGTATAAATAGAGCTGGGGATGATGCAGCAGGGCTATCAATTTCTGAAAAAATGAAAGCACAGATAAGGGGACTAGATCAAGCTTCTAGAAATTCCCAGGATGGCATTTCGCTCATTCAAACTGCAGAAGGTGCATTAAATGAAACGAATAGCATACTTCAGCGTATGCGTGAGCTGGCTGTTCAATCTGCGAACTCAACAAATACTGATACCGATAGACAGGCGATGCAAAACGAAATATCTCAGTTAAGAGATGAGGTTGATAGAATCGGTAATACGACTGAGTTTAATTCACAGCAACTATTAAATGGTGATTTGGTTAGTAGCGGTAATGCAGTAAGTGGAGGTAATACTACAAAGGGAGCACAGATTTTACAAGAAACTAATGCACAAATGACAGCAGCTGGTGGAAATTTTGGAAGCGGAGACTATAGTGCTATAGATGTAACACAGAATGAAACTATTATGATTGATAATGTTACTTTGACTATTAATTGGAATAGTGAGCTGACTTCAGCAGAACAAACTACTATAGCTGCTAGCTATGGAACAAATGCGATGACGACTTCACAACAAAC
The DNA here is from genome assembly GCA_963767415.1 of uncultured Eubacteriales bacterium. Lineage (GTDB taxonomy): Bacteria > Bacillota > Clostridia > Acetivibrionales > CAVYEU01 > CAVYEU01. The sequence continues at coordinate 2,546 of CAVYEU010000052.1, forward strand.
TATGATAGAAAAAGCTCTACAAAGAGCTATAAATGATACAATAGATCAGTATAATTCTCAAAATTCTGCAAATGTTGATCATGTTACTATTTATGAAAGTCCTACAGGAAGCTTAATAATGCAGAGTGGTAAATCAGGTGAAGATTCCAATATTGTATTTGCATCTGGCAATGGTGCAACCTTTGTATTAGCAGATTATTTCGTTGGTGCTTCTGGTGGAGCGAATTTTAGCGGAGATGATCTAATTCAAAAAAATATAATTGGTTCTAATATTGAATTCCAAATAAACGGTGTAAACCTGCAAGCCAATTTTAATGGTAGTATAACAGCGAATGATTCTGCGACTACAATTGCAGGGAGTTTGCAGCTTTCAATGCAAGCGGCGGCAACAGCTTATAATCAGGCAGCAAGCTTGATTAGTGGTGACGTAGGTTGGATAGATGTAAGTAAAATATTTATTAATGCGGCAAACGGTAGGTTCACAGTAAGTACTGCATCAACTGATACAGCAATTACTTTTACTGAAAAAGAAGGGTTCACAACTATTACAGACTTAGGTTTGACTTCTGCCCAAACGAGCTCAGCTGGTAATGGAGGATTGACTTTCCAGATTGGCCCAAATGAAGGACAAACGCTAACTTTTGGCATAAGTGATATGAGATCGACTGCTTTAGGTATAGCTGGTTTAGATATCAGTACCGAATCTGGTGCTACAAAAGCTATTAGCACTCTTGATTCAGCGATATTAGATGTTACAACAGGGCGGTCACAACTTGGTGCGATTCAAAACAGATTGGAACACACAGTGAATAATTTATCTACATCATATGAAAACCTATCTGCTGCGGAATCAAGAATAGCAGATGTTGATATGGCAAAGGAAATGATGGAATATACAAAAACAAACATTTTGAATCAAGCAGCACAGGCAATGCTTGCGCAAGCGAATCAACAACCACAGTCTGTATTACAGTTATTGAAATAAAGTTAGATCAAAGGGACATGAGGGACACGGAGGGGGGCAAGAAACCTGCTTCCCCGTGTTCCTCATGTCCCTTCAAATAAAGCTAACCTTGAGGATGGTGTAGAATGGGTTCTCGCATTTATGACAGAAATATGGATTTCCTTAAAAAAAAAGTATCTGGGATATATGATGTAGTTTTGGATGGACAAGCTATTTATGATGATAAAATCACTAAAATAGGCTCTTGCACAAATAACTGTATCTTAGAGTATCAAAATACAAAGTGTTATGTACATAGTGTATATAATATAGAAAGAGAAATGTCCAAAATGATTAGCGGAATTGATATAGATTGTGAGACTCTGATTTTCCTTGGTTTTGGGTATGGGCATATACTATCTTATATCACTAAGAATTTTAAAAACATTAAAAATGTGATAATTATAGAACCAAGCTTAAATTTATTCAAAGAGGTAATCCATAACGTAGAGATTAATTTTTTAGGGAAACTAAATGTTACACTGTATTTGAATATAACTCCAGAAATTGTTGTAAGTATTTTGACACAGTTTTTTACAACATCAAATAAAGCAATGATTATATCACATATTTATTTTATTTTAGCTTATAAGGAATATTACGAAAAGATATCAAAACCATTATTAAAATTCTTAAATAATTTTGTTGTAGAGGTTAGTACGGTTCGACATCATATATATGATTGGATGGGCAATGTTGTTAGAAATTTTAAGCACGATGTTATTCCATTTGAAGCAATTTATGAAGATTTAAAAGGATTACCTATAATTATAGTTTCGGCGGGGCCATCATTAGACAAAAATATTCTTTTGCTAAAAGAGGTAAAAGATAGAGCTTTGATTATTGCAGTTGGTAGTGCAGTAAGAATACTTCACAATAAAGGTGTTGTGCCGCACTTAAGAATGGCACTTGATCCTGCACCTCACGAATGGGATGCAGTTGTTGAAGGAATTGATACGTCTGCTGCACCACTGATGTATGTAGGGGCAATATTTCATAAAATCTTAGACGAGTATAAAGCACCAATAATAAGGTTAGTAGCAGATATTGATTTTATAACCAAATATGCTTATAAAAAAGGAAATATTGAATATAAGCCCATAAGGGGTGGATTTTCAGTATCAAATGTCGCATTGAATGTTGCATGTTTACTTGGAAGTAAAAAAATAATTCTTATGGGACAAGATATGTGCTATTCAAAAGAAAGGATTTATGCAGAAGGTGCATGGACAAGTGCCACGATAGATATTGCAAAATCGAATTATTTAAAAGAACATGACATATTTGGTAATGAAGTTTATACAATGAAGGTTTATTTAGGAATTAGAACTCAGATCGAGAGTGTTGTGAAGGAAAACAGTGATATCGAATTTATAAATTCAACAGAGGGCGGTTTGAAAATCGACAATATTCCAAATATCGATTTTCAGGATGCGCTAAAAACCTTAGATGATAGTATTAATGTTAAAGAAATTCTAAATAGATCCATTTCAAATCTTACTAATGTTTTAAAAAGTAGTGATATTCTAAAATCAATAAAAGAAATTGAAAAAGAATTAGATGATTTGATTAAGGTAAATAATGATAGACTAAAACAGATAAAAAGGTTGTTCAGATATAAAAGAAAGAGAATCGGAACAAAAAAAATCTTGACCGAGTATGTTGGTCTAAATAGATTTGAGAAAATCATAACTGAAAATGAGCTTTATGATAATGTAATAAACAAATCATTATTAAATATACTTTTATCAACTCGTATTAAATGTAACTATACAGGTGATGATATTGAAAAACAACTAGAATCGATTGAAACTATTGTATCTGGATATACTTATGAAATACGTAGTTACTGTGAGATATTAAAATTATTGATTGAAGAATTAAAATACCAAATAATTGGGGAAGTACCTAATAAATTTAAAGGTGTGGTATTATGATTAATGAGATTTTAGAGAATATTGATGAGATTCAAGATAGTGTGTTCAACTTTAGTATTGCTATTGCGAAAGAAAAAATCTTGGTGTTGATTGATCAAATATCAAAGCTAATTATTCATGTTGTAAATATTAATTTGCCAGATTTAAATAAAATATTAACAAAACTTATGAATGGAATGGAAAATAATGATTATTTATTTATAGCAGATGTATTAGAGTTTGAATTGAAGCCTTTCTTAGAAGATAATTTTGAAGATGAAGAAGATTTCGAAGAATCTCAGTGTAGTAAACCAGATGAATCAGCAGATTATATGAATTAGTTGGGGGATACAATGAAAACTGGGGTTATAATTCAAGCAAGACTCGGTTCTACAAGATTACCAAAAAAAATACTAATGCCGCTTCCCTACAGCTCTAATAAAACAGTACTTGAACAGGTCATTTATAGAGTAAAGAATGCCCACCTTGTAGATGAAATAATAATTGCTACAACAAATTTAATTGAAGATGAGCCAATAGTTGGGCTTATGAAGAAAATAGAGGTAAAGTATTATAGAGGATCATCAGATAATGTTTTGGCACGTTTCTATAATGCTGCAAAAGAAAATAATTTGGATATAGTAGTTAGAATTACAAGTGATTGTCCTTGTGTAGATCCCAATATAATTGATAATTTTGTAAGTATATTTAAAGAAGAGGATTATGATTATGTCGCAAACATCTTATCCTCAAGTTATCCAAGAGGTTTAGATGTTGAAGTATTTAGCTTTGAGGCTCTCTCTAAGGCTTTCTTTAAGGCCATATCAAGTTATGATAAGGAACACGTGACTCCTTTCATTTGTAACAATCCATATATTTTTAAACTAAAAAATATTGAATTCCCAAGTGAAGTGAATCTTCCTAACGTAAGGATAACTGTAGACACGTATGAAGACTATATGCTTATTTGTTCTATTTATGATTACTTGTATAAAGAAGGATATTGTTTTTGCACAAAAGATATTATATCCTTATATAATAAAAAACCATGGCTTTATGAAATAAACAAAGAAATTCAGCAAAAAAAAGAATTTGATACCTCTCATGAAAGTAAGCAAGAGGTATTAAAAATACTGGAGTATTTCAACATGAATAAAGCAAAAGAGATAATTGAAAAATATTTTGAATAAATACAAAAGGGTTGAGGTATTTTTATGGAAAAAACTTTGGTTGTGGGAAACAGGAAGATAGGGCAAGGTTATCCTTGCTTTATTATAGCGGAAATAGGGATTAATCATAACGGAGATATAAACTTAGCAAAAGATATGGTTTATAAAGCTAAAGAGTGTGGAGTCGATGCGGTAAAGTTCCAAACATTCAAAGCTTGCGAGTTTGTATCAGATCCGAATCAAACTTATACATATTATTCTGAAGGTAAAAAAATTACAGAATCAATGATGACAATGTTTGAAAGATATGAGCTTTCTAAAGAAGCTTGGAGGGAAATCTTCGATTACTGTAAAAGCCTTGATATTCTAGTCTTCTCAACCCCGCAAAACAAAACAGATCTGGATTTTTTATTAAGTTTAGTTGATCTGCCACTAATAAAAGTTGGAGCTGATGATCTAACCAATTTAGATCTACTAGAGTATTATGCATCAAAGGGAAGGCCTCTTATTATCTCTGCAGGAATGGCGTATTTATCAGAAATTGAGGATGCTGTTAATACGATAAGGGATACAGGGAATGAGAATTTTGCTGTTTTACATTGCGTTTCATCATACCCTGCTTTGGCAAATGAAATGAATCTAAAAAAAATACAGACAATAAATAGAGCATTTAATGTAGTAACTGGGTTTTCAGATCATTCAATAGGCTCATATGCTGCTGTCGGCGCGGTCACAATGGGAGCCAGCATATTTGAAAAACATTTTACTATGAATAAAAATCTACCTGGTCCAGATCATTGGTTTGCTTCTGATCCAGATGAATTGAAATCTATAGTAACGGGAATTCGATTTATTGAGGAGGCCTTAGGCTCATATGAAATAAAACCTACAGAAAATGAATTGGAAATGAGAGAAATATGCAGGAGAAGTATTGTTGCAAAGAGGAAGATTAATTGTGGACAAGAGATAACGATTGATGATATTTGTTATAAAAGACGCAGGGACAGGGTTACCACCAAAATTTTCAAAATTGGTAATTGGAAGAATTGCCAAATGCGATATATCAATTGACGAGTTAGTTAGTTTTGATAAAACGTCATGAGGCGACGAAATTTATGACAATGATACCCCATAACATGCCGACATTAGATGAAAGCGAAGCAATTGAGTTAAAGAATGTATTGGAAAGTGGCTGGATTGCTTCAGGTAAAAGAGTTCGTGATTTTGAGGACGAGCTATGTAAATTTATTGGACTGCCAAGTTCCCATGGAGTTGCGGTTTCAAGTGGAACAGCTGCATTGTTTATTGCTTTAAAAGCTATTGGAGTATCTACAAATGATGAGGTAATAATTCCTATGTATACCTGTTCTGCCATATTAAATGCAGTATACATGGCGGGAGGTAGACCAATACCGGTAGACATCAATAAAATTGATTTTAATGTAGATTTGAGTTTTTTACTTGAAAAAATATCAGATAAAACTAAGGCAATTATTATAGTTCATACTTTTGGTGTACCTTATGATCTTCAAAAACTTAAAGGTCTAGATGTCCCAATAATTGAAGATTGTGCACAGGCTATAGGTGCGAAGATAAGTAACCTAAGTGTTGGAACATATGGCGATATGGCGATATTTTCCTTTTATGCGTCAAAAGTTCTAACAACAGGACATGGTGGAATGTTAGTCTCAAAGAAAAAGGAATTAGTCGATTGCGCTCGCGATTATGTTGAGTTTGATTGCAAACCCGAGTATTATCCAAGATTTAATTTTCAGATGTCTGATATTGAAGGCGGGTTAGGGGTAGCTCAAATGAAAAAATTAAATTTGTTTTTACAAGCCAGAAGTAAAATCGCAGATATTTATAAAGAGGTATGCAAGGAAAAAGGCTTAGATTATCAAGTATCTTTGGCTTCAGAATTGAAACAGAATTGGTATAGGTTTGTTATCAGGGATGACAAAGAATCAATTATTTCGTTAAAAAATCATTTACATAAAAGTTCGGTAAACACAATAATCCCAATTGAAAAATGGGAACTGCTTCATAATTATTTAAACTTGAATAATGAAGGTCTTACGAATTCTGAAATTGTTTCAGACACAACACTGTCATTGCCGATATATCCTAGGCTATTAGAGGATGGTAGGATCGATAGAGTAATTGAATCATTAAAGAGATTTTAATATAATACCGATATATTAAGGGAGATATAGAAATGATTGTAACTGGGCATCAACCATCTTATTTGCCTTGGCTAGGATATTTTCATAAAGCTTTTATCAGTGACGTGTTAGTAATATTAGATAATGTTCAGTTCGAAAAAAATAGTTATACCAATAGAAACAAAATTAAAACCCCTCAAGGAGAGATATGGCTATCAGTACCAATTATGATGACTGGTCATATAAATAAGACGATTTTAGATATGGAAATAAAGAAAGATGATCACTGGCAAGAAAAGCACTGGAAGAGCATCTACTTAAATTATAAAAAAGCTCCATTTTTTCATATGTATTCAGATTTTTTTGAAGATCTATACAAGAAGGAATGGACAAGACTAATTGATTTATTGATATATACGCAAAAATTTTTCTTTAGTGAACTAGAATTAAAAACAAAGACTTATTTACTTAGCGAGCTCGATATTGTTAGTAAAAAGCAGGATCTAATAATTAATATGACTAAGAAGTTTAATGGAGATATATTTGTTTTTGGAGCAATGGGAAAGGATTATGTTGATGTTGAGTATTTTAATTTAAATGGAATAAAGCCGTATTTTCAAAATTATATTCATCCAAGCTACCCGCAAATGTGGGGAGATTTTTTAAGTAGCTTATCTATAATTGATTTATTGTTTAATGTGGGACCTAAGGAGGCTTTGGAGATAATAGTCAAAGATAATATACAAAAGGAGTTCTTAGAGTATAAGAATTAATGCAGAAAGGGTGATTTTTATGTTTAAGAATAAACATATTTTAATTGTTGGAGGTACTGGAACAATAGGATGCGCTTTAACAAAAAGAATATTGAAAGATCACCCAGAAGTAATTCGAATATACAGTAGAGACGAGTATAAACAATTTATAATGAAGGAAGAATTAAACGATGCAACGAATTTGAGGTTTCTGATCGGGGATGTTAGAGACAAAGAAAGGTTAAATAGAGCCATGCAAGACATTGATGTTGTGTTTAACCTTGCAGCATTAAAACATGTACCATCATGTGAATACAATCCTTTCGAAGCTGTTAAAACAAATATTTTAGGAGCCCAGAATGTTATTGAATCAGCTATGGAAAATGGTGTACGAAAATTAATATATACAAGTAGTGATAAAGCAGTTTCGCCAACGAATACTATGGGAGCTACAAAACTTCTAGCAGAGCGTATTATATCATCCTCTTATTATGCAAGGGGATATTCTGGTACTATTTTCGCATCTGTAAGATTTGGAAATGTTATAGGATCTAGAGGCTCAGTGATTCCTTTATTTAAAAAACAGATTATTGAGAATAGATATATCACAGTAACAGAACCTGAGATGACTAGATTCATGATGTCATCACAAGAAGCAATCGATCTTGTGCTAAAAGCAGCAAGGATCGCAAAAGGTGGAGAGGTTTTCGTACTAAAAATGCCTGTAATTAAATTGATTGATTTAGCAGAGGTTGTAATCGAAAAAGTCTGTAAAAAAGAAGGAATAAAGCGGGATTCGGTTGAAATAAAGACAATTGGATTAAGAAATGGTGAGAAGAATTATGAAGAGCTATTGTCTGAGGATGAAGCGTTAAAATCTTTAGAACTTGAGGACATGTATATTATTAAGCCTTTTTATAATGGATATGAAGAATTAAGTGCGAAGAAATTAGAAGGTAATGAGTATAGTTCAAAAGATTGCAGAATACTGACGAAGGATGAAATATCGCAAATGCTTGATAATGAAGGACTCATTTGAGGCAAACCTGCTTAAGTTAATAATTTTTTATTAAGGAAAGTATAGAAAGGAATGATATCTTTGAAAGTTTTGATTATAAACATATCATTGAGACCAACATCACCAAATCTCCTTCCGCCTGTTGGTTTGGCATACATAATGACTGCGGTTAAAGCGGCAGCATACGATATTGAGCTAATTGATATTGATGCATATAGATACTCAGATCAAGAGGTAGAAAAATTAATTAAGGAAAAAGATTATGATGTTGCAACAATGGGATGTATTGTTACAGCTTATAAGGAAGTAAAAAAACTCGCATCTTTGATTAAAAAACACAAAAGTGTTCCAATAATTGTTGGAAATTCAGTAGCAGATTCAATACCGAATATTTTGTTGAGTAAAACTGATGTTGATATTGCGATTATAGGTGAAGGTGATGTAACAATTGTTGAGTTGTTAAAAGCAATAGATCAAAATAAGGATTTATCAACTGTTAGTGGCATTTGGTATAAAAAAGATGGACAAATCTTTGAAAATCCTTTGAGAGAGCCGATAGTAGATATAAGTAGGATTCCCTTTATTGATTGGTCGTTGTTCGATGTAGATTTATATATAGAAAAAAGTAAGTTCTATATGAATGAACCATACCCGGTTCCATATGAGGAAATTAGATCTCTACCTGTAAATACTGCTAGGGGATGTGCTTTTAAGTGTTCCTTTTGCTACCATGTCTTTAAAAGGAATAAATACAGGGTGCGCTCCCCAGAGTCTGTTTGTGAAGAAATAAAATTATTAAATAAGCAATATGGTATAAATTATATAAACTTTTTTGATGAATTAACCTTTTTTTCTAGAAAACAGTGTGAAGAATTTATAAATGTTATGCTTAAATATGATTTGGGTGTTTTTTGGAAGGCCTCGATTAGAGGAGATCTATTTAGAGAAACTGATTTAGAACTAATAAAAAAATTTAAAGAGGCTGGATGTGTTGGACTGGGATATTCACTAGAATCAGCTGATCCAGAAATACTTAAAGCAATGAACAAAAAATTAAATCCTAAGCAGTTTATTGAGCAAACTAATGTAATTAGAAAAGCGGGGTTAGAAGTTTGGACAAGCTTAGTTCTAGGATATCCTCAAGAGACAGAAGAAACACTAAAAAAGACATTTGATGTTTGCAAAAAGGCAGAGGTCTATCCGAGTGTGGGGTATCTAATTCCATTACCCGGGACACCGATATATGAATACTCAAAAGAGGCTGGGGCTATAACTGATGAAGAACATTATGTTTTAAATGCCGGAGACAGGCAAGATTTTAGAATAAATTTAACAACCATGGAAAAAGAACACTTTGAGGAAGTTGTTAAAAAGAATTTATCTGAGATTTCCAAAATGCTAGGGATGGAGTTGAAAGAAGAGAATCTTATCAAAACTGGGCATTATAAGGGTAAATTTTCAAAATAAGTAATATATCCAGAACAAATGTCGGGGGGTGTATATAAAAATGCAAGATCCTCACCAAATAGCTATGTGGTCATCTGATTTTGGAAAGGAATATACAGAAAGAAATACATTTGATCCATCGGAATTGGATGAAATATATAAAAACCGTTATTCTGTTACGAAGACTAATATAATAAATAAATTTTTAAGTGACTTAAATCTACAGGAAAAGCCTATTTTAGAAGTTGGCTGTAATTCGGCAAATGAACTAAGACTTATGCAAGAACTAGGATACCAAAATCTATATGGTATTGAGTTACAACCCTATGCTGTAGAAAAAGCTAATAAGGTTTCTTCAGGCATAAATATAATTCAAGGGGTAGGTGATGATATACCATTTAAAGATAACTTCTTCGATCTTACTTTTACCTGTGGAGTTTTGATTCATATAGCTCCTACAAATATTAACAGAGTTTTGGATGAAGTTTATCGATGCAGCAAAAGGTACATCTGGGGCTTAGAATATTTTGCTTTAGAGTATACAGAGATTAAGTATAGAGAAAATTCAAATCTACTTTGGAAAACAGATTTTGCAAAGCTGTATTTAAATAGATTTAAGGATCTACAGCTTGTAAAAGAAGAAAAACTGAAATATATCAGTGGAGAAAATGTCGATCAGATATTTTTACTTGAAAAAATTTGGAGTGAGTAAATGAGTAAAATATTAACAATAGCCGCGCACCCAGATGATGAGCTTCTGGGGCTAGGAGCTACTATAAGAAAGCATGTAAATTCAGGTCATACTGCTGATTGTATTATCTTAGGAGAGGGTGCTACCTCGAGGTATAGTGCAAGAGAAAACGCAAATGATCAAGAACTTTCTAAATTGAAAGACAACTCAATTAAGGCAGGTAAAATAATTGGGTATGAAAATATTTACTTTTCAAGTCTGCCGGATAATAGATTTGATTCTGTCGATTTACTAGATATCATAAAGGAATTAGAAAAATACATTGAAAAAATCAAACCTGAGATAATTTTTACACACCACTTTGGGGATTTAAATGTTGACCATAGACTAACCTTTGAGGCTACCTTAACTGCTACTAGACCATTTGGGAAATACTGTGTTAAAGAGATATATTGCTTTGAAACTCCTTCATCAACCGAATGGAGTTTTGGGAATAGTTCAAATTTATTTAAACCTAATGTATTTATTGATGTAGAAAATACCATACATAATAAGTTAAAGGCAATGGAGTGCTATATCTCTGAAATTCGAGAGTATCCTCATCCAAGATCAAAAGAAGCACTGGAAGTAATATCTAAAAGGTGGGGTACAGTAATCGGTAAAAAATATGCAGAAGCTTTTGAATTGATCCGAAAGGTAGAATAGAAATGAAAAATATTGCTATTAGGGTAGATGCGAGTACTGAAGTTGGAATGGGGCATCTTATGAGGTGCCAAACACTTGCAAAGGAATTTATTAAAGCAGGTTTTTATATATTCTTTTTTACTAAGACTAAGCAAATAATTGAGAATGAGAAGCAAGCCAACGCTAAAGCTTTACAACTAGTATCTTTGGATTATGAGAACGAGGCAAAAGAAACCATTAAACTGTGTGAAATCTTTCATATAAGCTTTTTGCTAATTGATACATACATGGTATCATATCAATATTTTATAGATATAAAAAAAGCAAATATAAAAATTGCGTATGTTGATGATATCAATAAATTCGTTTACCCAGTTGATATTTTAATTAATGGTAATGTTGGAATTACAAAAGATAAATATCAAGGTTATAGTGATAAAGAATTGTTTTTATTAGGTGCAAGTTATAATCTTATAAGAGAAGAATTTAAATCACAGCCTGAAAGAATTTTAAAAAAAGAAGTAGATGAAATACTAGTAACTACCGGTGGAGTTGACGATTCGAATGTAAGTACATTAATTATCAACATTTTAAGGGAAGTACAAATTTTTAAAGAAACAAAAATAAATGTTGTTGTAGGATCATTTTTTGAAAATGTTGATATTCTAGAAAATATTGCAAATTTAGACTCAAATATTATTTTGCATAAAAATGTTAAAATGATGTCAACACTCATGAAAGGATCAGATATTGCAATATCTTCAAGCGGAAGTACACTATATCAACTATGTGCATGTGGAACACCTACTTTATCATTAATACTTTCTAAATGATAAAAGCCTATTGCATATGAGTTGGATAAGCAAGGTGTACTAATTTCATTAGGATGGTTTTACGAATTAGAAAAAAATTTAGAAAATAAACTCAAATTGTTATATGAAGATTATAGTTTGAGAGTCAAAATGTCCCAAAAAGGACAACAACTGGTAGATGGATATGGTGCTAAACGAGTGGTTGAAGCAGTAAGTAAATATATCTTTGGAGATGATTAAATTTGAAAGTACTTTATCTAACTAATAATGAAATATCCTATTCATTATATGAATGGATTAAGATCAATATCAAGGGAAGGTGTGAATTATTTGAAGAAAAGCTAAATGCTAAAGTGATTTTAGATTATTCCCCTGATCTAATAATTAGCTATAATTATCACCATATTATTGGGAAAGAAGCGATTAATTTAATGAGGAATAGAATAATTAATTTACATATTTCGCTTTTGCCTTGGAATAAAGGCACGTATCCAAATATTTGGAGCCTTATAGAAAATACACCCAAAGGTGTCTCGATAGCTTATATAGATGAAGGGATTGACACTGGAGATATTTTATGCAATAAAAAAGTTTATTTTGACGAAACGAAAGAGACATTGAAATCCACCTATAATATTTTACACAATGAGGTTCAAGATCTATTTAAAGCATACTGGGATGAAATAAAAGATAATAAAATTATTCCGATTAAGCAGCAATGGGAAGGTAGTTTCCATAATGATAAAGATTTTACTAGATTGAGATCTTTATTAAACCTGGATGATTGGAATATAAATATTTGTGATCTAAAAGAACGATATATCGCATTAAATAAATAGCCGGGGAAAACATTATAGCTGGGAATGTAAAAAAATAAAGTGCATAAGTTTTTTTAAAATTTACACGCTTTATTTTACATTCCTGTCATACGCGATAAATTGATAATTTATCTTGCTCATATTACATTTTTATAGTAAAATACTACATGAAGTAAAAGAAGTAAGATAGTAATTTCGACACATAACAATTCTGGATATATTCATTACTTAATGATTCTACTATCTCAACTGTTTTATTTATTAAATTTTTATTGAAATTAGGAGGGAAAAAACATGGGCGGAAATGAACAAAGAAAATACTGGGGAGCGGATGATGATCTTACAGCTGAGGATCATTTATTCATGATGGGTTATTTAATCACTTAATGCAAAGTCAAAATCGGGAAAATGCATTA
>CAVYEU010000053.1:0-9298 GCA_963767415.1 uncultured Eubacteriales bacterium
ACCAGAGAAGAAGCAAGAACAGCAATATTTTGGTATATTGAAATTTATTATCGAAGGAAAAGGACTCATGCAACAAATGGCTATATAACTCCGGAAGTATATACGAGAATTGCTGCAAATTTTTAATGAAAATTATAATTAAAAGGAATATTGAGATTTTTTAAGAATACTTGAGTTTCAGGTGTCTAGTTTAAAGGGGAAGGGTCATCTTACGTTTACATTCCAATATGGTTCAATTCCTACTATTTTATAATCAATCCTCAAATGCTTCTGGGGAAAAGTTTACATTCCAATATGGTTCAATTCCTACTTATTCCATACGTTTTATTTGCCTCGAATGTGTAATGTTTACATTCCAATATGGTTCAATTCCTACGAATGTGAAGAAGGTACAAGAAGATTGCCATGGCAACGTTTACATTCCAATATGGTTCAATTCCTACTACATATATTAAATGCTGTAAGTCAGGCAACTTATAGTTTACATTCCAATATGGTTCAATTCCTACTTATGAAAGATAATTGTTTTATAATACAAGATAATTTGTTTACATTCCAATATGGTTCAATTCCTACATACTGCGCCGTAGTTGGTGTGTCTGCGTTAGGTGTGTTTACATTCCAATATGGTTCAATTCCTACTTTTATAGAAGCGTTTAGTTATGTTGATTATATTTTGTTTACATTCCAATATGGTTCAATTCCTACTTTTGTGCTTCAGTAATCCATACGATTACTTTTTCTCGTTTACATTCCAATATGGTTCAATTCCTACTCTGCCGAGTTGATCTAACATACTATAAGTATAACAGTTTACATTCCAATATGGTTCAATTCCTACGGAATTGCTTATCAAGAATATTGGGGGGTGTAATAAGTTTACATTCCAATATGGTTCAATTCCTACCCGTTCATGCAAAACGCCCATATATCCAAGGCTTATATCTTATTATCTGTCTATAATACCACATGTTACAATTTTTTTAATATTTTAATTTGGAATTCTAATACTATTTTACATTATTCCGCGTAATGATGCTAATTTTCACATTCTGTCGAAGTACTACCTTTTTTGAGCTACTACCCATCGACAGTTATATAAAATTAGTTGTTTTATCATCTTCCACAGTCCAAAATTCTTTTTCCAACCATTTCTCACTTCTACTCTTAAAGATTATACACGAGTCGATGCTTTCCGTAAATATTCCTCGATAAATCTTTTCTTAATTTAAATATTTGTCCTTCAGAAAGTTCTCCTTCAAAGACAGAATTTTGGATATGTATCATATATCTTTTGCAAATTTTGTGAACTTTCGAGAGAATCCATTGTTCGTCCTTCCATGGATATGTCATATATGAGAATAGCATACATTTATAACACCCCTTACCACCAAATTTTATAGCCCTCATACTGCTTTTCTCCAAGAAAATGCTTAATTAATTTATATAATTCAAGCCGTATCAAATACTGATAAGAGACATCCCTCCCCAGATCTTTATGCTTAATAGTAGTTTTAAGTTTTTCATCAAATTCTTGAGTAATGGTTTTTATCGCTTTTTGCCTCAATTTTAGGTAAAACTGCCCTTCTTCAAAATCTTCAATAGTAATCATTTTTTTGTTTAGTAGTGAAAAAATTAGCCTGTCTCCAAGTAACGGTTTAAATATTTCTGCTAAATCTAAACTAAGAGAGAACCGCTTAACCCCCGGCTGGTGTAAGTAACTAATAGTAGGATTTAATTGAGTCCGATAAATTTCCCCCAGGACTTTAGCATAAACTAGAGAATTAACGAATGATATTAATGAATTAATCATATTATCGGGAGGATGCATTACCCTTTTTCGAACAATTATTCCTTGTTTTATGATCTCATTCCAGGCAGAGTAATAGACTTTTCTTCCCTATTCCCCTCCACGCCCATTAGTTCTTCTATAGAGTTTGTGTTACTAATATTATTTCTAAGTGCAGTAATTTGATTCATTACTGTTTCAAAATCTCGTCCTCTTTCGTTATAATATCTAACATTCCTATAAATATTATAAGTTGCACTGTTCACGAGTTCTTTAGCAATTGTGATTCTTTTTCCCGTGTTTTCATAATGTCTTAACTTGCGATATTAGCAACTTTCCAGATACTAGACGCTCACGAGGATAAAACGTTCCTGTATAGAACTCGTAATAATTGAAAAAGTGGACACAGATATTATTTTGAGATAAGAAATTAATTAGCTTAGTATTAAACGTCATCTCAGAAAATACGAAGATGTCTTCTACTCTTTCTACGGGGATATC
Organism: uncultured Eubacteriales bacterium; assembly: GCA_963767415.1. Lineage (GTDB taxonomy): Bacteria > Bacillota > Clostridia > Acetivibrionales > CAVYEU01 > CAVYEU01. Next base: position 2,291 of record CAVYEU010000053.1, read on the forward strand.
TTTTTTATCCCCGTTTTCACTTAAAAATTCCAGTGTATTATCTTTTCTTTTTAAATTCCCTCCACTAAAAATATAATACGCTTGCCGCATTTTTACCTCCTCCCTTCAAATATAGCAAAGATCATGAAATGAACACTTTTTACACAGTGCTTTTTTTACTTTTCCCTCGGGTGGAATTTCATTTTCAAGAATACTCATAATTGTCTCTAAATTTCTCTCAATTGTTGCAACATCTTCGGCTGTTAATACTACCTCTTTTCTTTGCTTTAGTAATGGATAGTTGATTATTGCCCCATTAACACTTATATTCATTCTTTTAAGATAGTAAAGATAATATTTTACCTGCGCTTCAGCCATTTCATCAAGTTTTTTAGATTTTTTTATTTCATGTATCATACCTTCTTTTATAAAATCAATATTAATGGCATCATCCACTAAAATGTGCCTTTGTTCTCTTCCATAAGAACTCTCATCAATTGACTGCCCTATAATAACATTCTCGTTTTCGTGTTCCATATCAATATTGTTTGCTGAGTACCACATTTTCTTAGGACATAGAAAATAATAGGAATACAATAATCCACCAATCTTTTTATTCACCGCATTCACATCCTTAAATACAATTATCGCCTTCAATTGGTTTATCTTGAACGAGTCCTTCGCCTAACAATGCATCCGAATTAAATTCATAGTGACACCGGATTCGATAAATTCCCATATTTTTTAGATGGCTTATTTCGGACTTATCACGGTTTTTTAGGTTGTTTACTGTATCTCTGATATTTATGCAATAATCGCTTATTTCTGAAAAAACAGATGATTTATTTACGCTTTTATCTCCATTTAAAATTTCTTTCCATCTGTCCATTTTTCCAGATTGGCATAATTCGATATAAATGGACTCAGGTATAACACTGATTGATTGAATATTTCTTAAATCTACTTCGGATTTCTCAATGCTAAAAGGTGTTATTTTTTCAAGCATGTCTATATTTGATTCTATTTTTTTGTAATATTCACTATCGAGTAATTTTGAGTTTATTTTTTCATCATAAACAGAAGCGACGTAATTATGTTTTTTTCCCTCTAAAAATATCTTTTCGTTGTCATATTCTCGCAAAGCATCAATAGAAGCATTGTATATATCTACATCATAAACACTATTTTTCCCAACTCCATTTCTTGTATCATAGATGTAAATATTGGGCTCATTACTTGAATATTCCCTTTTTCTAAAACACCGTCCCATCCTCTGCAATAAACTGTCTGCTGTACACATTTCTGTATGGAGTTCATCAAAGTCAATATCAAGACTTGCTTCAACTATTTGAGTAGAAATCCATATGCCGGTTTTCTTTTTTAGGTTTTCATCATTGGAAAAATTCATAATTTCGGTTTCAAGCTTCCTTCTATCTCTCATAAGAAACTTAGAATGAAGCAATTTTACATAATCAACCGCATACAGGGCTTTCTTCATTTAATTCCCTAAAAACTATTTGAGTTTTCTTAACAGTATTGCATATTACCAATACTTTCTTTGACTTAGCAGATTCTAAAATATGAGTATAATCAAGCTCTTTAGTGTCGACAATGTTTATCAAGTGCCTGTTCATCTTTATAATAAAGGGCTCATCTGGCTTTTGATATTCAATTTTTAGCTTTTTTCCATAAATTTAAAAAACACCGGAGGCATAGTGGCTGTAATAATAGCAAATTTCCCGCCCAAGATTTGTATTAATTTTAAGCCGTATAATATCGCCGCTACAACATCAGGGGAATACATTTGGATTTCATCTATAATAATTTTTGAATATGCAAGAGTTGCTAAAAGCGGCTCTGAACCGTTATGTTTCATTACAAAATTAAAAAGCTGGTCTATAGTACAAACTGTTAATGGATTTGCAAATAATTTAGCCATTTGGTATCTTATGGCAGGGCTTAATATTTCTTTTCCGCTTTTGGCGTCGTACTCATCTAGATATTTTACTAGCGCATCAGAATGCAGCAATTCGACCTTCGAATATCCATAACCGATATTTTTGCTGTAAGGTTCATTTTTTATTCTTTCATATATGGCATTAATAGATACTTTTAAGCGGCAAAGTGTAAAAAGCTTTGCTTGTATCTGCCCACAATAGAGCCGCTTCGGTCTTTCCTATTCCCGTCGATGCAGTTATTACAAGGCTCTTATCCTTGTTGTTTCGCATATATTCCTGAACAGGTCGGAGAGGTTGTTGAATTTATTTTCAATATGGTCTAAGATCATCGCTGGAAGTGTTTTTTCTCCCGGACTTGCATGGGGTATTTCAAATACTTCATGTTCACCGCTTGCAGCATAATCCAGCCGATTTAACATCCCTTTAATAATGGCGTATTTATGCCAAAAAGTTAATTCATTTTCTAGATCTGTCTTTTTATTCATTTTTTCAGGATATTTAATATATTTTTTATACAAAAAACGTTCGGTTACATGGTCTGTTGAAATTAAATCAGATTTAAATTCTTTTGCTTGTAACTTAAGATCATATAAAATTGTATTCTTAATAAGATTGAAAATTGTGTTATTTCTATCGTTTTGTAATCGCGTTAAAAGCGCCCTGTCATGATGGAAACATACTGCAATCACTACTGCAATAGCAGTATCTTCTCCAATTTTTTCAGATAATTGTTCTATATCGATGAATGCGGCGCTTAGCAGTCCATGAGGAATTTGATTTTCTTGCGCTTTAATATAATCTCTTTCCAATTCTATCATTTGGTGAGATGAGGGTTGAATTATTTGCTTATTTAAGCTTTTGTACAAAATATTTTGAAATCTGGTATTCATTTTCCCCAGATCATGATATAACACTGCTTGTTTTATTGCCTCTTGTATATTTATATCAACGCCATTAAAAGCATTGGGATATAGTTCAATAAATTCCTCAAAATGTTTTAATAAATCTTTTGTATGCTCCACAATATTTTTAATTGAAGGTTTTGACTTTGCCAAGTATAAATTATTCAAACTAATTCCACCTTAAATTAATTTTTACTATAATTGGGTACCTTTCAATATCGAATATGATGCAATTCCATTCCAGTACTGTTAGGCGAGAAATAATGGTTCTTCATCAGAATCAATCTGAAATTCTGCCTTCCCAACAATATGTGAGTCTTTTGTTCCGTAGCATGCAAGTACCGCATCTTTCCATCTTCTTATACCTTTATCTATATAATATTCCTTATTTAACCTATAAACCGTTCCGTCTGGTCTTTCATCATTTTTATCGTATTTTTCGAAATATTTTACCGGAATGTATGCATCCGCTTTCAAGGCAATCGGTTCGTCATCTGTCCTGGTATGAATGTCTACAATTTTAACTTCATCTATTCTAAGAATATCTTCTCTTCTGCCTAAAGAAGGATATTCAGTAGGCGATTTTAACCCCTTACAGATAGTTTCAACCTGATTATCTTCGTCTGGGCAGATATGTAATATTAGAGGAGAAATATCAACTAAAGACTCGACCCGTCCTATCCCACGGTTTATTCCATATAAAGAGCCTTCAACTGTTGTATCAAGCAAATTCCCATTCCATTTACACAAACCAAATTGCTTGCCGTCATCCGAAAAACCTGCATTATGTCTTTTAATATCAGCTTTGTCGTATAACATAAACTCATATACTGTATACAAATCACTAACTGTAGATCTGTACATACCCTGGACCGACACCTGCATAGGTACATATTGCTTGAATCCGCAAGCCAAGTGTACCATGCCGATTACCGTTGAATATGGTGGCAATGGGTAAGATTCTTTTATTTGAAAACTTGTAGGTTTCCGGTAATTAGCGTTACTTTGGAAACACACAACTTTAATAGCTCTACGGAGATTTAAATTATTCATTGTAATACGCCTCCACGTCATTACATAACCGGGCAAAAAATTCGCTAACCATAATAGGTTTCATTTTTTCTTTAATCTCGGAGTCATTAATAAACATATTGCCTATATATCCTATCCTCGTGTTACTTTTAACTTCCTCGCTTGCATTAATAATTGCTTCAAGAATATCTGTAACCAGTCTGCCGCGTGCAACCTTAAATCTGCCTTCAAAATATGGATTCTTTCGAGTATAAACTCCGCCAATAACAAAAACTGGTGAAAGATTCTCTCTTCTTCCTTTTATATCTCTATATAAATTTTCCACAGACTTTAATAGCTCTTTTACACGAATTGACTTATCAGCATTATCGATTTCCTCAATAACTCTTCCCGACATATCTTTCTCTACTCCAACACAATCAAGATCTACCGTAATGGTATATGCATAATATGAATAATGTATTTCGCTCTGAGAGATATTATTATCATATCCTCCCCGCTTTGCTAATCCCATATTTGTTAAGTAATCCATATCTCCATTGAACCGCTCTAGCGACAACGCATGAGACAACCTTACTACGGCCGATCTTGTTCTGGTAGCATTATTAGTACCTTCATTTGAATCTTCTTCTTTGGCTTTGTTCTTGTTTTTTGAAGATACAGTTTTCATATATCCAAATAAGTCTATTTCTGGGTAATTTGTAATTGTTGCAGATGGCGCAAATTGAACTACCTTTTTAGCACCGCTTCCAACATTTTCGACAGGCGTTATATTTTGTCCCATTTGTTCGATAATATTATATCTTAGCGCCTGCCTAGATATGTAGCTAATCGGGCCTGTATCCCGTGACATTTTTTTTAATATCTGTATATTCGACATACCCTCGGAATAATTGGCACTTTGTGCCTCAAATATTACTGATAGCGTTAATCCTTTGGTCTCCATTATTTCATCTCCATTCCGAAATTTAATTTTTCAAGCATTCTCAGCAATAAATTCTGTTTTATCATTCGTAGCATCTTCATTATCAGACTTGTCTTTATATTCTTCTCCCATTAATCCAAGTACAAAAGCAAATCCTAATATCTTAAACATTTCAATTCCATCATTCATTCTTATAAATATCTCTGGTATTAATAGCCCGCTTCCTATATAAACTCGATAGGAAATATCTAAAAATCTTTCTCTATCTTCCGACTGAAGTGCATTCAAAAGTTTGTAAGCAAGGCTTTTTGTTTTTCTGTAATCATCTGCTTCTTTAACCCTTTTTGAATCTCCAACTCCTTCATAAATATTTCTCAACTTTTTACCTTCTAGCTTCATTTTATTTGCCAAATAAGAATAATTTTTGTCCAATTCTCTCCCTCCTCTCATATTAATTTGAATTTGCAAACAGACCTCAGCGCACCAGCCATACTTAGCCTTTTCGCCATCAGACAAAGCAGAGCGTATGATTGACTCAATAAGTGAAAAGTTCTCCTCATCAGAAAGAATGTTGTGAAGCACCGCTTCATAAATACTTATCTTTTCATTTTTTGTCTTCTTGCCTCCCGGGATGTAAGACCACCCCGCAAGCACTTCTAATAAATTCTTACTTTTATCCATAATCCAAAGTTTTTCTTTTGAAATAATATTTAAGTCATAACTTCCATCGATCCGCTTTATTATAACCTGTACATTTTGCAGTTCTCGCTTTTTCTCTGTTAAAAATATTGTTAAAATTCTTTCTAATACCAATTGCGTAACTTTCCCAATTCTATTTCCATGCCCCGATAATTCACTTTGATTGTAAACCTCATAATGCAAAGTGCCAAAATTTGTCCTCTCCAAGGTCATCAATACCTGAATTAAGATTCACAAATATTGCATTTCCCGCCAGATCAAATACAAAACCTAATGGGGAACATGCATATATCAATGCGCAGATAGGGCAAATTAGAGTATTAGGCTGCATATTCCAGAAATAATTTTTTTTGCGCTTATGGTCTACGCCTACATCATTTAGCCAAGATATTCCCATTGCATCAGTTTTTATTCGTTCTCCACATTCAATACAAAAGATATTTCCTTTTTGTTTATCATTATGCCATTTTCTTAATGGTTCAATAAAAGTTTTTTCAAAACATTCATTCATATCTCTTTTATTATTGTTTCTGTCGAGGAAAGCTACATTTTGCCACAATCTGTTAATTCTCTTATACGCAATATCTTTATAACAATAAACTTCCGAATTATCTAATATGCTTGCTAACAAGTAAAACTTTCTCTCTTAAACGGTCTATATCTTTTTCATTTTTTAAATCCTTAATACTTATTAACAAATCAAATTTGTCAATACCTTTAGACTTAAGGATTTCATTGCCTGATAAGTAACTGTTACGTTTTTCAAGATCATTAATAAACTTTTCCTTAACAATCTTTATTAATTTATTAATCTCATCCTCGGTGGATATCTGCATAAATTGCAGTTCATTGTACAAGTCTGCAAATGTTTTCCATGTTGTAATATCTTCAAAATCCTTTTTTAAAGCGTTAAAATACATATTGGCAATATCATATTGCTCATCAAGGAACAATGATGGATTTATATGTAATTCTGAATTATTAATCAAATATAATCCCTGTTCTCCTTGAGGCACTTCGCTTTTTTCAAGCATACGCGTAAACCCGAGAATGCCTGCGTTATACAAAAAGTTATTAAGCCTTATGATGACCCATCCTTCCAAAATCTCACATCCTTTCGGGATTAGCTTATTACTTCCAACTTTCCAAACCCTTCTCCCCGTCTTGAACCAAGGCCTGCCTCCAATAAATACTTCAACAATTTTTTATCGCCTTTAAGCCTCATTATTCCCAAAGATGCCGGCATGCGCCCTCCAAACGACCTTACTACAACCATTTTGCTGTTTTGTGGCTCAAATAAAACTTGTAGATCGTCAACCATTGATTCAGCTAACGATTCATTATCCTTTATGGCATTCTTTAAAATATCCCTTAGTGTATCTATGAAACATTCGTCTTTGTAGATATAATACTTATCTTTTCTAGTCTCTCTAAAATGTTTCCTTACAAGAACCGGACTTGAAATTTTTACATACAATTCGTCGCTATCAACAGACTGTTCGTTTAGCATCGT
>CAVYEU010000054.1:0-3585 GCA_963767415.1 uncultured Eubacteriales bacterium
TATTTTTCTTAAATTTATCAGAATACATATATTTTTCTTCAGTTAAAATATAATCTATATAAGAAGGATATTTATCTTTACTAATAGCAAGGTTATTTTTAAGCAAATAATAATATTGTAAGATTTGGTTAGTTAATAAATTAATACTCCAAGCATCAATAACTAAATGATGTGCTTTAATATAAAAACCACCTTCAGTATCATTAATCCGTATCAATGCAAAATAAAATAATTCTGAATCTATTATCTCAAAAGGTTTTTGTGTTTGTTCCCTATCCCATTTATAAAGTTCTTCAATATCTTTTTTGCTAAAATCAAAGAATTGTATTTTTTTATTTTGATATTCATGTATATACTGTTTAGGCTCTTCATCTATCTCAATTATTCTTAAGCGTATTGAATCATTTTTTTCTAAAAATAAATTTATAGCAGCTTCCAATATAGCATAATCAACCTCACCTTCAATTCTTACCGTCCCTGCTATATTGCCAAAGCTTGTACGTGGGTAAAACTTTTCAACACTCCAAATAGCTTTTTGTGGGCAGCTCAGTGGGTAATACTTTATATAATACTCTGCATTTGTAGATATTAGATTTTTAAACTGAGATAGGCCGTCACGATTCATAATTACTCTTTGTACAGAACCTTTATAATCTAACCCATCTATATTTACAGTATGGTAATCTTCTAGCTTATCAAAACAGATATTAAATAAATTCTTACAATATCTTTCATAAAAACCTTTTAATTGAGGCAATACTACAGATAAAACCAATTCTACATCAACTGCTTTATCAACGAAATATAGCTTACATATATCATTGAAATTACTTACGCTTACACCATCACTGAAAGCTTCAGCGATAGCATACGCAACTAAATTACTTTTTCGATATATTTTCCAAAGCTTTCTTGAAGCAAACAATCCAAATAATTCATACACTATCTTTATTTCCTGCAGGGAGAAATCTGCTTTATCACTGTAGTCATAGCAATCTATTTCTATTTGTGGCAGTGTCCCTTTACAATAATCTAAAAAACTATCAGGATTATCTATTGGTACTGCGTAGTAATCATTTGATAAACTTAAATCAACACAATCTGCTAACTTATATACAAAATGTTCAATTTCATCAATCTGCATTTTGCTATTATCATTAATAAACTTGTTAATTTCATTAAATTGAATTTTTGTTGGCAGATCTGTTTCATTATATATTAAACAATACTTAAAGTATGGATGATTTAGCATAATATCTGCAAGGGCAATTTGTATATCAGATTTTGCTTTAGTACTTGATTTAGTCTCTAAAGCTGATAAAAACTGCTGTCCTAAAAAGGTTCGACTGTATAGCCTTATAGATGATCCTATATTTAGAAGCTTATTTTCTGTTGGGTTTCCTAAGAATTTAATGTTCGAATACGACTTGGTAAAGAATATAATTAAATAATTTTTTGTATATCAGTATTCCTTCCTGTCTAAAAGCAAGCCCATAAGTAAAACTATCATTAAGCTCATGAATTCTTTTTACGTCAGCATCAACAAATATTTGAGAATTATCAGGTAATATTATTTTAACATTGACTAGAACTTGTCCTTCAAACAAAATCTTTTCATTGCATATAAAAGACAGTCCATTTGTACTTATATCTGCAGGTTTAATCATTTTAGAAAATCCGGGAATTGAAACAAAAATATTTTCATCTTCTTTAATTTTATACCTCTTAACCAAACGCCTAGATACCATATGTACAGAAGCTGGCTTTTCTATTATGAATTCGTTTTCTTTTAATTCAATAACTAAGCTGCTAAATTTGAACAGGACTTCCTCGTGAACAAACACAATATCAATTTTTTGGCTAATTGACATTATATTGTCTTTAGTTTCGACTAATATATTAAAAATACCTTTTTTCCTATAATTAAATGACATTTTACTAAAATGCTGAGTATTCTCAATATGTACTGAAACAGGCAACTCTTTTACTTTTGATAAATTGTTGAATAGATTATTAATGTAGTTTATGTCATTAACTACTTTAATTGACATTAATGTTATCCCCCTCTTGTAGAATCATCTCTAAGATTTTGTGTTACTTTATTTCTAGAACTTACATTATTTCAACATAATTTGCTATGATTTTCAAACTTTCTTGAAAATTATAGCAAATTTCGCCAACTTAATATACTATGATTTTTAATAAAATAGTAAATTTAAAAAACTTTAATATATTATGATTTATGGAGAAGATATAAAAACTTGTATGATTTTATTTTACTCTAAAGAATAATCTTCTAATTTGACGAATCTATAACCCATCTCTTTTAGTAAAGGAACAGCTTCTATAACACCTTCAGCTGTTTCTTTCTCAGGGTGGTTCATATGACTAATTATAATACATCCAGGAAATGCTTTTAAATACGCATTCTTAACCTGATCTTTTGTGTAAGTAGCACCTGCATCACCCAGAATACTAAAGTTGACTGCTTCATATCCTAAATCTTTAACTACTTTTACAGCTACTTCATCATAATAAGCAGTACCTGATCTGAAAAAATTCGTTCGTTTACCTGTAATCTCTTGAATTTTATTCTCGCCAATTAGAACTTCATCAACTACTTCACTAATATTTTTAGTACCATCTATACCATAAGCTTGCTTACCTGACACAGACAATGGCTTATGTTGATACCCATGATTTTCAATTTCGAACAAATCATTATTGGCTAACTTTTTGAATATTTCAGGGTTTGCATCTATCCATCTACTATTTATGAATAAAGTAGCTGGGATTTTTTCTTCTATAAGAAAATTTATCAATTTCTCGTCATAACCTTTACCTAAGCCTTTGCTTCCACAAGCATCAAAAGTTAATGCTATAACTTTTTCTTTAGTTTTTAATTTAGTTTTAACGCCTGTAACGCATTCTCCCCACTCTATAGGGACAACACCACTATATTTTTTAATAAGATTATCTTTTATATTTTCATAAGAAACCCCTGATTTTGATGCAAAAATACTTTCTGGCTTTATTAAAAAGATATTTAAAAATGCACAAATTATTAACAAGATGTGTATTTTATATATGATTTTATTTATTGAGACTTTCATAATAGTATTTTCTCCTTTAAAATTATATTAATATACTGTACTAGGTTACAAAATAACATTTTTGTAACCGTCAGTACATGTTAATACTTGCTTCATTAAAAAAATTATTACCTCAGCAAGTATAACTGTATTTGATTATAACATGAAATACATATTATATGTATTGGTAATAAATTGATAAATAATATTCTGCCAAAACATAGAGATTCTAATTAAATGGTTTAAGTGGGGTACTTTTTAAAATTTCTTCAACTTCTTGGTATCCTGATAAAAACGAATAATTATACCTCGCTGGAAGTGCAAAAACATATTTGGTGTTGCGACCAAGCTCGCTTGGATTCATAGGTGCTGCACCTATGTGGAAATTTCCGTCTAGCATCGAATTCCATTGATCTACTGTAAATGCCATTATCGGAATGTCCTGCATTGGATTACTTGAAGTCCACTTTGGGTTCCTGATATTAATAATTGA
>CAVYEU010000055.1:0-22815 GCA_963767415.1 uncultured Eubacteriales bacterium
TCAATTTAACTATATATCAGGATGCGGTTCCTACTTTTGATGCTTTATTTTCTTTTATTTGGAAGCCTCTTCAACAACAGCAATGTTAAGTCTATCAATCATTTTCATCTAAGATTAAAGGAATGCAAACAATCTTCCTTTTACTAGGTGATATCTGTAGATTATCTCCCATTAAAAATGATGGTGGCGTTATTTCAATACCAACACCTCTGTTATAAAAAATTGTTGCAGTATTGCCAAGAATCATATTTGCAAGCTCAGATATAGCACTTTTTGATATTTCGTCAAGTTCTGTAAACTGCATACCACCCATCATACTTGAAGCGATGAAAATAGCAGTCTCACTACTCATATTGAACATAGCCTGGCCTCTAATTTTTCCAGTCAAGCCAACAATAATAGCAACTGATTCGCTGTTATAGGGTGAATTCTTTACATATATATCACCAAGTTTGACCTCAAGACCTACCAATTGGTTAAGAACTTTTTCACTTGCTTCTATAAAAGGATTGATAAACTCTACATTCATAAATATGCTCCATCCTCTCAGTTTTAGATTGTGTGTAGTAGCTACTTTGTATTATATCATACAGTATTTTACGGTGCAAGTATCCAAAATTACTAAAAAATATTTCCAAAAAAAATAATTTATGAAAGGAAATCTAAATTTTTTGTCGAAATTCTATATTTAGGAACAGCTAAATAAAAAATTTATTTAATTGAAAAATTTATCTGAAAGAGGGCGTTTGGATTGAATAAAAGAAAAACGATAAGATTGATACTTATTACTTCTTCAGTCTGTATGTTGATTTTTACAATATTTCTTGCAGTTCTTTATTATATTTACAAACCAAATTTTGAAAAAGATATAACTGTGGTTGTTGCCGCAAAAAGTTTTAGCTTTGGAGATAAGATTAATGAAACAAATATAAGATTAAAAAAAATAAAAGAAAACCAGTATTCAAATATTTTTATTAAAAATCCAAATGAATTAATAAACAAAGTAACAACCCATGATATACTTGAAGGCGATTTCTTTACAGAAACAGATTACTCGGATTCTAACAAATTGTATCATGAAGATGATATGGTTACAATTATCCCAATGACTCTTGAACAAAGGTTAGCTAATATGATTACACCTGGCAGTATTGTCGACATCAAAATCCAACCTGACTTAAAGAATGCTCCTATAACAGTTCTAACCGGTATTAAGATAGAAGCTATGATGGATGAGAATGGAAAGACAATAGAAAATATCACAGGTTACCCAAAAACTGTTTTTGCAAAGCTAATTTTAAATAAAGACCAACGAAACAAACTATATATTGCTAAAAATATGGGACCCCTTATTTTTGAATTGTATACATACTATAATCAAAAAAAATCGCCAGAAAAAGTGATTATTTCAAATGACCCAAATATGTAAAAAACTGATTGATGAAAAGAGGCTAATTAAATGGATCAAAAAAATGGGGCTATAATTGGGTTCTGGGGTATAACTAAAAAACAGGGAATTTCAGTAACGCTTTATAATATTTGTCAATACATTCAAAAACACATCATTGATGGTAAAAAGATATTAATCATTGATTTAAACTTTGCACATAGCAATATTCTTAAGTTGTTTGAAATTAATCCTGATAATGAACTAGCTTTTGAGGATATTATGACCTTTAAAACTACTGGAAATAACTTAAATTATAATAACTTAGCTAATATCAGCAATCTATACTTTCTAAGCAGTAATCTGCCATCCATTAGTCTAAATAATAGAATTATGGGTGTTATGGATTTGTTTTTAAAAGATATAAAACTAAACTTCGATATTATCTTTGTTGATACTGTTAGCGGGGAGACAAGTCAAATTACAAACTTTTTTTTAAAAAAAGTGGATAAGGTCATAACGATTCTAAATCAGGATATTGAATATCTAAAATTTACGAAAAAAGAGAATGAATTACTCTATATTGTTAATAAATACTCGGATATATATCCAAGCATCAAAGAAATTCACAGTATTTCGAATATTGATACTGACTTGCTTTATCCGCTTAATTTTAGCTTAAAATTGCAGGAATATAAAAATAGGAATAAGCTTAAGTATTTTCTTTCAGAAGAGGAAGATAACTACAGCTCTGAGATAAAAAATATTAGCGAAGAACTGATACGGATATTAGAGCTTCCAACAAAAGAAGAACGGATAGAAAAGAAAAAGCCTAAATTAACTTTGTTTGGAGGACAATATACATGAAATTATTCGAACTTTTTGCCTTTGTCGATGAAAAAATAAAAGAAGACAAGGCAATAAAATCTACTAACAAAGATAAGATCGCTACATTTAAAAAACTGCATGAAATTGAAATGAGGCAAAGAGAACTTTCTACCAAAGGACTTCCAGAGGCCAGGGATCTTATGATCGAAAAAATATTTATATGCCTTAAATCTATCTCTGAAATTACTCCGTTTAATATAGACAGTTTAATTGAGCAGTATCATATAAATTATTACAAAAACATTTATACAGGAGATATTATAGAATTTGGTGAGAACACAATTGACTTAGAAATTGAGGATTATTGCAATAGATTTAGAATTACCACTGATAATACTTATGAGGAGAAATTAGAAAAGCTTTCACAGATTGTTTACCAGGAAACCTATGGTTATTCAGTAATTGATGAACTGTTATTTAGTATTGGCGATGAAACTCTGATAAATGAAATAGGATGCAATAGATATGATTATATTTGGATTCAATTCAAAGGTGTCAAAAGACAAATACCAAATTTCGATTTCAAGTTTTTAAACGAAGAGGTATATAACAAGATTATTGAAAATCGGATTACTTCAGACTCATCAAGTGAAATGAATCAAGAAGAGCCAATAATAAATTGTTCGTTAAAAAATGGATATAGGGTAACGGCTCTTAGACCATATCTATCGAAATACTTTACAGTGAACATACGATATATTTATAGCAAAAATATGAACTTCAAGTTTAATAATATTATGCAGGATAAAATGCATGATATTATTAAAATCGCAGTAAAGAGAGGTCGAAGAAACGTATGCATTATGGGAGAACAAGGATCTGGCAAAACTCACTGCAGCAAATGAAATCATCATAAAAAATCTTGATGATAATCTTGCTATTGGTCTTGCTGAAAACGTACATGAATTGAATATTTCAGAAAAATATCCCAAGAAGAACGTTATAGAGCTTAGATACTCAAAAAAATATGCACCATCTGAGATCACTGAGACCTTCTTTCGATTAAATAGGGATATAATCATATTTGGGGAGATAAGAAGCAAGGACGAAGCTTTGGAAATGATAAAAGCGATGCTTAGACAAGCTAGGGGCAGTATGTTTACATTTCATAGCAGTTCAACCCAACGTCTAATCCATGATTTAAGGCTTTTGCTCATGCAAACAGGCTATTATTCTGATTATAGGGAATGCCAATATGATATAGCAGATGCTATTGATATAATAATCCAAATAAAAGCCGAGCGAGATAGTGGAAAAAGGTACGTTTACAAAATCTCTGAAGTTATTGCATACAATAACTTTGAATTCGAAACAAGGGATATATTTAAATATGACAAAGAAAAGAGAATAATCCTTTTAAACAAAAAAGGTTTTTCTGATCAATTTTATGAAAGCTGTAAGGACTTTGAAATGACAACTGATGATGTTGAAAAAATAAAATCTTTGCTGGTGATAAAGAAGAATGAAGAAAACATATTCTCGTATTTTTAACTGTTCCAATGAGAGGTCTTGATATAATGAGTGTGTATATTGAGTTTTATAACAATAACAAAATATTTGTAATACTATTATTTACTATCCTTCTACTGCTTATTTTAGCCCAAGCAATTAATACTTCATATAAAAAAACAAGCATAAGCTTAAGTTTTTAAATAATTTTTGCTTTTTCTCATTTCCATCGATAAAGTTATTTAATCCAATAAATAAGAAAATAATAAGAGAACTCGAGTTGATTGTAGCTGAAGAAAAAGCTGAAAGAAACGCAAATATTTTATCTTTATCATGTATTATTTTGGGAGTAATAATATTTTTTATACTAAAATCCTTTATATTTACTACCTGGTATATAAAGTTTTTATTAGTAGTTGTTAGTTTCTATATTCCTTTTCTAAGTTTGTTTTTTATTTTAGACCGTAAAAGAGATCATATAAATAAATCTATACCAACGATAATCGATGAGTTTAGAAGTTGTTTTATAGAACATAAAAGGGTTATCCCTGCAATTAAAAAAACACACCATATGGTTAATAATAATATATCCAAATTACTGTTTGATTCAGTTCAAATGCCTGACATGGATTCTGCTTTGTTAGAAATCAGGGAAAAAATTAATAATGTTTGGTTTAATATTTTCATCGCACTAATTGTGAACTATAAAGAAAATGGTGGTGAATTAACCAAACAGTTATACAAGCTTAATAATACATTAACTCGCGAAATAAATGTACAAAAAAAGAAAAATAAAAGACTTTTATTTTACGAAATTTTCACACTTCTAACGCCTATATTAGCAGTGCCAATGATTGATTATATGAATATAATAATCTTTGGTAATTTTGAAGAAATTAATATAGATAATATAAAAAACAACTACCTAACAGCAGGACTATTTATTAGTAGCTTATTGGGAGCGATCATTCTAAGACTACTAAGAAAGGTGTGATTTTATGGACCAGCTCTTCATTTTTATCATTTTGATGTGTATGGGAATTTTTGCTTTTGCTTTTTTCATGAAACAGTATCCTAGAGAAGGCTTGTATGGGCGTTTTAAAGATGGGATTAGTTTATTCATGCTAACACAGCTTCCTGTTATAAAGAATATTCTGGACTATTTTGAGCGAGATAAAAATGGGAAAAACTATCTTTACTATCAGAGATTTTTAAAAAAGAACGAAAGTAATTTGTCTTTTAGAGAAGTTTACTTTATAAAACTGACAAGCTGTTTTTTAGTTACAGTTTTACTTATTCTTGTACAAATTACTAACATCTTAACCTACGAAGAAATTATAAAAAAGACAACAAAAGTTGATATGTTTATTGACCAGATTAAAACTGATACACAGTATAATTACAATCTTTATAATACTGCTACAAAAGATATTGGAAATAACAACCTTAAAAAAATGACTAATCAAGAAAGGCAATTGGCAATAAACAGATATTTAAAGAATTTCATAACAGATCAGGGAGTTATCGAGGAGAAAACGAAATATATAATGAAGGTATTTAATAAGATAAGTTCCTTAAGCTTCATTAATTTCTATTTCTTGTTCATTATTCTATTTTCATATTTCATACCAGAAATATGTATATGCCTAAAAAAAGTCTTTTATAACGGTCGCTACAGAACTGAACTGACGAAATTAGAAAATATTTTTATGCTTTTAGGCAGTATACCAGGATATAAGACTCTTGAAATAATTAAAGAAATGGCGGTATCTAGTAAAATATATAGAAAACATTTATTAGCCTGTAAAGAAACATATTTGATAGACAAGCAACTAGCATTAGAAAATCTTAAAGCGAATATAAATTTTAGTAAGTTTAATAAACTGGTTGATATTTTAAAAATTTACAGCCAGATTGATAAAAACGTTGCATTAGAAATACTAAATAGAAATTATATTGAAAAAGAAGAAGATCTTATTTTATCTGCGAATGAAAATATAGATATTATCGATATTTTCGCTTTATTTGCAATACTCCCCATATTATTTTTCTTATCAATGCTTATATTATCACCTGGAATGGAAATTATTTCAAAAGGGTTTGAATTTTACAATTAATACCTTTATACAATCAGACCTATTTTAAACTTTAGAAAAATAGTGATTGATATCCTAATATTTATATAATAATATTTATAATGATTAATTAATATTCGGAGGAAATTACTATGGCATTTCCTAAACAGGAACAAAGATATTCATATTCAGACTATTTAACATGGAATGAATCCGAAAGATGGGAGATTCTTGATGGTATTCCTTATATGCAAGCAACTCCATCGACTAAGCATCAAGAAATTTAGATGGTTTATCACTTAAACAACAACAAGCACATAAAAAATTAACAGCACTTTCATACCCTAGACGCTAGTATAAGTAAATACTTTAGCTTATACTAACATCATAATATTTAGAAAGAGAAGTGCATTTAATGATAATCATGGGAATTGATCCTGGGTTTGCAATTACGGGGTATGGTGTAGTAAAATATGAAGGAAATAAGTTTACTCAAATTGGTTATGGTGCTATTACAACTGATTCTGGCTTAGGATTGCCAAGTAGGCTGTTGATTTTATATAATGAATTAGAGCAGCTGATTTTGAAATATAACCCTGAAGTTATTGCGATTGAGGAACTCTTTTTTAATAAAAACGTAAAGACAGGAATCTTGGTTGGACAAGGAAGAGGAGTCATAATTCTATGTGCTGCAAAAGCTGGCATACAAATATCTGAATACACTCCGCTTCAGATAAAACAGTCAATTGTGGGTTATGGAGAGCAGAAAAGACACAGGTACAGCATATGGTTAGAGCTATATTAAATCTGACTTGCATACCAAAACCTGACGATGTTGCTGATGCTTTAGCTACTGCAATATGTCATGGTCATTCATTTAAATTGGCTGAAAAACTACAAAATTATTAAAGCATGATTAAAAAATAAAACTTAAGTTTTATTTTTTAATCATGCTTGGAGGGGTAAATTATGTTCTCGTATATAAAAGGAATATTGGAAGAAAAACAAATAAATTTTTGTGTCGTTGAAGCTCAAGGAATCGGGTTTAAGATTAATACTCCTACATCTTGTATAAACTCAATTGGTGATATAGGAGATACTGTAAAGTTATATACATATCAATATATAAGGGAAGATATTATGGCTTTGTATGGCTTTATTAAGAAAGAAGAGTTAAACATGTTTGAACTTCTTATATCTGTATCAGGAGTTGGTCCAAAAGCTGCAGTATCAATTATTTCAAATCTATCTGTATCTGAGTTTGGTCTTTGTGCAGTTAATGATGATTCAAAAAAGCTTACAAAGGCACCTGGAATCGGAGAAAAAATAGCAAAAAGGATAATACTTGAGCTTAAAGATAAGATAAAGAAGGAATACAGTATAGATTTTTCAACTAATGAAAACGATGATTTGAAATCTAAATCAAACATTGATGCAAATCATGTTAGCGAAGCGATAAGTGCTCTTTGTGTTTTAGGTTACAGGAATCAAGAGATAAATAAGGCATTAACCTGCTTTGACTATAATATAGAAACTAGTGCTGAATCAATTATTAAAAAAGCATTAAATCATTTAGGAAATGGAGGTAAAGTATAAAGAAACTATGGAAGAGAGAATAATAAAACCTCAAATGGGAGTAGAAGATATTGATGAATCAAGTTTAAGACCTAGAAAGCTAGCTGATTATATCGGTCAGACTAAAGTGAAAGAGAACCTTTTAGTCTTTATTGAGGCAGCAAAAAAAAGAAATGAATCTTTGGATCACGTGCTCTTATATGGACCTCCCGGGCTTGGTAAAACAACACTAGCAAGTATAATCGCTTCAGAACTGGGTGTAAATATAAGAATTACATCAGGACCTGCAATAGAACGTCCTGGGGACTTGGCTGCAATTCTTACCAACTTGGGAAATAATGACGCTTTATTTATTGATGAAATTCACCGATTAAATAGATGTGTAGAAGAAATATTATATCCTGCAATGGAAGATTATGCCTTAGACATTGTAATAGGCAAGGGTCCAAGTGCAAGGTCAATCCGACTTGATCTTCCAAAGTTTACTCTAATCGGAGCGACAACTAGAGCAGGACTACTAACATCACCACTAAGGGATAGATTTGGAGTAATAAACAGGCTTGAGATGTATGAAATAGATGAACTTAAGCAGATTGTTAAAAGGTCTGCAAGTATTCTGAATATTGGAATCGATGAAGCTGGAACTTGCGAGATAGCTAAACGTTCAAGGGGTACCCCAAGAATTGCAAACAGAGTCTTAAAAAGGGTTCGTGATTTTGCACAAATTAAGGGAACCGGATTTATAGATGAACAAATAACAAAGAATAGTCTTGATTTACTTGAAATTGATGCAATAGGGCTCGATAAAATTGATAGAAGCATGCTACTTACTATAATAAATAAATTCTCAGGTGGACCTGTTGGATTAGATACACTAGCATCTTCAATTAACGAAGAGGCAGATACAATCGAAGATGTTTATGAACCATATCTTTTACAATTAGGCTTTATAAACAAGACAACAAGAGGAAGAGTAGCAACAAAGCTTGCCTATGATCATTTTGGTATTAGTTCTTTCACTAGCTGATGGACTTTCTTTAATAGTCCCTAAGGAAGGTGACAAATGGATAAGATTAAATTATTAATTGCAGATGATCATCCGATCTTTAGATATGGATTAAGAGAGATTTTAGAGCTTCAAAATGATTTTTTAGTTATAGGAGAGGCTTCAAATGGAGGAGAAGCAGTCACAAAAGCTTTAGAATTTTCACCGGATATTATTCTGATGGATCTCTTTATGCCGGAAATAACAGGAATACAGGCTATAGAAAAATTAATGGAGGAGAATACCTCATTAAAAATCATTGCTCTTACAATATGTAAAGAAAGTGAATATTTATTTAAAACAATAAACTTAGGAGCAAGCGGGTATGTTTTAAAGGACAGTGATCCCAAAATCTTAATAGATGCAATAAGAAAGGTTCACAGTGGTGAGACATATATCCAGCAGAGCCTGATGAATGAATTAGTACATGAATTTAATCGGATCTCGCAAGGAACAAGTCTGTATATTGATAACGACTCGTGTTTAACACATAGAGAAATCGAGGTTATAAGGCTATTGGCTAAAGGGTTCTCAAATAAAGAGATTGCAAGAAATTTAAAAATAAGTGAAAAAACAGTGAAAAATCATGTTGCAAATATATTTAGAAAATTGAATGTATATGATAGGACCCAAGCTGCGATTTATGCTTTTAAACATAATTTGTAAGTCTATTGGACTCATTAAATAATAATAAAGAAAGGGAATACAGAGATAATGCATTATTTACAAGAAGAAGATTTAGAATACGTATGGCATCCATGTTCTCAAATGAAGGATTATGAAGAGTTCCCTCCCATTATAATTGAAAAGGGCCAAGGTGCATATGTTTATGACATATTTGGTAATTCATACTTGGATGCAATATCATCATGGTGGGTTAATCTGTTTGGCCACAGTAATAAAAGAATCAATGAAGCAATAAATAAACAATTACAAAAACTAGAGCATGTGATCTTTGCAAATTTTTCGCATGAAGGAGCTATATTACTTGCAAAGCGATTAATTGAAATTGCTCCCCCAAATCTTAAAAAAGTATTTTTTGCAGACAATGGATCATCATCAGTTGAAATAGCCTTAAAGATGAGTTTCCAGTATCACCAACAAACGGGAAATGATGAAAAAACAAAATTCGTCTCGATTTCAGATGCATACCATGGAGAAACTATTGGCGCATTATCTATTGGAGATATTGACCTATATAGTAAGATCTATAAGCCAATGCTAATGAATACCTTTAAGGCAAAAGGTCCTGACTGCTTTAGGTGTGAATATAATAAATACCGTAATAGCTGTAATACTGAATGTTTTACGCATATGGAAGAATTAGTTTTACAAAATCACAACGAAATATGCGGAATTTGTGTAGAACCCCTTATTCAATGTGCTGCAGGCATGAAAATATATCCTCCACAGTATCTAATTAAGCTTAGAAAGCTGTGTGATGAATATAATATTCATCTCATAGCTGATGAAATTGCAGTAGGTTTTGGAAGGACAGGGCTAATGTTTGCGTGTGAACATGCAAACATTAGCCCTGATATTATGTGTATATCAAAAGGACTATCTGCCGGATATCTACCACTAGCATTAACTCTAACAACCAATAAGATATACAAAGCTTTTTATAGTGATTATCAAGAGCAAAAAGCCTTTTTACACAGTCATAGTTATACAGGAAACCCTATTTCATGCTCTGTTGCACTGGAATCTCTAAACATATTTCAAGATGAAGACATTTTAAATAAAAACATAGAAAAAGCTAGAGCTATGCGAATAATAGCAAATAAATACTTTAACAATCATCCAAACATCGGTGAATACAGGCAATTAGGAATGATTGGAGCAGTCGAACTAGTACAAGATAAAAAGACTAAACTTCCTTTTGACTGGAAGGACAGAATTGGTTACAAGATCTATAAAGAGACATTAAAGCGCGGTGTAATACTAAGACCCCTTGGAAATGTTATATACTTCATGCCACCATATATCATTGAACCTGATGACATAGAAAAGATGATGAAAGTAGGCTATGATGCTTTGGTTGAAGTACTTGGGGAATAAAGAGATAAGGAACTTAAAAGACATTTCTCCTTGTTCCTCTCTTACAAAGAGAGGAACAAGGAGAAATGTCTTTTAAGTTCCTTATGGATTAAAATCATCTCCAAGAATTATTGTTGCATCAAATCTTGAGTTTGGATCTAGTATTTTTTTTCGTTTACCTATCTTTAAGATGTTTTTCAATTGAGCACCTACCTGCTGATATGTTCTTTCAATAATCTGAGTTGATATAGGTGATTTTGATGTAGCATTTCCTGCACTTACTTCATATCCACTTGCTTCTAATGTCTGTCTTACTTCTTCTGCGAGGTTTTTTATCCCTGTATAGTTTATAACCTCAACACTAATTTTCCTTACTTGTGTTGCCAAAGGAGTAGAAGTAACAGGTTGAGGCTGTGGTGTTACAGTTCGGGTTGGTTTTACAGTTGGCTTTTTAGTTTCAACAGTAGTATTCGCAGTATCAACAGTCCTTTGATATTTGTAAGTTTTATAAAAATCCTCAGTATTATTTGGAGATGGTTTTGGCGTAGAGTCATCAACCATTATAGCGGTTTCTTTTCCAAAAATTCTAGCATCTTTTATAAAGTTTACAATGATAAAATACAAAACAACAAACACTATAAAAGACCCGATTATTAGAAAGAGATTGTTCCAAAATACTTTTTTCGCCATGTTAATAAAATTCCTTGTATATAGAATACTTACTTTTTATTAAATGTTGTACGCCTAAAAAGTTTTTTAACATCATTTAAAATTACTGCATTTCTTGCATTTACAGTATCTGGATGAATCAATGATCCTTTTGACATGACATGTTTTATTGTTTTTTCTAAAGCTATTACTATAGCCTTATCTACATCCAAAAATGCTGTTTCTCTAATCTCAGCAATTCCAATAAAATTTCTATTAGGTTCAATGTAATCAGCTAAAAATATAATTTTTTCAAATAAGCCCATATCTTTATGTCCAGTTGTATGATAGTGTATTGAGTTTAATATTTGAACATCAGTAATACCATACTGTTCTCTTGCCATTACCGCACCTAAAGGACCATGAAGTAATTCTGGTTGTAGTTTTGAAATCTCGTCGACCTCAATATTATACTTTTCACATAAAGCAAAAATATCCTCGCTCCTAACATCCCTTGCACAATCATGTAATAGTCCTGCTAAAGCTGCTTTTTCTGGATCAAGTCCATATTTTTGTGCTAATTTTTGTGCCATATTCATTACACTTAAGGAATGAATAAACCTTTTTGGTGTCATTTCTTCTTCCAACTTAAATTTAATTTCTTCTCTTGACATGATAATCATCGTCCCCACTTTTCTCTTTTTTTATAAAATATTTATATAGATCTATCTTCTATATAAATTGTTAACAAAAATGTATTTTTCTACTGCCTCTGGTAATAAATATTTTATTGACATATTTGATTTAACATTCTTTCTAATCTCAGTAGATGATATATCAATTAGTCTAACATTAGCAAGATTTATTTTCGCATTATATAAATTTTCTAAAACTTTAATCTGATCCTTCAATCTATTTTCTGTAAATCCATTTCTTATTGTAACAATAAATTCACAATTAGCGAATAACTCATCGCATTTTTTCCATGAAGATAAGTCAGAAACTATATCAGCGCCAATAATATGAAAAATATCTGATTTTGGATACATATGTTTTAATTGTAATACGGTATCAATTGTATATGTATATCCTTTCCTTCTTATTTCTATATCAAATACTTCAAAATGAATATTAGTATCAATCGCAATTTGAACCATATTCATTCTATGAAAAGTATCTGAAACCTTAGATGTATCTTTATGTGATGGCATACCACAAGGAATAAAAATAATCTTATCAAGATTGTACCGATCTTTTATTTCTTCTGCAATAATTAGGTGTCCAAAATGAATTGGATCAAATGTTCCACCTAAAACTCCTATTTTCTCCCATTTGTTTGTCATGTTAATATTAGGCATGATTAAAAAATAAAATCTTCATTTTAAATCTAAAATTTTTAATTATTACTACGTTGTTGAAAGAACGAATAAAGCAATTATTGCTTATTCCTCTGGTCTTGTACTAATTAAATTAAAAATTTTTAACTTTAAAACAGAGTTTTATTCTTTAATCATGCCTTTCCCTCCACTCGTTTCTTAATATTGAATAAATAAAGATATTGAGGTAATTTTTTCCATTATAAAATTTTCTTCGTAAACACCCTTCGCGCTGCATACCAATCCCTTGAAGAATCCTCCAGCTTGCAATATTATCAGTTACAACTTCGGCATAAATACGTTCTGCATTGTGATTTTTAAAAAGCTCTTTGATTAAAAATTTTGCTACTTCAGTTCCGAATTTATTCCCCCCAAAATTTTCTACCGAGAGTATACCACATCTCATACTCTTTCACTGCTTTGGATCTACTCATAGCACCAATCATTCCGATTGCTTCATTCCCATAAAAAGGTACATGCGGGAAGAAATTTAATTCATTTGATTTATAATAATCAATTATATCTTTAATAATTTCCGTTTGCTCTGGCAAATTATTGACTAAACAATGATATGTATACTTAACAACCTCCCAGTCATTATAAACAGGAAGTAATTGTTCTGCATAAGAAACATCAAGAGGTTTTAAAATTAATCTTTTTGTTTTTAATTCACTCATAAAATGATATCTCCTTTTGTTATGACTTTTAGTAGCTCGAATAATATGCTACACACTTATTACTTTCATCGCATTTTTGTCACTTGGATAATATATTCTAAGATTCAAATTAGGTTAAAATTGGTTCTTATATATTAATTATATCATAATATATTGCACTAACGATTATAAAAATATATTTTTGTAATCGTTAGTGCAGTATATTATAATATTTATTTGATATTGTAACAAATAATATTAAAATGTTATATTGTATATAAAATTTTTTACTAAAGTGGAGGTAAAAATGGTAGAGTATTTAGTAATTGTAGAATCTCCAGCAAAAGCAAAAACAATCGGAAAATATTTAGGGAAAAATTATAAGATTGAAGCATCAATGGGGCACATTCGAGACCTTCCTAAAAGTCAGATAGGCATTGATATTGAGAACAACTTTCAACCTAAATACATCTCAATTAGGGGAAAAGGTGATTTGATTAATAAACTTAAGAAAAGTGCCAAGGCTTCGAAAAAAGTTTTACTCGCGACTGACCCTGACCGCGAGGGGGAAGCAATTTCATGGCATCTTGCAAATATATTAAAAATCGATGAAAAGGATAAATGCCGAATAACATTCAATGAAATAACAAAAAACGCTATAAAAAATGCTGTAGCGAGTCCTCGTGAGATTGACATGAATTTGGTTGACGCTCAGCAGGCAAGACGCGTACTAGATAGAATTGTAGGCTATAAAATTAGTCCATTACTTTGGAAAAAAGTCAGAAAAGGGCTCAGTGCTGGTAGGGTTCAATCAGTTACCACACGTTTGATTTGCGAGAGAGAAGAGGAAATTATTGAGTTTATTCCTGAGGAATACTGGTCAATTACTGCGATATTGTCTCAACTTAAAGTTCATATATCTTTTGAAGCAAAATTTTTTGGGGTTGGAAATGAAAAGATTGAACTCACAAATGAAAAGCAAGTAAAAGATATACTAAAAGAAATTGAAAATAAGAAATTTGTTATTGATAAAATAAAAAAAGGGGAAAAGAAAAGATCTCCTGCACCTCCATTTATTACAAGTACTTTGCAGCAAGAGGCATCAAGAAAATTGGGCTACACCACTAAAAAGACCATGATGTTGGCACAGCAACTTTATGAAGGTGTTGAGCTTAAAGGACACGATGCAGTTGGTTTGGTTTCATATATCCGTACCGACTCTACTCGTATATCAAAAGAAGCTCAAGAAAATGCACGTGTATTTATTGAATCTAAATTTGGGAGCTCATATTTACCCAAAGAAATTAGGACTTTTAAAAATAAATCTACATCTCAGGATGCTCATGAGGCTATTCGACCTACAGATATGGGTTTTACTCCTGATGAGGTTAAAGAGTCTTTGTCAAAGGATCAATTCAAACTTTACAAATTAATCTGGGATAGATTCATTGCAAGTCAGATGGAATCTGCCTTGTTTGATACAATATCTGTTGACATAAGTGTTTCAAAGTATACTTTTAGGGCAACAGGTTCAAATGTAAAATTTCCAGGCTTTATGGCTATTTATAGTGAAGGTAAAGATGAGGAACAGGAAAGTACAGATACCAATATACCTAGCCTTGAGGAACATGAAGAATTAAAGACAAAAAGAATAGAGCCTAAGCAACATTTTACGCAGCCCCCCGCAAGGTATACTGAAGCGACATTGGTTAAAGCTTTAGAAGAAAAAGGTATTGGAAGACCAAGCACTTACTCTCCTACTATCTCAACAATATTAGCAAGAGGTTATGTTCAAAAAGAACAAAAATTTCTATTTCCTACTGAGCTTGGTAAAATTGTAAATGATATTATGAAAAATCATTTTAAAGACATAGTAGATGTCATGTTTACAGCGCAGATGGAGGAAAAGCTTGATAGCGTTGAAGCTGGTAATAAAAAATGGTTGCAAATAATATCCGATTTTTTTGGTCCATTTGATATAGCTTGCAAAGAAGCCGAAAATCAGATCGGGAATATTGAAATTCCGGTTGAGGTTACTGATATACCTTGTGAAAAATGTGGTCGTTTAATGGTGATAAAAATTGGTAGATACGGTAAATTCTTAGCTTGTCCGGGTTTCCCGGAATGCAGAAATGCTAAACCGATTATCGAAGAAGCTGGGGTTAACTGTCCTCAATGCGGTGGAAAAGTTCTTAATAAAAAATCTAAAAAAGGTAAAAGATATTTAGGGTGTGAAAATAATCCCAAGTGTAATTTTATGACATGGGATAAACCAGCGAACGAAAACTGTCCTCTGTGTGGTAATTTCTTAGTAAAGAAATCTTCAAATAAAGGAAAAAGAGTTCAACTAAAATGTATAAAAGCCACGTGTGCATATACTAAAAACGTTGAGGAAGAGTAAACATTAAGAAATCCTCATCATTGAAGAATATGAGGATTTCTTAAATATAGGAATCAATAAATATAGGAATCAATAAATGGAGAAGCTATTAAAGGTACTCTTTCTTCATACGATGAACTAACATGTAGCATACCTACCTCAGACCTTGCTGCTACACTTAAGCTTGGAACTTGCGGAATAATAAATCCAGGAACTTGGATTCTAGGATTAGTCAAAACTCCCTGTTTTTGTTCAGGATTTAGTACAGACATTGAAGTTTCTATTGAAGTAATTATTTGCTTTACCAAATCAGCAGACCTTTCATTTTTTATATTCCTCAATAGATTATTTTGTAAATAAGTTGGTTGTGGTATACCTGCAAACTGAAGAATTTTATCTTCAACATTTTCATAAATACATGGATGGGAACTTTCTAATACTATTGAAGTCATTAATGGATCTATTAATTCATTTTTGATAAATTCAAGTGCAAAAACAACCTGTTTTAGATAATCCCGTCTCTTTGTTATTCCAAGATCTGAATTCAGCGAGTTACACAAACTATCTAAGTATTCTTTATTAAGTATTTGATCAAATTTATCAGCAAAATCAACTTTTAGAAGACCTTTTTTGTCATTTATAATTGATTCACTCATACCCTCAGATTGTAATAAATCTTTTACTTTTTCACAAACATGATCATAAATTTCTTCTTGAAGGCTTTTCACTTTTCCAACCATTAGATTAAATTGTTCTTCAACTACTTTTCCATGAGCATTTTTAAAAAACTTTGTGTTAATTCCATGTTCAAGCAGGTATTTTCTT
Source organism: uncultured Eubacteriales bacterium (assembly GCA_963767415.1). GTDB lineage: Bacteria > Bacillota > Clostridia > Acetivibrionales > CAVYEU01 > CAVYEU01. Next base: position 16,345 of record CAVYEU010000055.1, read on the forward strand.
AATTTTAAAAACTCTTGTGTTCTTTTTGCCATATGAAGTAAACTAGCTTTTGTAGCTGGATCAGTGCGGTCTATACTGACTCCATTCCTAAAAAATACATCCAAAATTTTGCTATATTTAACAATTGATATTGGTGAATCACCATTGTTATCTTTAATATCAATATTTGCTCCATGTTTTAATAACAAGTCAATTATTTTTAAGGAGTTCTGTTCCTTTATTGTTCTATTAAAAGCTTCGATTATTAGAGCATAAAGGGGACTGAGAATAACTCCAGGTATTGTACCTATAATAAATCTACCAACCCTTCCAGCATTAGAAAATCCTTCTTTTGCTCCATGAAGACCTCCATTCACAAAACCTATAACACCACCTGCAAGAAAACCTCCTGCAGACGCACCTGTAGCATAAAGGTAACCTTTACCTTCTGACCCTGCAATAATATTAGGTCCTGGTTCGTTTAATGCATCTTGTATTTCTAGGGCACTTTCTTTTAAAGCAGAAGCTATTGTTACAAGTCCAATCACTGTACTTGAAACAACCGGATTTACCTGTGCTATAATAAAAGAGCCTGCATAGGTAAAATAAGCTAGAGCCGAAGCCGTCCTATCCATTATAGGATGATTAAGTACATCAATTACAGGCTCTTCACTTATAGGGACTGCAAGATCTACAGATTTATTTCCAGTTTTTTTACTTACTGAGAGGATATGGCTTCCTACTATATCGATATCAAAATTTTGACCAGATATACCTTTTCTATATCCTTCTTGTGCTGCAACAACACTACCAGTTATTGCTCCAGCCATTGCTCCTCCTGCAGCACCAAGCACACTACCTAAAACAGCACCTGCCGTGCCCAAAATTCCTTGTCCTATCAATCCGGTGGATCTTTCAAACCTTGATACTCCTCTGTAGAATGTATTTTTAACCACTTTTCCATATGTATAATATTCGTTAATAGACAAATGTAGTGGGGTTTTTCCGGCATTATTTTTTGTGTCAATAGTAGCATTCAAGCTATCTAATAAAAGAACTGCCATGTCGAAATTCTGTTCTTGAATGCAGATATGAAGGGCAGTGTTTCCTTCTGCGTCTAAAGCAGAATTTATTAATGTTCTTGGAGTATTGCTAGATATAATATTCTTAACTAAATCTAAGTTTTTAGACTTTATAGCAGAAATAAGTTGTTGTTGCATAAAAAATACATCCTTTCAAAATCAAACTATTATTTAATATTTTATAAATTGTTTTTTGAAGATTTCTAGAAATATCTTCCTATATTAATTTAAATCAATTATATTATAGCATCGAATTATATATGTTGCAATAAATAAACTTGTCTTGAAATTTTTATTTTTCATGTAAATTATTCCAAGAAAAAAACGATATATATAATATATAAAAAATACATGTAATTTAACACAAAAAAAATTAATAAAACACTGTATTTTTTGTTAGAATACAGTATAATCTTAAAGTAATTAGAATACTTTACTATGATTTTGTTCTAAAGTAATAAAATTATTATTATTTATGTTATATATTAACAATAATTAATAAATAATAATATTGTAATCTTGTATAGTAAAGATTGCATAAAATATTAATAAAAAACAGGAGGATCTTTTATTTATGAGTGATATGTTACTGGGTGAAAAAAATATTGCCGCTGTGAGTAAAAACAAAACTAGAATTAGTTTGCTGGGTAGGATTAAGGCTTTTTTCGTTGAACCACCTGCTATTGATCAAATTAAAGACCCTAAATTAATTAAGAAACTATACAGTTTATGGCGAGTAAAAATATTTGTGTTTATGTATTTATCTTATGTTGTATTTTATTTGTGTAGAAAAAATATTTCTGTTGCATTAGTTCCTATGGGTAAAGAATTTCATATGACAAACACCAGTTTGGGAATACTCGGCAGTGCACTATATATAACTTATGCTGTTGGTAAGTTTGTAAATGGAGTACTTGCAGATAGAGCAAACATTAGAGTGTTTGCCCCGTTAGCCCTTAGCCTTTCTGGTATTGCAAATATTGCTTTAGCAATTGTAAGTGCATCAATTGCTGCGACACAAGATACTGTATTTGGGTTTCCATCAGTCGTAGTCTTATTATGGGCGTTGGCATTTATTTGGGGCTTTAACGGTTGGGCACAATCTGGGGGATTCCCTCCTGCTGCAAAAACTCTTACATACTGGTTTTCAAATAAGGAACGTGGAACCAAATGGTCATTATGGTCTACTTCACATGAAATTGGTTCTTATTTGAGTGTAATATTTGCTGGGTACTTAGTCATACATTATGGCTGGAGATCATCATTTTATGTACTTGGCATATTTGCAATAATATTTAGTATAGTACTATTTTTTAATTTAAAAGATAAACCTTCTTCAATGGGGCTGCCAGAGATCGAGGAATATCATAATAATAATACAAAGCAAGAAGAAGACAATTCTACAAAGTTCTTCCAGAGGAAGAAACACTTCCATGGTTTCAAATCTTCAAAAAGTATGTAATATGTAATAAAACTGTATGGCTTTTAGCGAGTGCTTATATTTTCGTATATATAGTTCGTTTTGGCACGTTTGATTGGTTGTCTAAGTACCTTGTTGAAGAAAAACATGATACTCTAGAAATGGCTATAATGAAACTATCTTGTTTGCCCCTATTTGGAACAATAGGTACTGCTTCTGCTGGGTTTATCTCTGACAAATTTTTTAACCGACGTAGAGCTCCAGTTAATGTATTGTTTCTAGCAGGGTTAGTAATATCACTTTTTGGATTAAAAATGTTAAATGGTACTGTGATAGATATAGTAAGCATTGCTTTAATAGGTATTTTTACTTGTGGTCCTCAAGTCTTAATAGGTGGTTTATGTGCAGTTGAAGCAAGTTCGAAAAGAGTTGCTGCAGCTGTAACTGGTTTTGCAGGGTCATTTGGATATCTTGGTGCAGTACTTTCTGGGGCTGGTACAGGTTGGATAGTCGATAACTTCGGTTGGGCTGGAGCAACAAATTATTGGATCTTTTCTGCTGTAGCTTGTATTTTACTTTGCTTACCACTATGGAATACTTGTTCAAGGCTTAAATAAGGAAGATAAAGGCGAAATGAGGATATTAAAAAATATACAAGAAAATATGCTATAATATATTCTCATTAAATTATTTTTGAGGTGTTTTATGTTTTATAAATTGCAAATGGCAGAAGACAGATATGAGGAAATAAACCATAAATTAAGTGACAATGATATTATATCAAATCAAGAGGAATATAGAAAATTTGTTAAAGAGCATTCTGATTTGGAAAGTATTGTTAATAAATTTAGGGAGTATAAGAAGACTTTATTAGAGATTGATGAAGCTAAAAATATGCTTAATGAAAAGCTGGATGAAGAGTTTAAGTCTTTGGTAGAAGAGGAGTTTAAGGAAGCAATTCAAAAGATCGAGGTTGTCAAAAATGAGCTTCGTGTATTACTGCTTCCTAAGGATCCCAATGATGAAAAGAGTGTTATTGTTGAGATTCGAGCTGGTGCGGGTGGTGAAGAAGCTGCACTCTTTGCTCAGGTACTCTTTAGAATGTATGTAAAATATGCAGAAAGAAATAATTGGAAGGCTGAAGCCTTGGATGGTAATCCGACTGAAATTGGAGGATTTAAAGAGGTTGTTTTTTCTATTGGAGGAACAGGAGCGTATAGTAAACTAAAGTTTGAAAGTGGTGTTCATAGGGTACAGAGGGTTCCTACAACAGAATCAGATGGAAGAATACATACATCTACTGCTACAGTTGCAGTCTTACCTGAAGTGGAGGATGTAGATGTTGATCTTAATTCAAATGATTTAAGGATTGATACCTATAGAGCCTCAGGGGCAGGCGGTCAGCATATAAATAAAACGGATTCAGCTGTCAGAATTACTCATATTCCAACAGGAATCGTTGTTGCTTGTCAAGATGAGCGGTCACAGCATAAAAATCGTGATAAAGCAATGAAGGTACTTCGCTCAAAACTGTATGAAATGGAACTTGAGCGTCAAAACTCTGAAGTTGCACAAACAAGAAAAAATCAGGTTGGTACAGGGGATAGAAGTGAGCGTATAAGAACTTACAATTATCCTCGAAGGAAGGGTTACTGACCATAGAATTGGTTTGACTCTTTACAAGTTAGAAGAAATATTTAACGGTGATATTGACGATAGTAGATGCTCTAATTACTACTGAACAGTCTGAGAAGCTGGGTAATGCTGGTATGGGGGATTAGAGTATATACTTGATGTGGGGTAATTTATTTTGAAAACAGAGATTATTCAATTGGATGAAGGTAATATTGATTCTGAAAAAATTAGATATATAGCAAAGATATTAAGAAATGGTGGTTTAGTTGCTTTTCCTACAGAAACGGTTTATGGCATTGGGTCAAATGCACTGAATCCTGATTTTGTAAAAATGATATTTAAAGCAAAGGGAAGACCTTCTGACAATCCGTTGATTATTCATATTGCAGATAAAAATGAAATAAGCAGTTTGATATCAAAGCCTCCAAGGTATTTAGATGATTTGATAGAAGAGTATTGGCCTGGTCCATTAACCTTAATTTTTAAAAAATCAAGTATTGTTCCTGATATTGTTACCTCAGGATTAAGCACGGTTGCCGTAAGGATGCCAGCACATCCTATTGCTAAGGCTCTGATAAAAGAGACAGGTCTACCGATTGCAGCACCAAGCGCAAACCTATCTGGAAAACCTAGTCCAACAATTGCAAAACATGTTATTGAGGATTTATACGGTAAAATTGACATTATCATTGATGCTCAAAGTTAGCTTTTGGATGAGTCAACTGTACTTGACATTTCGTTGAAAAACCAGTAATATTAAGACATGGAAGTATCACTGTTGAGCAACTAGAGAATAAATTTAAGGCTTTAGGTGTAGAAATGAATGAGCTTCATAAAAAATCATGCGAAGAAACAGTGCCAAAATCACCTGGGATGAAGTATACTCATTATTCTCCTGATGCTCAAGTAATAATTGTTAAAGGCCAGATTGGAAATGTAGCAGATAAAATAAAAAGTCTTAGTGAAGAATATTCCCAAAAAGGCATAACGGTAGGGATATTAGCAACAGAACAAACAAAATCTTACTACAATGGAAACATATATTCTCTTATAATTATTGGAGATAGAGAGAAACCTGAAACTATAGCAAAATATTTTTATTCTATTCGACTAATTAGGTCAAAGAAATGTTCCATCATATTAAGCTGAGGCTATCAAAATTCAGGTGTTGGAATGGCTGTAATGGATAGACTAAATAAGGCATCAGGTTATAAAATTGTTGAGGCATGATTAAAGAATAAAACTTAAGTTCTATTCTCTAATCATGCCTCAAGTGAGGTGGCGAATATGAAGAAAATCCTTTTTGTATGTACAGGTAATATATGTAGAAGCCCAATGGCTGAGGCTAAATTTAATCATGAGGTATCTAAAGTGCCTTTGATTTCGAACTCAGATGTCGCTATCTCAGCTGGCGTACAGGCCTGTGATGGTGATTTGGCAAGCAATAATTCAGCATTGTTTAAAAGAAATGTGTGGGATCGATCGTAATAATCATACGGCTAAATGATATAAGAAATCATTGCAGGTATCTTTTATTGTTCTTACTATGACTAAGACGCATAAAGATTCGATTAATTATATTTTCCAGATTCATATCTAGATATTTTATTTAAATGATATATTTTATCAAAGTTTAAAGAATACAAGTGATGAGTTCATTTTAAGAGATATTAAAGACCCTCATGGAATGGGAGTTCACGTCTATACTAGTTGTGCAATTGAAATTAGGGAATCCATTGTTAAATTAATAAAATTACTACCGAGTAATTAAGGGCTCCGTTGTTTTGCTCAACTTTGTTGTTATACATTGGTATTTCTGGATGATCTATAAAAACAGAATAACCAATTTGTTTTTGATATTTATAAAGTTAAAACTACTCAATCCTAATATATTTTTTGCCAAGGTGTGTAATATTTGACGCTTACAATTAACTTTAATCCTAATAAAATCTTATAAAAAAGTAAAAAATATCAAAAATCATAGATTGTTTTGCTGCGCTCGCAATGACAGGCTAGAATGGTTGTTGATATATAGTAATTTTACAAGGATATCTTGGAGCAAACCTATGTTTCTGCCTAATAATATTGATTCAATATCCATAATTTAGGGCAGACACATAGGTCTGCCCCTACAGGATATCAAGGGACTCCAAAATTATTTTTCCCTTCGGATCGCTACGCTAAAAATAATTTTGGAGTCCCTTGAATTATTCTTTCGCATGTGGTTAGTAGTTCTTGCGATAGGGTGATCGAGGGGGAAACAAATAAAATAACTTCTACGTTAGCCCCATCCATAATTTAGTGTACCACATGCGACCACCAATCTAGTTTGGGCAATAATACGATTGCTCCAGG
>CAVYEU010000056.1:0-13466 GCA_963767415.1 uncultured Eubacteriales bacterium
TGTAACTTTGCAACCAATATCTGTTAACATTGGAACAACAACCGATATAACAAAATCAGAAGGTGAAGTCAGACATATTTTGGGTACTTTGTTTCTAATAGATGCTGTATTAATGTCGTTTAAAATAGCACGTACATAGTAATTCTTAAAATACAGTTATATTACTTAACCTACAAATTTCTTCACCCGGAGCAACGTTTGAAGTCCTCACGATAGAATGCATTTTCAATCTTGCGTTCTAAAACCCTACTAATACTTGCACCCTTAGAATCCATGAAGTCTACTCTTAATTTATTTGGATTTGAGTTGCATATTTTGACATGAATTCCGCCTTCAACAGATAAGAAATTTATAGCATGGCGAGCGATAGGGGTCAAAAGGCTACTTAAATTGAATACCTCAACCCCTAAGATAAAATGCCTGATAGGAATGCATACTTAAACATTCTTGCTGAGCTGAGATAGTAGAACTAACTACAACCTTTGATCCTTTTTTAAAAGTTGAACCATAGGCTGCACCAAGACGTGTAGCAAACTCTGGCGAAATGTCTACATTGATAATTCCTGATAACCCATTTTCACCAAAAACTGTTTTCGCATATTTTGAACCCCAAATGATATTCCTGTCAACGACTGCTAGTGGATCGACTGATTTCTGAGGCCATATTTTTACACTTGGTTTTATTACCGCACGTTCATTTATAACGCAACTATCACCTATAACAGCATTCTCATATATAGAGGAAAACGGTTTTAAGTTTATCTTATTACAAAGAATGGCTGCTCGTATTTCGGATTTGAACTCAATAAAGTTGTTGTTCCAGAGGATGCTTCTTTTTATAGATGAATTACTTTCAATAAAGTTATTGTTGCCTATAACGCAAAGTGAATCAATATGTGCATGATTTGCAATGTGACAATTATCGCCAATAAAACAAGGTCCGTTTAAAGCATCTATGTTCTCAATTATTGTATTTGACCCTACCCATACACCTTCTTTTATCTGAGTGGCCTTAAGTTCTACATTGATTTTCCCCTCTAATATATCATAATGTGCGTTCAGGTATGCCTGCAAGTCTCCTATATCGCACCAATAGTCTGGCGAAATAAATCCATAAAGGGGCTCTTCATTTTTTAGCATTAATGGGAACAGATTTTGACTAAAATCATATTTAATATTTTTATCAAATAACTGAAGGACTTCTGGTTCTAATATGTAAATACCCGTATTTACGGTATCACTAAATACTTCGCCCCAACTTGGCTTTTCTAAAAATCCAGTTATTTCGTCATTGCTGTCAGTTATAACAACACCATATTCTAATGGAACATCAACCCTTGTTAGAATCAGTGTGGCTTTTGATTTCTTTTTGTTATGAAATTCGATAGCGTGAGTTATGTTGATATTCGTAAGTGAGTCTCCACTGATTACGACGAATGTCTCATCTAAAAAGTTTTCAGCAGCCTTTACACTTCCGGCAGTTCCCAAAGGAGAATCTTCAGTAAAATAGTTTAAATTGACACCAAAATTTGAGCCATTACCGAAGTAATCAATAATTTTCTGTGGTAAATACATCAAAGTGACGCCAATCTCAGTAATTCCATGCAATTTAAGCAGATTGATTATATGCTCCATCAAGGGTACATTCATAACCGGAACCATTGGCTTTGGCAGATCACAAGTAAGCGGACGCAACCTTGAACCTTCTCCACCTGCCATAATAATAGCTTTCATTAGAATCCATCCTTTCGATTCTGGTTTCAATATAGTAACTAATATATTATATTATCGACAAAATATCCATATAAGATTAGCAATTAAGACAATATAAATATAGTAACTCATTTTTCGCAGGATATATATGGGTAATCATTCGAATGGATATATTTACAAATTAACATATAAAACAAACAATATCGAAAAGAAGATTAAAAAGAAAATTGGTGCAAAAGTTAGTAAATATGATGCTGAAGATATAGAAACTATATTTAAATTAGAAATTAAGATTCATACAGATGAAACCAGAATTAATGAATATAAATATGTTTCATCTGCATGAAAATGAGTCGCTTGTTGATTTGCTTTTACAATTTCATAATAAGAGCCACTATTTTTTGTTGTTTTTCCTATGCTTAACAACCTTAGTAGGTATATTTTTTACAGGAGTATCAATATTTTCATTAAGTTCTATTCCAAACATATCAGAAATATCCTCAGATTTGATGAGCCTTTTTGATTTTGTTTTAGATTTCTCGATCAATTCTTGAGATTTATTTACAATTGCCTCAGTTATTAGTTCATTAATATTTACGTCTCTTAATTCAAAGAATAAAGCAGGATTCTCATCTAATCTTGCTCCAATTCCATAAAGAACTGCAGCCACATGTTTACACATCGAAGCATAGTCAGGACAGCTACAATTTAGGTTGATCTCTTTTGGAGATGGAAAGAGTCCGTCCCCTGTAGCGGTAAAAAGATCTTCTAAAGATTTTGGGAATTTGCCTGTAATCAGTTCTTGAAGCGATGCTATTTTACCGCTACAGTCTCTTTTTATTCTTCTCCAAAGTTTTTGATCTAATGGACTTATTTTAATATTTATTTTATACGGTGAGCGTTCACTTCCTTGAACAAGTGCTAGAATATTTCCCTTGTTTATTTGCAAATTAGCCACTGCACCGTGACGCACGTAACTTCTTCCTCTTCCAATCCGATTGGAATAGTCTGAGTATCTCATAAGATTGTCAATCCAAGCTTTACCCCACCATGTTTTAGCTATTTTTGACCAGTAATTATTACTGGCGATATATCCGGATTAGTCTTTTTTAGTTTTTCTATTGTTTTTTTAGCCTTTGCTTTTTTTTCAGCAACAGAAACATACTCTGGGAATCCGTAATAATATGACATAAAGTAGCACTCCTCCTTATAAATTTAGGTTAAACATGTCAATCAATTCATTGTTATCAAGCTCTGTAATCCAATTTTCCTGAATATCCGGCATAATTTCATTTGATAATCTAGTCTTCTCGGTAATCATTTGATCGATCTTTTCTTCTATCGTTCCTTGTGTAATAAATTTGTGTACAATGACATTTTTTTTCTGTCCGATTCTGAATGCTCTGTCTGTTGCCTGATTTTCAATTGCAGGATTCCACCATCTATCAAAATGGACAACATGGTTTGCGGCTGTAAGATTTAAACCTATACCTCCAGCTTTAATCGAAAGAACTAAAAAAGGTATATAATCATGTCCTTGGAATTTATCGACAATTGTCTTTCTTTTAGAAATAGTTGTTTCGCCATGTAGTGATAGACCTTCATGATGGAAAATATCTTTTAAATACTGGCTTAGAGGCTCTACAATTTCTTTAAACTGAGTAAATACAAGCAACCTCTCTCTTTTTTCGCATATGGTTTCGCATATTTCACGAAGACTCGCATATTTGCCGCTTTCATCAAAAGCGTAGTTACTTTGGCCCAAATACTGATCGGGATGATTGCAAATTTGCTTAAACTTCATTAAAGACGCAAGAACTATACCTTTTCTTTGGATGCCTTCATCGGTTGATGCAAGTTTTATTTTTAGTTCATTTACCAATGACTGATACAAGGCAATCTGTTTCTTTGTAAGTGTAGAGTAAACCTTCATTTCTATTTTATCAGGTAAATCAGATATTATGGATTTATCTGTCTTTAATCTTCTTAGAATAAAGGGGCTTACTACTTGTTTCAATCTCATATATCCAGCATTGTCATCCTTTAATTTCTTAGAAAATGTAGAAAATTCTTTTGCAGTACCCAGCAAACCCTTATTTAAGAAATCGAATATTGACCAAAGGTCAGATAAATGATTTTCAATCGGAGTTCCAGTCATTGCTATCCTAAATGATGATTTTAGTTGTTTAACTACCTTCGCTTGTTTAGTCCCAGGGTTCTTGATTGCTTGTGCTTCATCTAAAATTATTAAATCCCATGATTCATTCTTTAGCCATTCGAATTTTAGTAGCATACCATAAGTTGTAATAAACAAATTGTAATTATTTAATAAATTATCAAAATTGATGTTCTCGAGTTTCTTATTTTCAGAAGAATGTAATATGTAATACTTCAAATACGGTGCAAACTTTTTGATTTCATTTATCCAGTTACCAATAAGGGTTGCCGGTATTATCAATAGTATTTTTTCATGTGCATTTGATCGAAGATTGTTTAATAGCGCAATAACCTGAATAGTTTTCCCAAGCCCCATATCATCTGCTAAGCATGCTCCAAGATTCAGTTTTCTCATTAAACTTAGCCAATTTAGACCAAATTGTTGATACGGCCTTAAATTAGCGTAAAATTCATCGCCATATGAAATAGGATCAATAGTTTCAGGTCTTCTAAGCTTTGATAATGTTTCCTTTAGCCATTTACCATTTGTTATCTCCACTTCACAAAACTGTTTGGAAATATTTAACTCTTTTTCAGCATTTAATTGTAATCTCATTGCTTCTATTATGCTCATTTCATCATGTTTTATGAGATTCTGTGCTTTTTCAAAAGCTAAAAGAGTTTCTTTTAATTTTTCCTGATTAACTTCAACCCATTTCCCTTTTATAAACGCAAGCCCTTCAACTTGTGACATTAAAGTTTTTAATTCTTCATACGATAACTCATCGTCGCCTAAGATTAAATGTGCATCAAAACTTACGAGAGAATCTAGATTTATACCTGATTTTGTTTTATCACCTATATTAATTGAGACTTTCAAAGAGTTCGACTTATTTTTCCACCAATTTGGAATTCTACATAAAATACCAGATTCTTCATATAAAGAAACTTCTTTTAAAAAAGTAAATGCTTCGGAAGCTGAAAGCTTTATTGGATGGAATAAATCCCCAGATTCTAGTAGTTCTGCTAAAAAAAAACTTTTTTCAGAAGCCTTGTATACTTTTGAAAGAAGATCAAGAAGTTTAGCACTATTCTCTCCATACTCGACTAATGCATGCTTTATAGGAATATGCGTAGTATTTGTTTTATTTGAGGTTTTCGAATATGTGGCCATAAATGCAAAAGGGAAACTCGCTTCTTTACTTTCAACCAAATGAAAATATACTCGTCCAACTATTGTAATCTTGGGATTGATAGATAGAAGATATTCAGAAACACTACCTGAAAAATTTTTAATTTCTTCAGAAAAAGCAATGTTTAATTTATCCCAGACCTGATGAATCCAAACAGCATTTAAATATTCATACCCAGCAATAAATGGACTGATTTCTATTAGGTGAGAAATCTCATCATTTTCGATACATATACTACTCTTACTTTTTATATTTTCAATATCTGGATTTTGTGAGAGCTTTTTGATAAATATTGAAGAAATAAGGTATAAGAATCCTAAAGAAGCAGACATATTGATGTATTGCTCAGAAAGACCTAATTTAAACAAAGCCTTATACATGTCATCATTGTATATTCTATATATTTCTTCTTGAAACCCAACGAATTTTTCATTTGGCAAATCATTTTTTAGTGGGATATCTTCCCAATCTAAGGTATAAAGTCCGTTTGGCTCAACTATAGCAATTAATTCTTTTGTAAGATTGCTTCCTAGCATAGCTTATTCCTTTCTTAATTTCTACTCCCTTTGACCATTTGATCGAATATACTATAAAATATAGCCTTACAGATAGGTATATACTGACTTTGTGAAGATGATTTTTCTATTGCATTATACTACAAAGATTTACATCCTTCAAGAATAAAAACTATAATAGTATTTACATATAAAATGTAACTTATTATGTTAAAGATTCATACACTACTACTAAAAAAGAATAAATTTATTAGGGGGTAAAATAAATGGAATCAAATAATTATATTCAGACAAAAGAAGAATATAGACCATATATACATGGCGCTTATTATCCACCAGTCGCAGCATATCCACCGGTCGCAGTATATCCACCAGTTACAGCATATCCACCAGTTACAGCATATCCACCAGTTGCATATCCATCAGTCGCATATCCATACGGTGGGTATCCATATTCTTTCGGACATTATCATCATCATTTTGGGCAGCATCATCCAGGCGGAACACATCACCACAGAGATATAAATGATGGATGCTCAAATAGAGGAAGAAGACCGCTTGGATTCCCTCCGATTTTCTTCTTTTAGATTTATTGATTGTTAGAGCTTTCATTTATAGAATACAAAAGAAAGGGGGACTTCACAGTCCCTTTTTTGAAATGTTTTCAATAATTCATCAGTCTGAAATTGCGATACGAGCCTTCTTTTTTACTTTCTTATAAAATTAAATACCTATAATTGCACTAAAAAAGCAATAATGCAATTTACAATGAAGTATACAAAATATGAAATTGATACTATATAAACCAGTCTATTCTCTGAAATTTTATATGTTTCTCTTATAGAGATATAGTTTAAAATTAAACTGCAAATGCTACCCAATACAATTAAAGATATCACTAATGATAATAATGATGATGAAATAAACAAAATTACCAATGCAACAACTAAACACAGAGTACAAGGAAGTGATGAAATTCCGATAGTGGAAACTAAAGCTTTAAAAGAAGCATCCTTCTTTGTCAGTATCTTACTGAACAAATGAATTATTCCTACTAATAATAAAAACTGAATAAATATTCCTACAAAACCCTCACAAAAAATACTAAAATATGGTATTCTACTCTCCTCAAAGCTAAACAAACCCGGTATACCAGAAAAAAAGAATTCAAAAAAAGATTTTACTAAAATCATTGCTATAAAAGATGAAATTAAAGCTTGGATCAAAACGAAAAATATGCCAATTTTGTAGTTCCCGTTGGTTGAAAGATTAATTATTGTGTCTACAGGATTTTTTAAAAATGTCTTACTTAATGAGATTATATCTATTGCTTCAATTTCATTGTCATTAGTACTATGAGAATTTTCTTTTACTTCATTGTCATTAGTACCATGAGAATCTCCTTCTGCTTCATTGTCATTAGTATCATAAGAATTTTCTTCTACAGGAGTGTCTGTATTACAATTACAGGGCGAGTCTCCATCTGATGACCTTCCACAATTAGAACAATATTTTGACATTTTTATTCCCCCTGGCTTTTTGAATTTTTAGTGCAAAATATAATATTTAGGCATGATTAAATACTTTTACCTTTCTACATAATTATATATTAACTGTGAAATATTATTTATATATTCTTCATTTCTACATAGTTTGCTAAAATTCCTTTCAAAAATTAAAAATTTTGTCAATTTTCTTAATTTTCAATTTTTCTAATGGTTTTCTTTGTTCATATACTTTCTTAATAAGTATTTTAACGTTCTTTGTTTTTGAAAAGTATCCTTGAAAGTTATATAATATTTTAAGTAATTCGATGGGAATATAGATATACATGGGTGCATCCCTACTTTCGTTTTTATCTATATCCCTATTTTTATTTCATTAAGTATATGGTAATATATTCTTTAAACACAGTAATTGCACTGTGGATTTTATTAAAAACTTATAAATTCAAGTATTAAAATTGTAATATAATAAAGGAGATTTGATATAAGAATGGATACAGCTAAAATATTAAAAAAGGTTCCCTATGGAATAAGTGACTATAAGACTATAGTAGAAGAAGGTTACTTATATGTAGATAAAACAAAGTATATAGAGCTTTTAGAGAATTTAGGAGAACCCTATATATTTTTTTTAAGGCCTAGGCGCTTTGGCAAGAGCTTATTTTTGTCAATTTTAGAATATTATTATGATTTAAATACAAAAACAGATTTTGGAAAGCTATTTATAAATACCTATATTGGAAATAGCCCGACTCCTAAAAAAAATAGTTATTATATAGTAAAATTTAATTTCTCTGGTATAAATACTTCAACTAAAGAAAATTTACAAAGAGGTTTTACTTCAAAAGTATTAAACGGATTAGATGCATTTTTAATCAAATATAGTTTTAGTTTTGATTTTCAAAGAAACGGGATGCCTTCTGAAATATTTAGTGATTTTTTGGTAAATGTTTATCCGAAAACTGGTACGAAATTATATATAATGATAGATGAATATGATCATTTTGCAAATGAGCTATTAAGCTTTCAAGTAGATGTATTCCAAGAAACTATCAGTAAAACAGGTTTTGTACGGAAATGGTATGAAGTGTTAAAATCTGGTACTGATAATGGACTTATTCAAAGAATATTTGCAACGGGAGTAAGTCCAGTTACTTTGGATAGTATGACCAGTGGTTTTAATATTGCAAAAAATAAAACATGTGATATACGGTTTAATGAGTGTCTTGGATTTACCCAGAAGGAAGTAGAGTATGTATTAAGAGAATCACTCGGGAGTACTATAGATATTGAAAAAGAAATGCCTAATATTAAGAAATACTATAATGGATATTTGTTTAATAAGCTCGCGAAAAATAAAATATTTAATAGTGATATGGTCTTATACTATGCTTCAGAATATAGTATATGCAATTCTCCATCTGAGCAGTTGATAGATATTAATATATCAAGTGATTATAAAAAAATCGCAAGTCTTTTTACATTGCAAAATAAAGAACAAAACTTTGAGGTATTGAAGGATATCATTGAAGGGAATCCACAGGAATGTCTGATTACTCCAGAGTTTAGTTTGAGCCGAGACTTTACAAAAGATGATTTCAATTCATTATTATTTTATCTTGGCTTTTTAACTATAAGCAAGGCTGCAATTGGTTCTAATGAGCTTACAGTACCAAACTATGTAATCAAAGAGCTGTATTTCGATTTTTTTGGAAGCATACTAAGAGAGGAAGCACAGTATGGCATAGACGTTGCAAATATTAGGCGTTCCATTCAAGCTATAGCACTAAAAGGTGATATTTACGCCTTTACTGAAATAGTATGTACTACATTAAACAAATTATCAAATCGAGATTTTATACAATTTGATGAGAAATATATAAAGATAATAATGATTACTTATTTTATGATGAGTAAAATATATTATGTTCAGAGTGAATGTGAAGTACCTGGAGGCGGATATATTGATATTGCACTACTTCCAAGATCAGGCGTTATTGCCCCCTACTATGCCATATTTGAAGTAAAATACATCAAAAAAGAAGATGAATGTAATGAGACGCAAATTCAAAGTAAGGTTATACAAGCAAGGCAACAATTAAGTAAATATTCAAGTATTAGCGAACTTGCTCAAATGGATAATCTTCTAAAGTGGATATTAGTATTTTGCAAAGATAGGCTTGTTTATGAAGAAAAGATATAAAAATAGAGTTAAAACTCCCTCTGAATTTTATAATATATTTAATGACCTAGAGTAGCATGAATATGCTTGCCTCAGTAAAAGAATTATTACGGCAAGTAATTTATCTCTTACTTGCCGTAAATTCATTTATTTGCTTTACACAGAGCTCATAAACATTTGAGTGTTTATAATTTTTATACCATTGAACAGTCTTTTCCACTACCTTATCTATATCCCAGCTTGGTGTCCACCTGAGGAGTCGCATTGCTTTTGAAATATCTAGGCCAAGTAAGTTTGCCTCATGCAATCCTTGCTCATTTTTCAAATGATTCCAACTTCCCCCACCCCAATACATTATCACCTTTTCAACCATTTCGCTTACTGTAATCGAGCTATCCGATCCAGGTCCGAAGTTCCATGCACCTGAATACTTAGCACCATCCTCTGCCAGTTTTTTTGCCACCAGCAGATATCCACTTAAAGGCTCGAGAACATGCTGCCATGGTCTTACCGCATTTGGATTTCTTACTTCTATTTCCTTTCCTTCCTCCAATAACCGGATAGAGTCAGGGATGATTCTATCCTTGGCCCAATCTCCACCTCCGATAACATTTCCTGCCCTAACGGTGGCGATTGCCTTTCCATGTTCTGAATATCTTTTAGTGTTAAAAAATGAATTCCTATAAGATTCTACCACTAATTCTGCACAAGCCTTGCTGCAGCTGTAAGGGTCTATTCCGCCCAGACGATCATTCTCTCTATAGCCCCACACCCATTCATTATTCTGGTAGCATTTATCGCTTGTTATAAAAACTCCTACCTTCGTTTCGTCAATTGCCTTTATTGCTTCCAGCACATTGACTGTACCCATAATATTTACATCAAAGGTGTATTTTGCATTAGCGTAGGATGCTCTTACTAGCGGCTGCGCAGCAATATGAAAAACTATCTCAGGATTATAGATTTCAAATACTTTATTTAATAAACTTAAGTCTCTTATATCTCCCCTTATGTCCACAATATAATCTTTTATTGATGATAAGCAAAAATTCCCAAAGGCATCTTCAGGGTCAAGGCTGTACCCTATCACATTTGCACCTAATTCATTGAGCCATATGGAGAGCCAGGAGCCTTTAAACCCCGTATGTCCTGTTACTAATATATTTTTACCGCTAAAAAAATTTTGAATTGTTTTCATTATACAATCACCATCCATTAATTCATCTTTTTACAAATAATATGATTTGTTTTGCTTGAACCACTCAACAGTCCTCTTTATACCTTCTTCAAAATCTATTCTTGGTCTTCCATGAAAGTACAGATTTTATTCTATTGATATCCGGCTGTGGATTCCATATCTCATCTTTTCTATATTCAAGAGCTCCATACTCGGGCTTTCTGTCTGTTCCTATATTTTTGAATATCAGATCAACATAGTACTTTAATTGATGGGAAATTCCTGTTCCAATATTGAAAATATCATTTTTCACTGCATTGTTTTGTGCTGCCATCATCAGACCGTCAACGATATTTTTAACATAGCAGTAATCTCTGTATTGTTCACATAGCGTTAGTTTGACATTCTTATCCTCAAGTAATGACAATATTACATCACAAAAAAGCTTATGTCTTTCTTCACCCTCTCCGAATATTCCAAAGGGTCTTAACGTAACCATATTAATGTCGTTTTCACGTGCAATCTGGTGTGAAATTATAGTAGAACATGCCTTTGTGCTACCGTATATATTGACCGGAGATGGGCACAAGTCTTCACACAATTTACCCTCTCTGTTGCCATACTCCGAGCAGGTACTAGTACTGACAACTTTTTCACAACCATTGCCCCTTAAAGCACTCATGAGGTTAATAGTGCCCATGATATTGATATTCGCAGCCTTTGTATACACCTTTTGAGCCGAATCCACTCCGTAGGCTGCAAGATGAAAAACACACTGCGGCTTAACGCTTTTTATACATTCATTAACTTTAATTGAATCTGTTATATCAATTCTATGAATATAAATGTCTTTAATTTCGTCCTTTAATCTCCATAGGTTTTGACTTAGGTCAAGTACCGCCACTTTTGCACCGCTTTGTAAGAGGTGTTTTACAAGATGAGAACCAATAAACCCTAGCCCCCCCGTAACCAAGATGCTTTTATTTTTAAAAAAGCCATACTCAGAATCTTCTTCACAACACATTATTAGCACTCCTTCAATCTTAAATAATTTCTAATATTTACTGTTTTTAGATCATATATAAGATCATTCCTAAAGCTTTCAGATAATTTCATGGTATACTCTATCTTGTCATGCAGCTGCTTCACATAAGGTAGATAAACCATCTGCACCAATTTATCCGATAAATTTATATACATGCATAAATCAAATTCACTTTCATTATGGATTATCAGCCCGCTAAAGTGATAAAAAACTATTGGAAAGTCATTTAAGAATAATTTGTTTTTTGCTTCCTCAAGAACACTTGCATGTGCATACCAGGCAGTAACATTCACACCCATATTTTTTGATATTCCTACATTTTTGAATCTTTCCGGTATTTCATCTAGATATTTTTGATCGCCATACAAACCATTTGTAAGCTTGTTATAGCACCAATCAAGACATTTTTCTTTAAACCATTTTAAGCATTCAATAGCATATTTATCTCTTTTAAAGGCTAAAAATCCTCCATTATAGCATCCATTCAACTTATAGCGTTCAAAATTATCTTCTATGAAAAATCTTTCCCTTGTTAGTAGCACAGAATATTTCTTAAATTCATCAAATATGGGTTTCGGATTTGATAAAAAATATGTGTCGGCATCAATATATGCTATATGCTTAATTCTTCTGTAAACTTTAAGCAGATACAGTATTATCGGAGCCTTTGCAGTCCAGGCATATTCTTTTTCACTTCTGGCATCTCTGGTTTTTGCAAATTCCGGGTCTTCCTTTTCAATTTCACTAAAGCAGTGAATCTTTATTTTCTTGCCTGCTATTTTTTCTAAAATGGGTTTTAAGCTGTCCTGTATGCAAATAAAGAACAGGCAGAAATCTTTATCATGTTTAAGCAATGAATTGTATAGAAGCAGCCCTTTAGCTAACGTTTCAATACTGACAATAGTACAATAGTTATGTTTCACTTTATAGTCATCTCCCTTAGTCATGATTATTCATGATTATTCATGAACTTATACTACTTATTCCTCAAGGTTAAAATAATTGACAGGAGGTGTAGTAGACTTATCACTAAAAAGTAGTTTAAGATGAGCGTGTATATTCGGCATGGCTTTTATTATTGTATTCTTAACCTCTTTAAGGTAGGGTAAGTAAATATTGCTTATTATATTGTGATTGAAAGGAAGAGGCCTTAATTTCCATAAATCGAACTCATTTTCGCTATAGAACAGCACACTCCCGAAGTGGTAGAATATAAGCCTGTCATTATCTATATATACTTCTCCATTGGCTGTCAATACGCTGAAGCTATTGTTAAACACAACGTTCCATGGCGCAGCGTTGATCCCTTTGTTATTATCTAGCTTAATACCGGAAAATTGCATGGGCAGACTATCAAGATACTTTTGATCCCCCCATCTTTCAAACTGCGGCTGAGGTTCATCAAAGCACCATTCTATGCACTTCTCTTTCCACCATGACAGTATCTTAAGCGCCTCTCTATCATTTCTAAAACCGATGAAGCCTGCTTGGTAGCTCCCATAAATTTTTTCAAATTCATAATTATCCCTTTGTCTGCAAATAAAGATTGAGTGACCCTTCCAGCTTTCAAAAACAGGTTTAAGATTTGAGAAGAAGAATATATCCGCATCGCAATAAATAATGCTGTCAACATCATAGTTTACCAATATATATTGCACCAATGGCGCTTTCAGAGTCCAACAGAATTCATTGAGCTTCCTGCTGCTTTTTACTTGCGTTATCCTGTCATCCTCAATATCAGCCAAATGCACTAATGTTACATTTTTAAGGTTCATGTCGGTTAATATATCCTGGCTCTCTTCATCGGTACAGCATATCCACAGGTGAAAATTTTCTGCGTACATTTTTAGGGAGTTGTATAGAGCAAGCCCTTTTATCAGATATTTCTTGCTTATTATAGTGCAAAAGAACTTGGTATTATCATCTACTTCAATCATAAACTTCATTGGAGGATATCTATAATATGTCTTTGCCTCCAC
>CAVYEU010000057.1:0-9005 GCA_963767415.1 uncultured Eubacteriales bacterium
TATGCTATATTTGAAGTGAAATACATTAAAAAGAGTAGCTTTAGCCAAGATTTGATAAAACAGAAGGTATCAGAAGCACAAAAAGAGATCTCAAAATATGCTATATCTTCTGAACTTACCCAAATCGATAATTTACTAAAACTAATTTTGGTGTTTAGTGGTGATGAGTTGGTATATGAAGAACAGATGTATTAAAAAAAATAAACCCATGACCTATAAATATACAAATATTTATAGGTCATGGGTTTATTTTTTGCTTAAACATATATACAAAATTGTCTTATGTATGAATTAAAGGTAGATATACTACCTTTGTGGTTGTATACGTAGTGCTGCTGGATCAAAACGTGGTGCTACTGGTGCTGCAGGATCAATACGATCTAGTAAAAGTGGTAATGCTAGGTCATTATGAACTGGGAAATTATCTCCTGCATCTGGTATTTGTAATTGTAATTGTACATTAATTCCAGCTGGTTCTGGTGCTTGATGATGTTCAGTTCCGCGCTCCATATTAATACACATCCTTTCTTTAAATTAACAATTGTTTCACACATTAACTATATTATAACATTTTTTATAAGTAATACAATAGTCAGAAATCACACAATCTTTAATTGTTGCTATAAGGATTACTTATTTAGGCCTACCTAAGATGTCATTGCGAGAAGCGATAGCGACGAAGCAATCTCAAGGCTAGGAATCACCACGTCGCTAACGCTCCTCTTGATGACACCTTACGAGGTCTAAAAAGAGGGACAAGGGGACAGGTACCTTGTCCCGTTCCCTTCATTATGATAAAATTTAAAAAAGGTACTTTTGTTACAGAAACATTATTTTTATCAATAATTGAATTAAAATAAACAAAACTGTTTTAAAGTATAAGCAAATTTGTAAATATGAAATTTATAGTTATTGTTTGATGAGCAACCATATCCATTTACTTTTAAAAGAAAGCAATGAGTTAAGTGAGTTTTTATAAAAGATGAACTTAGTTTTGGGAAACATTTCATTATATAAAATAAATATACCAGCTAATAATATCTTTGTGTTATGCTTGTGAAAGAATAATCTATAAAGTTTCATATTTAATTAACCGATATAAAACAATAGACAGGCTTTTGTAATAATATTCTTATTGAAAATAGATTTTGTAGCATCTGATCTTATATACTATTTAATACTTTCAATAAATAATTATTACCTTAACAGATATGCCTTTAATAGAGTGATAACGTTTGTTTAATTATATTTAATAAGGAGAAGATGCTTTTTGAAGAATGATATCTTTTATTTAGGAATAGATGTAGGATCTGTAAGCACAAATCTTGTTGTTATTGATGAAAATGATAATGTTATTGAAAAGCTATATTTGCGAACCAGTGGTCAGCCTATAAATGTTCTCCTTAATGGTATGAAAATTATTGCAGAAAGACTCGATAAGAATGTATGCATTAGGGGTGTTGGTACTACAGGGAGTGGTAGGCAACTTGCAGATGTAATTGTAGGGGCTGATATTGTAAAAAATGAAATTACAGCTCATGCTGTTGCAGCACAAAAAGCGGTGCACGGCGTAAGAACTATTTTAGAAATTGGCGGACAAGACTCAAAATTTATTATTTTACGAAAAGGAGTGTTATATGATTTCACCATGAATACTGTTTGTGCTGCAGGTACAGGTTCGTTTCTTGACAGGCAGGCTGCGAGACTAGAAATTCCCATAGAAGAGTTTGGAAGTTACGCGCTTTTGTCAACTTCTCCTGTCAGGATCGCTGGAAGGTGTGCTGTATTTGCAGAATCAGACATGATACACAAGCAGCAAACAGGCCATTCTACAGAAGATATTATAAATGGGCTTTGTGAAGCATTAGTAAGAAACTATTTGAATAACCTGGCAAAAGGTAAGGCTATAGAAGAACCCATTGTGTTTCAGGGTGGGGTTGCTGCAAATGTAGGAATTATAGCTGCCTTTGAAAGAGCACTGAATAAAAAAATAATAATTCCAAAACACCATGACGTTATGGGTGCATTGGGAGTTGCACTTATCGTAAAAGAAAAAATTACAAGTAGTAATTGTCCTACAAAATTCTATGGTTTCGAATCAGCTAATAGAGATTATAACGCTAAGAGCTTTGAATGTGATGGCTGCTCTAATATATGCGAAATAATAGAAATATTGGCGAATAATGAAGCTATTGCCCATTGGGGAGATAAATGCGGTAAATGGTCACAATTGATAAATGCTGTATAGTCGAGGTGAAAATATGCAATTAATTAGATTTCCTATCAACAAATTTACTAAAAAGGTAGCGGTTAATGACAGAAAGCTAGTAACAATAGGAATCCCTAAAGGTTTGTTTTACTTTCAGCACCACATACTTTGGGAGAACTTTTTTGAAAAAATAGGCTGTACTGTTGTTGTTTCTAAGGATACCAATAAAGACATTCTAGACTTCGGAGTAAATTATTCAAGCAATGAGACCTGTTTGCCAGTAAAAGTATTTCATGGACATGTATATAGCCTTAAAGATAAAGTAGACTATATATTTATTCCGAGGTATATAAGTATGGATAAAAATGAATATACCTGTCCAAAGTTTTGTGGTCTTCCTGATATGACTATGTTAAATCTGAAAAAACAGATAAAAATATTAGAAGTTAAGATTCACATGGATCAGTCTCCCAAACAAACACAAGACAGCTTATATGAGATTTCAAGCATTTTGAACATCGAATATGATAATATTATAGAGGCTTTTGATCAGGCATTGAATTTATATAAGAATAGCCAAAAAGTAATCGTCGCTAAGCCAGTCGCGAATAGTAATCCTACAATTGTAGTTTTAGGACACCCATATATGATTTATGATAATTATCTTAGCATGAAACTTATAAATAAGCTTAGATCTAGGAAGATCAATGTATTTACTCCAATTAACTTAGAACATGAAACCAAACGACAAAATGCTTACCCATTTCAGGGAAAAATGTTCTGGGAGATTGGACTTGATAACCTTGGGAGCGCATTTGCGTTTGCAGAAGATGAAAATATAAATGGGATGATCTATCTGACACCTTTTGCTTGTGGTGTAGATTCACTTATAATTGAACTGATTGAAAGGCGGCTTAAATCGAATTACAATGTTCCTTTTTTAAAGCTTACAGTTGACGAACACTCCGGCGAGGCGGGATTTGACACTAGAATAGAAGCATTTTTAGATATGATTGGGGGAGAATAAAAATGAAAGTTACATTCCCTCATATGGGAAATATATTTATATCAGTTAAAGTATTATTGGATATATTAGGAATAGACTATGTCATTCCACCCAATTGTAACAAAAAAACTTTTGAATTGGGCATTGCCCATTCACCAGAGTTTATGTGTCTTCCATTTAAAATAATTATGGGAGATTTTATTCATGGTATTGAAAACGGAGCAGAAGTAATATTGTTTTGTGGAGGCGACGGTCAATGCAGACTTGGCTATTACAGTGATCTATATGAAGAAATACTAAAAGACTTAGGATATAAAGTGAAAATTATTCGTTTAGACGTAGCTAAATTGAGTTTTAAGGAAGTAATTCATAAGTTTAAACCTTTGACCAGAAACATTAGCCAATTTGATTTTGTAAAAGGAATAATATTTGCCGCAAAAATGATTTTAGCAGTAGATAAGCTACATGAACTAGCGAACCATACAAGGTGTAGAGAGTTAACTATTGGTGAAACTGATAAAATAATTAATCGATTTCATAATAAAGTAAGAACCACTAAAGACCATAAGGCTGTAAAGGAGCTAATATCTTCCTCCAGGAAGGAATTGAAGAAAATTAAAATTGACCCGGAATCTAAACCCTTAAAAATAGCTATTGTGGGTGAAATTTATGTGGCTACCGAGACTTATGCTAATATGGATATTGAAAGAGTATTAGGCAAAATGGGGGTAGAAGTTCATAACACACTGAGTGCAAGCCACTGGATCAAGGAGCATTTTATTAAACGCCTCTTCCCCTTTAGTTCAAAGGATACCCCTCACGAAGCAGGAAAAGAGCTTATGAAAACAGATGATATCGGTGGACATGGTCTTGAGACTATAGGAAACATAATTTTATGTGCCAAAAGCAAGTACGATGGGGTGATTCACTTGTATCCGTTTACTTGTATGCCTGAAATCGTAGCACAAAGTACATTCGATGAAATTCAAGACAGGTATCAAATACCTATAATGACCCTTATTTTGGATGAAATGACGGGTGAGGCAGGACATATGACTAGAATTGAAGCGTTTATTGATATGATTAGAAGAAGAAGGGAAGTAATTGAATCAGGAGTCCAGTTTTGCAAATAGCTGTTCCTATGATTTAAAAATATACCTGAGATATATGGTAAACTGAAATTGAATAGATAGAAACATTATACAATAATATAATTTAATGTTTCCTAAGGAGTTGATTGATATATATAAAAAATATAATCTTAAAACTGCAAAGGGTTTTGTATCCCTAAAACCAACTATCAATATTGAAAATGTACATCAGAATAGTCAATCTATTCACTCTGTACAAGCTATACAAATTATACGAAATAAGCAGAGAGAAGAAACAAGGAGATATGATTTAGATCTCCAAAAACAAGCTCAACGAGAGCAAAGTCAACAAAGGAATGATGAGCTCACCAAAGAAGGGACGAAAATGGCAGGGGAATCTTCAGGTCTACAAAGAAGTGTTATAGGTTTCCTCATTGATAATTTAGTTGCTTTCGGTAAAGCAGCATTTGAAGCAGGTAAAGCATATATAAATTTGCCTAATATTAGCACTTCAACACCATCGACAGCCAATCTTGTTGGAAAAATATGTAATTCTATACAAGACACAAAGGATATTCATGACACCTTAAATCTGTATATTAAGCCATCTACAGATTATGATTCTTCTTCCTATTCAGATAGACGTGTTTGGCTTGAAAAATTCAAGAATGATATGGCTTCCAGTAATAGATCAATTGATCCAGGAAAAGCACGCAACATATAATTACCACCATTTAAAAGTTCAAATATATAATAATCATTAAATAACATCTATATTGTGTAGAGTCGTTAGTACCTGCCTTTTTTATTTAACTGTTCCTAAAAAAAAGTTTTCGACAAGTATCCTCGACTTATCTAAAAATACGACGAAAATAACCTAAATATGCCAATAATAATATCGTAAAATACCTGAAAACCAAGGAATTTAACGAACGATTCTTTCAAAAAAAAAGAGGATAAAAAAAAGTTAATTAGAATAAGAAATTTCGTAGTGACAAAATGGTAAAAAAATACATAAGAAAAAACAAAATAAATAAACAAAGGATGGTGTAAGTAAAATGTTTAGTACTAAGCTTCAGATTATTAGAAATGATAAAACTACTAAAATTATGGAAAATGATAGTAGTAAAGGAATGAAAAACATAGTTAATGTTAAGATCGATAGTATAAGACCTAGTCCGTTTCAACCCAGAAAAAACTTCGAAAGGTCATCTTTGGAAGAGCTATGTAATTCTATAAAACAATATGGTGTTTTACAACCTATTAGTGTAAGAAAGATATCTGAAAATTCATATGAATTAATTGCAGGAGAAAGACGCTTAAAGGCTGCTTTTATGGCTGGATTAATAGAGATACCCTCTATAATCAAGGAAATAGATGATGATGATTCAGCTGTAATTGCGATGATTGAAAATCTTTTAAGAGAAGACTTAAATTACTTAGAGGAGGCAGAAGGATATAATAATCTTATTTCTGAACATGGGCTTACACAAGAAGAACTTGCAAAAAAAATGGGGAAAAGTCAGTCTACAATTGCTAACAAAATAAGACTTTTGAGGCTTTCTCCAGAGGCAAAGAAAATGTTGTCTGAGAATAATCTGACTGAAAGGCATGCAAGAGCGCTTCTTAAGCTACATGACGAGAGACTTCAGTTAAAAGTGCTAAAATGCATTTGCGAAAGAGGATTTAATGTAAAGAAGACTGAAGAGTTAATTGACAGGGTTATAGATAAATACTCTATAAAATTAAATGAGAATAGAAATGAGAATAGAAAGTTTATAAAGTCTATAAAAGATGTTCGAATATTTGTTAACACAATCAGGCAAGCAGTAGATATTATGAAACAATCAGGTATAAATGCACGTGCCGCTCAGATAGATCGCGGTATATATATGGAATACATAGTAAGAATACCAAAGTAATATAGATTATAGTGGACAGCTAGAATAAACTTAATTAAAATATAAGAGTGAATTAATAAAATATGTATATTTGTTTAGAAAAGAGGTATATTTTAGATGTCTGAAACTATTGAGTATGGTAATCAGAAAATTGTGCCAGTAGATATTGAATCAGAAATGAAAAAATCATTTATCGATTATGCAATGAGTGTTATAGTCGATCGTGCTCTGCCTGATGTAAGGGATGGTTTGAAACCTGTACACAGAAGAATCTTATATGCGATGTTTGGGCTAAACTTTACTCCAGATAGAGCACATCGTAAATGTGCTACTACCGTCGGTGAAGTTTTAGGTAAGTATCATCCGCATGGCGATGCGGCAGTGTATGAGAGCATGGTTAGAATGGCACAGTCTTTTTCATTAAGGCAAATGCTTATTGATGGGCATGGTAACTTTGGATCAGTTGATGGAGATCCTCCAGCAGCGATGAGGTATACCGAAGCAAGATTGGCTAAAATCGCAATGGAAATGTTAAGTGATATTAATAAAAATACAGTTGATTTTAAAGCAAACTATGATGAGCATGAGACTGAACCAGTTGTATTACCATCAAGGTTTCCAAACTTATTAGTTAACGGTTCGACTGGAATCGCTGTTGGTATGGCAACTAATATCCCACCACATAATCTTGGAGAAGTTATCGATGGGGTTATAAAAACTATTGACAACCCTGATATTTTATTCGATGAGCTAAACAAATTAATAAAAGGACCGGACTTTCCTACAGGCGGGATAATTGTTGGGAGAATAGGTATAAAGGATGCATATAGAACAGGAAGAGGAAGAATAATTATCAGAGCAGTAGCAAATATTGAGCCGATGCCAGCTTACACTTCAAGGCAGCAGATAATAGTTACTGAATTGCCATATCAGGTTAATAAAGCAAGGCTTATTGAAAAAATAGCTGAGCTTGTTAAAGATAAAAGGATAGATGGGATATCAAACCTAAGAGATGAATCTGATAGAAACGGAATGAGAATTGTTGTTGAGCTTAAAAGAGAAGCAAATGCAAATGTAGTTTTAAACCAGTTATATAAAAATACTCAGCTTCAAGAGTCATTTAGTGCAAATATGCTTGCACTAGTACAAACTCCTGAGAAGAAGTTTGAACCAAAGATTTTGAACCTAAAGCAGATTATTGACCATTATATTGATCACCAAAAAGATGTTATTGTAAGACGGACTAAGTTTGAGCTTGATAAGGCTGAAGCGAAGGCACATATATTAGAAGGATTAAAAATCGCAATTGATAATTTAGATAAAGTTATTAATATAATCCGGAATTCAAGCACTGAAGCAGAAGCTAAACAGGGGTTGGTGGACGACTTCAAGCTAAGTGAAAAACAATCCCAGGCAATTGTAGATATGAGGCTTGGTAGACTTACAGGGCTGGAAAGGAATAAGCTAGAGAGCGATTATAAGGAGGTTCTGGAGAGAATCAAGTATTATAGGAGTGTTTTAGAAAATGAGTATATGGTTAATAATATAATAAAAGAAGAACTGCTCGTTATTAAGCAAAATTGCTGATGAAAGAAAAACTCAGATTATTGCTGAAGAGGGCGAAATTGATATAGAGGATCTGATTCAAGAGCAAGAAGGTGTTATTACTCTTACACACTTTGGGTATGTAAAAAGACTGCCATCTGACACATACAGAAGCCAAAGACGTGGTGGTAAGGGCATCACAGGTCTCATTACAAGAGAAGAATTTTGTTGAAAATATATCTATTACTTCAACACATCACTATATATTGTTCTTTATAACAAAGGTAGGGTGTATAGACTAAAGGCATATGAGATTCCGGAAGCGGGTAGACAAGCTAAGGGTACTGCAATAGTAAATCTTTTACAACTAGGCCGAGATGAAAAGGTTGCGACAGTTATTCCAGTTGCTGAATATAAAGATGAATTGAACATTTTATTGGCTACTAAAAATGGTGTTGTAAAAAAGACTAAATTAATGGAGTACGATAATATACGAAAGGGTGGTCTGCCTGCGATTTCTCTAAGAGAGAAATGATGAAGTAATTGATGTAAAGCTTACAGATGGCACTAGGGATATAATACTTGTAACTAAAAATGGTATTGCAATAAGGTTTAATGAGGCAGAGGTAAGACCTATAGGTAGAAGTGGGCAAGGGGTTAGGGGTATAAGATTAGGTAATAATGATCAGGTAGTAGGGGTTAGTGTATTTATTGAGGATGCAAGCATATTATTTGTTACAGAAAACGGGTTTGGAAAGAAATCTAAACTTTCTGAATTTAGAGCGATAGGTAGAGGTTGCAAGGGAATCAAGTGCTATAATATTATAGAAAAGACAGGTCCAATTGCAGGAGTTAAACTTGTTAATGAAAAAGATGATGTAATGATGATTACGTCGGAGGGAACTATAATCCGTTTGAGGGTTGAAGATATTAGTACATTAGGAAGAGTTACACAGGGTGTAACTTTGATGAAAATGGATGAAGGAATAAAAGTTGTAAGTATTGCGCGTGTTGAAATTGATGAAAGCTCTGAAAGTCCTGAAGGTTTTGAAAGTGATGTAAGTGATGAAGGTTTTGAAAGTAATGTAAGTGATGTAAGTGATGTAAGTTCTGAAAGTCCTGAAGATTCTGAAGAAGAAAAAGGTTAGCGTTCATGGAATAATAATGCCTGATTTTGAAGTTAGATATTTTCACATAAGAAGAAGGAAGAAAAACACACAACAATTGTTTTGTTGTGTGTTTTTCTTCCCGAC
>CAVYEU010000058.1:0-38715 GCA_963767415.1 uncultured Eubacteriales bacterium
ACATTCTTACCTGTTATCGTTCTGACTACTATCGCCATTGATGTTGGCCCACATCCGGTTTTAGCCATTGTTTGACTTTTATCATTCATTTGAGGGTTGCTATATATTTTACTTGCCCATGGCTCATCTTCCTGTGAATAATAAAACGGCGTTAAAGATATCTGTTTGGGGATCTGCCCAATCAAATGATATATTCGATATACTTGATAAATCCATAGCACAGTTTATTTTTAATTTTAAGTCATCCCAAAAAGCAGATAATGCTTTTGCAGTTCTAGGTCCACAACCCACATAATTTCCAGCTGAGGTATATAAATCACTATCTGTCAGCATCATTCGTGTTTTTTGAAACTTTATTAACGAATTCTTTGTTATATCTAAAAAATTGCCTGTTGGTTCTTGATCTGACTTTGTCCAGCAATCAAGAGCAATTAGAAGTTTTTGAATATTACGAACATTTTCACTGCTTGTTCCATAATCAGCTGTACCTATTGTGTAACTTTTTTTATTTTTTACATATCTATTATAATACTTAGACAGTGCTTTGGCTGTCTTTTCTCCTACACCATAATAATTAGCTATGATCAGTTTATTGCTGCTATCAAATAATGGTTGATTATTATTGATTTTTAGATCTTTTTCTTCTAACTGCATCAAACCTCTTTGGAACTTAACAAGGGAATTTTTCGTCATGTCTCCATAATTTCCTGTTGCTCCTACATCAGGATTCGTCCAATAACCTGTAGCTATAAGTGTTTGTTGGATTTTCTTTATGTTCGTTTCAGTGCAATCAGTTGTAGTTGGCTTTATTTCTCCATATGTTCCATCAGCATCTGCTTGATTTTCACCCTTTGAGCTGTTGGTCAACTTCTGTGATTTTTTTTTTGAGCCTGTACCTAGGTCGTCACCAAGAGCGTTTTCAATATCCTTGGAATCTACTTTACCTCCATCTACAAGGTCAAGTACTGCTTTTGTACAAAGCAACACAAGTGGAACAACAGGGTTTATCGCAATTGATGCTAAAAGAGTAATTTTGCTTGATGCAACAGTTTTTACAGTATCTTTTAGCACACATCCTACTGCTTTAAGATTTTTTATGAGTTTAATTTTCTTATATAATGAATCTGTATGAGCTTCCGGAACTTCTTTTGATCCATTTTGTACAAGTAAATTTATTATTGAATCAGCATCTTCAAGCTTTGCATATCCTAGTGCCGTCGAAGGACTATCTTTTCTTACCCTATGCTTATCATACTTATTAATTCCATCAACTTTAGGTTGTTTTTCTTTTAGTTTTTTTATTAGGGAAACTACCAACTGATCATTCTTCTTAGAACATGCATACATTAGTTGAGTTATATATTTTGTATCATTTCCATCGCTAAATGCTACTCTTTTATTAATGGTTTCAAGATTATAGTTTCGT
Source organism: uncultured Eubacteriales bacterium (assembly GCA_963767415.1). Taxonomy (GTDB): domain Bacteria; phylum Bacillota; class Clostridia; order Acetivibrionales; family CAVYEU01; genus CAVYEU01. The sequence continues at coordinate 1,427 of CAVYEU010000058.1, forward strand.
ACTCCCTTTCCCAAAAGAAGAGCAGCTACTGAATTTTCACTCTTTCTTTCAAAATCACCTTTACTTGTTTTTCGTAGCATTGCATAATGAAGCATTGAATTGCTTTTTACTTCTGCATTAAGATCCGCCCGCCCACTATCAACAATTAATTTTACTATATCATATGATGAATTTTGAATTGCAGACAAAAATGGTGTAATTCCCTCTTTATTAGCAATATTTAGCCGTACTCCTTTTTTTATAAGCTCGTCCACCATTTCTTTTGAGCCTTTGTTTATTGCATAGAAAATAGGTGTATTTCCTTTTGGATCAACTACATCGATATACTCTTCTAATTCTTTAGCACTGCATTTTTGAATAAAACCTCTTAATTCTTGTACATCTCCACTTAATAAGATTTTATTAAAAACAGATTTATCTCTTGCGATTTTCAATCTTGGAACAGTATTAGTTACAGTATAATCTACTAATATCAAGTCGCCACCTGATCTTAGCAAAAATTCTATCGAAGCTATTTTTTCTTCTGGTAGTGTTTGTATATTTTCTCTTATTTGTTGTTTTAGTCGATCCAAAACACTTCCCTGGCTCCTTACAAAACCTTCAAATTCTTGAGGTGTCTTGGCGAAGCATCTCATCAATGCGTAGTCAGCAGGTCTGAACCCATTTTTATCACAGGTATTGTATGGTATTCCTTTTTGTGTAAGATACTCTATCGTCTCAAATGTTCCATATTTTGCAGCTATATGTACCATACTCGAGTTAAATTCATCCTTTTCAGGGTGATAAGTCAATCCATTTTCTAATAGAAACTTTAAAGCTTCCAGTGAGTTATTAGCTATAGCAGATAGTATCATTCTGTTTACATACTCTTCATTGTTCCTAATCTTTTTTATTACAGCAGTCTTTAGCTCTTGACTTGCCAAATCCCAGAATGTCTTACCTTTATTATTTTTAAGGCATGTATCAGCACCTTTTTCAATTAGTATTTTTACTACTTTTATGCTTCCAAACGCAGCTGCTATATGGAGTGGTGTAGTTCCATCCTCAGCTTGTATATCCACTGGACAGTTATTTGCTAATAATACCTTTACTACCTCGGGATTATTTACCATTGATACATAGTGAAGTGGCTTCCAGCTGCTGTCTATTTCGCCTTCTGGATCAAGACCGAACATTTTGCACAGCTTATCTTTATTATTACTTCTTATATAAGTTTCTATATCGGCTATGTAAGTTTTGATCATTGTTTGATCTTTATTAGAATCTTTCATCTTATTAATTGCATCGCTAACCTTTTTAGCATCAAGATTATTATTTCCTACCAAATAATCAAGAATTTTTTCCCTAACCTCAATACTTCCACATATATATGAATACTCTAATGGGGTTTTACCAAAATAATCCTCTATATCAAAATCTGCACCTTTTTTAAGCAACAATTCAACTGCAGCAACATTGTTATTCTCTACAGCTATATGAAGAGCAGTTTTCCCATAGACATCTTGAATATCAATAGTTGCACCTGATCTAATAAGATGATTGACAATTTCCTTATGATTAACAGTATCATAAGGTTTGACAATTTCATTACTATTGCCATTATGCCCAGGCACTGCCACCAAAGAAAGTGCAGTGCTCTTATTTTCTTCTTCGTTATGCCCAGACATTGCTACCAAAGGAAGTTCGGTACTCTTATTTTCTTCTACATTATGCCCATACATTACCGCTAAATGAAGTGGCGTTCTCTTATTTTCATCTTGAGCATCAAATATAGCTTTGCTTTCTCCTTGTCCTGGGGATAATCTTTCGACAACTTTTATATAGCCCTTTGATGCTGCTATATGCATTGCATTTGTTATATTGCTTCGCGTATCAATAGTTTCAATTACTTTATTATCCTTAAAAAATTCCATAACTACATCTATTCTACCTAAAGCTAATGCATAATGAAGTGGTGTAAATCCACTGTTGTCTTTGCAGTTAATATTAAATTTAATATTAGTATCAGAATAAGGTTCAATAAGTTTTTTAATAGTATCTAAACTTACTCCTTCTTGTACTGCATAATGAAGAGGCAGCATACGATTTGAATCTTCAGTATTTACTGAATTTCTATCATTATCCAGTAGTAAATTTGTTGCATTTTCGTATTTATACTTAACAGTATAGTGTAATGCTGTAAGGCCATTCAAATCCTTTAATTTTGTATTAGCTCCACATCTCAAAAGCCATTTTATAACTTTTATATTATTCTTCATACATGCTAAATGTAATGCTGAATATCCATCAATTCTATCTTGTTTATTCACATCTATAATACCTCTTATTGATAAAAGGCTATCAACTGCATCATCCTTATCATATTCTATTGCTAGATTAAGAGGTGTTCTCCAATTCTTATCTTCAACATTGATATCTGCACCATAACTTACAAGTAAATTTATTAAAGGTATATTATTTTTCATAGCTGCAATATGTATTGGAGCAATCTTTAAATTAGTATGTTGCTTACTTACTATTTGCCGAATTAATTCCCTCTTCCTTTCTTTCATTTGGCTATCTGTCTTAGCTAATTCATTTATTGTATTATTAATCTCTTGTATTATTTTCAAAATTTCTCCAATATTTGCTTCATCAATGTTATCTAAAAGCTTTCTTTTTTTCTCTTCAAGTATTTTTGCTTCTTTGTATTTTTCGATATTGTCATATAATAACATAAAGGACGCACATGTTGTAATAAGGTCGGCTATGTCTTCAATAAGTAATTTAGGATTTAATTCTGCATAATGAAGCATTAATGGACAATAATCGGGAACACCATTTGGAAGTGTGTCATTTAATATTATCTGCTTTTCCATAATTAATATGGCACTGTCAATATATCCAGTCATTACAGCATAATCAAGTGCTGACATATCCTTTATTATCTCTTATACTTAGCATATAATCTAATTTATCAGGAGGTATATTGGGGTTATCTAGAAATTGTAGGTATCAAAGCTTGATTATTAGACTCAGCTAAATAATCAAAAGCAGTTTTGCCTTCATTATCTACAAGATTTACAAGGGAGCAATCAAGACTAACGCCATCAATATCCATTTTAATTAATGTATTTATAGCTTCAATATCTCTCTAATCACAGCTGTATGGTCTCTATTAGTCAAAGCTTTATTTAAATTAGCTACTGCTATATGTAAAAAAGTTTGTCCATTTTTATCTCTAGCACTTATATCACCATTAGCTAAACTGGCTGCAATATCCCAGTCACCTCTTTTTGCAAAAGCTATAGCTAGATTATTTTGGTTACTTTCACTTTGAGTAGCTACAATAAGTTCTTTACTTTCCTGTAAATCTTGGGCTTGTGGCAGAAATTTTCGAGGCAATCTAGCACCTCTTGAAATAAGTACTTCTGCTATATTTTGATTCTTTTCTTCTAGTGCACAGTATAAGGGAGTTATAGCTTCTCCCTCATCATCTTGAACCTTAGAATATTCAATAGGAACGCCAAAATCCAGTAATTTCCCTACGCCTACTGCATTATCAGCTTTGGAATATATAAGAATAAACTCTGAAATTTGACTTTTTATGTTATCTACAACATTAGGAGGGACTAATTCCAATGGTGTCTTTTTCTGGCTATCTTTTATTGATAAATCACTATTTGCCCTCATTAATTCCAATATAATATTTATATTTCCACTTCGACTTGCATAATATAAAGCGGTTTGTTCATTTGCATTTATTATATCAACATTTGCACCGTGTATTAGTAAATACTTGACAACATCTATCCAGCCTTTTGAAACAGCAAAATGAAGTAATGTATCTCCATTTAGATCTTTAGCATCAATGTTACTTTTATTAAGAAGCTTATTTAACATATCTACTCTATCAGTAAATTCAAGAATAATCTCATCTTTTACTTCTCCATCAAGAGCATTGCTTAATTTTTCCAAATCTTTTTCTAACATTAAAATAATTTGTTCTTTTGAGTAATCTACTGATTTATAGTTTTTACTTATTATTCCCGGCAAAATATCATATTTTAGGTATATTTCAATAGCCCTAGCAAATGGCCCAAGCTTTGCTGCTTCAAAAAAAGCTTCTTGTTTATCCTTATCCAAACTTTTAATGAATGTTATAGCTGATTGAGCAAAATTATTTTTTATAAAAGGGTTCATACCTTTTGATAATAATATTTTAGCAAGTTCTATATCTCTATCTCTACATGCTTTGATTAAAAGTGTATTTCTATCTTCATCAAAAATATAATTATCAGCACATGTATTAATTTGGGTTGCTCTAGCTAATGCGTCATTAGCTTCTTTTCTCTCATCGTCAGTAAATGATTTGGTCTGTTTATTAATTTCAATTGCAGTCTTGTAATCTTCAATTGCCTTATTAAAATTTTTATTAAAGATCTCATTAATAATTCCCCTGCCGTAATAAGCTCGACTATTATCTCCTTTACATCTTATAGCAGCATCATAACTCATAATTGCATCACGGTATCTTCCTAGTGCTCTATTTGCATCTCCTTTTACACGATGGGCTATTGATATAGTTCCATTTAATGAAATAGCTGTATTACAATCATTCATTACATCTTCGCAAAAGCCAAATTTAGCTTTTGCTCCTGCTCTAATTGCATAGTATAATGCAGCAGATTGTTTGGAATTTTTTTCTTCATCTATATGTTTTATCTCAGTTGTACAATAAGTTATTGCTTCTTCGTATTCTTTTAGTTTATACAACGTATTAACTAAATTAGTATGGTATGTATAGTTCCTAGGATCTAACTTTATTGCTTCTTTATAGTCTGTTTTAGCTTCTTCAAACTCTGATAGGTGAGAATGAGACTCTCCTCTTTTATTATAGTATTCTGCAACTTCTATAAGCTTCTTCTCTTTATCTATAAGCCTTATTGCTTCTGTATAAGGAGCTGCTGCATGTGAGTATTCTTTTAAGTTATATAATATATTAGCCAAATTAGCATGATATAAATAGTTCTGGGGATCTAATCGTATTGCTTCTTCATAATCTGTTTTTGCTTCATTAAACCTTGATAGACTAAAATAAGAATCTCCTCTTTTATTATGATATGCTGCAGCTGCTGTAGGCTCTTTATCTTTATCTATAAGAATTATTGTTTGTGTACAAGAATCTACTGCATTTGAATACTCTTTTAAGACATATAACGTATTAGCCAAGCTAGCATGATATACATAGTTCTGATTGGCTAACCTTATAGCTTCTTCGAAATCTTTCTTAGCTTCTTCATAATTTGATAAGTAATAATAAGAATTTCCTCTGTAATTATGATATGCTGCAGCTTCTATAGGCTCTTTACTTTTATCTATAAGATTTATTGCTTGTGTATAGGAAGATATTGCATCTGTATATCTTTTTAAATCATGTAACGCAGTAGCCAAATTAGCATGACATACATAGTTCTGATGATCTAACCTTATTACTTCTTCGTAATCTTTTTTAGCTTCTTCATAATTTAATAGGTAATAATAAGAATTCCCTCTGTAATTATGATATTCTGAAGCTTTTAGAGGCTCTCTGTTTTTATCTATAAGACTTATTGCTTTTGTATAATGAGCTACTGCATTTGAATATTCTTTTAGGTTATATAACGCATTAGCTAAATTAGCATAATATACGTAGTTTTGATTGGTTAACCTTATAGTTTCTTCATAATCTTTTTTCGCTTCTTTAAACCTCGATAAATTAAAATATGAAGTTCCTCTGTTATTATGATATGCTGCAGCTTCTATAGTTTCTTTTTTTTCATCTGCCAGCTTTATTGCTTCTGTATAGTATAAGATTGCTTTTTCATGAAATCCTTTTTTATAAAGCTTGCAACCAAAATTATTATACCAAACATCCTTCTTTATTTCTCCCCATTCAACTTTCAGGTCAAAAACATCGGGGTTGGGTATAGATTTAGGATCTGTAGCAACTTCAATATTTGCTTCAACTAAAAGTCTTATCATTTCTCCATAATAGCTATAAAGCCATGAGGAATTTCTCCAAGATTGATGTTTTTCGTAAAGAAAAGTTGCGACAGTTAAAGGATCACTAAGTTCATTAAGACCATAAACATTACAATTAGACGTTCCAGTTAATATTCCTTCTCTTTGTTTATCGGTTAATTCCTTTGAATCTCTTATTTCATCAAGAACACCTTTAACCAAATAACTATATCCTGACTTAATTTTTTCGAGCAATTTCGCTCTAAGATCTTCCATTTTGCCCATAACAATAATGCCTCCATACAAAATATATTTTCAGAATAAGGGAATAGTTTAGACGTCTTGCGAACTTTAATACTGATAAAAAAGCAAACAATAGCGCTAACTACCTCTTGCACAAAATACGATGAGTATAATGTCGATACCATAATACACCAGCATCACTGGTTAGTCAATTATTTTTTTTGGTATAAAGCTAATACCTTAACACTATTTCTTTCCCTCGTATAATGATTTTTGTAAGGTAAAATTAAATATTTTTCTAATTAACCCTTACAACATGTTAACCGAAAAACAACAATATTGTTTAGAGTTTTAAAGGCTTTAAGATTGTTTTTTAAGATATTTAATATTCTAAAGCACGTTTTGATACCGCAAAAATATATATATCTCCCATGTGAAAAACTGTTTTATAATTATTAATAAAGAATCCGGGTTCGGTTTTAAACTTATCTCTTTCATAGCTACTATAGTAGACATAGTCAATATCGTTCTTTATAGCCAAACTTTTAAAATCTTGAGAATCTTTGAACATTCTTTCGACCTCACTGAGCCTATCCTGGTAGTTAATTCCATGGAAAAACAAATATACTGGTGCTCCGCAGAAAACGTTCCTACCAGATAAAGCTGCAACTGGGTTTACATGCTGATCTGACGATATAAATAATGCATCCTTTGGCGTTGAATTTTTTATAAATTGAGAAGCCTTTATTGCATTATTATCAAATATCATAAACTCGCATCCAGATTTTATCTCTCTTTCTATCGTAAGAAACGCTGAGAATGTACAAAAAAAACCAATGACAGCTATACTTGACCATTTAACACGAATATTTGTGACTCTATCAAAAATACTCCATAAAAAATCTGAAACTACAATTACAGAAAATGCATACCAAATATAAAACAGCTTATTATTGTCATACGGATTTGGTTGAAATAAAACTAGATTAGCTATAATAAATATAGCAATTGCCCCTGAGTAAAACAAAATCATCTTTTTTCTTATAGCAACAATCGCTGGAAAAAGTAAAATAAAGACTACCCCAACATTTTTGATCCAAAACCATAAAAACTCATCGTTTTCATTAGCCTGCCAACCACCTTGTTGAAATTGCAGAAAATTTCCTTGAGATACTTGGCTAAATGTCCAATAAAGAAGCTGTGGCATAGATAATAAAACTGCAGGAATCACAAAGTACAACCAATTTTTTATATATTCTTTTGTCCCAATCTTTTTATCAAATAAATATACAATGATCCAGAAAAATGCAATTATTCCAATTGCAAAATATGAGTGTGTGTGAATCATTGGCATAAGTCCAGAAACAATTCCCGCAAGTACAAAATATTTCTTGTCTTTTTGTATAATAGCTTTATACAATAACCATAAACTCAAAAAAATATAAGTCCATCCAATTAATGTAGTCCTCTGTGGAATTATCATGTCACATATGACATTTGACCATCTTACATAATGCTCATTATAATTTGTGGGAGTATGATACCACTCAGTAAATATCCGGTTAAAATTCGAAGGATCTTTTCTTAGTCCATCCATAAAATATATGAAACCTATACCCCCATTGAAGAAGAAAAGAAAAGCCGAAAACATAGCAGCACATCTTTTGCTTAAAATTTCATAAGCAAATATAAAAAATCCGCAGAACAGCATAAAAGAAAGAATATAGCTAGGAATTAGTATAGACCATCTAAGGGAAGTTCCAAAAAGATACATAGAAGCCGACAATGAATTCACTAAAAATGGGTAACATAATCTAAATCCAGGATATATAGAGTAATCAGGTGGGAAATGCCCTTGGGTCGCGATACTTGTAATAATTCCAGTATGTAGACATAAATCTCCAAATGTAGACTGTCCACTATATAAACCTCCATTCTCTCCTGGTGCTAATACATGACTGTTTAAAAGAAATACCATTAAAACAAATATAGGTACTGCAACTAAAAACATAGCAATATCTGTTTTGTCCGGTTCATATTTAAAAGAACCCTGGTTTGGAAAAGCTTTTCTAATATACCAGTATACTCCTATCATTGTTAAAACAGCTAGAATATGAGAAAAAATTGAAAAACCAAAGATAAATGCAAATATTATTGGAACCCACATCATAATTAGCATACCAAAAAGTGATCCACTCCAAATACGAATACTTACACTTTCATTATTCAATACTCTATTAGAAATTAAAACTCCAAGCATCAAAAATAAGCAAAGTAGTAATGCACCAAACATAACTTACCTCCCTTTGGTAAATTCATACAATATTTAATTATTTAATAGTAATTGAATTATTGAGCTGACCTTTTCCCGCTACCACTTCCACGCTTTGATTCGAAGTTTTTTTTCAAATCATGTAGTTTTTCATCACTTTCTTTCATATACTAAGATAGCCTCTCTTCAAAAGTCATATTAGTGGTTGATTTTTCGTTGCTCCAGTCGATATCTATTGGCCTGCTTGATTTAATTTGAGACTTTGTACTAGATGTTTGAGCTTTTTTAATTGACAAACTAATTTTTCCATTAGCGTCAATTGAAATAACTTTAATTTTTACAGTTTGATTTTCTTTAAGATATACTCTTATGTCTTTTACATATTCTTCTGCAACCTCTGAGATATGTACTAACCCAGTGGTTCCATCTGGTAATAAAATAAAAGCACCAAAATTCGTTATACTAACAACCTTACCTTCAAGTATTAACCCGATTTCAACAAGCATAATTAATTAAAAGCCCCCTCTGTTATGTAAGTGATTTAATTATATAAAATTACAAAAACATAGTCAAGCGTTTAAATTAGAGTATTTGTAAAATGCAGCGCATGTACCTTCACTTGATACCATACAAGCACCAACTGGTGTCTCAGGTGTACAACTTATACTAAATAGTTTGCAATTTATTGGTGAACATTTTCCTTTTAAGATATCTCCGCACCGGCAATCTTTTGGTTCATCTGAAGAGTCTTGAAATTCTCCTCCAAATAATTCCCAAGCATCAAAGGTATCAAAATCTTTTTTTAATTTCATGCCACTTTTGGGTATTTGTCCAATGCCTCTCCACGTTGAACTATAAGCTTCAAATACTTTATTCATCGTCTCAAGAGCTTTCTTGTTCCCTTTTTTTTACTACACTGCTATAGAAATTGGTAACTGTAATATTGTTTTGAGAAATATCGTTTGCTATTCTGTTAATTGCAGCTAATATATCAATAGGCTCAAATCCTGTTATAACACCAGGTATACCATAATTATTCGCAATATCAAGATACAGCTCTTCACCTATTATGCTGCTTACATGACCTGGGTATATATATGCATCAACAGCAATATCCTTATCTGATGATATTATTTTTAGGGGTTGTGAAATTGTTTTATTTGCTGAGAGAATTTTTATGTTGTTTATGCCTTGTTGAATCGCATTGAGTATTAACAATGCAACAACAGGTGTAGTTGTTTCAAAACCAACCGAGAGAAATACTATAGTTTTTGTTGGATTAAATTTGGCAATCTCAATGCAATCAAGGGGTGAATATACAACTACAATACTGCTTCCTCGTGATTTTTGAAGCAGTAAACTGTTTGAATCTACTGGGATTCTCATGAGGTCACCAAAAGTTGCAATTATTATATTGTCAAGTCTAGATAATTCAATTGCTGATTTTATAAAATAATTTGAAGTTACACATACAGGACAACCTGGTCCAGATATTAATTCAATATTTTTAGGTAAAAGACTTCGGATACCATACTTAGCTATGGCCATTGTGTGTGTTCCACAAACCTCCATAATCTTTATTGGTTTTTCATTATAACCTTGGATTTTTTTAACTAAAGATTTTATTAGATCTTTATTCTTAAGTGTATTGTTTATCATTCTTATTCGTTATTCCTTCTAGCTTCATTATTCCTTCTAGCTTCATTATTCCTTCTAGCTTCATTATTCCTTCTAATTCATAAAAGATTTCAAGTGTTTTTTCTGCTTCAATTTGATCAATTATAGATATCGCACAACCCGCATGGATTAAAACGTAGTCTCCTACTTTTACTCCTTCAATAAGTTGAATTGATATATCACGTACAACATTTAAAATATTAACTTTTGCAATATCATTATCAATTTCAATAATTTTACCTGGAACACCAAGACACATATTTACCTCCATAAAGACACTAATCTTTTAAGTAGTATATCATATTCTATTAATCTAGTGATATAATTTTTTTGTTGAAATATACTTATACTTGCCGAGGTTATATTTTTTTTAATGAGGCAAGTATTAGCATGCACTAACAGTCATAATATATTCTAAGATTCAGTTGAGTTTTAACTCAATCTGAATCTTAGAATATATTATCCAGGTGGACAAAAATACAACTTTGTGACCTAGTGTAGTATATAAAAATTGAGTTGAAAGGGGTTTCGTTTAATGACAATTTTTCAAGCAATAATATATGGAATTGTTCAAGGTATTAGTGAATTTTTACCAATTTCGAGTTCTGCACATCTGATTGCACTGCCGAAAATTTTGGGATGGGAAGACCCAGGACTTATCTTTGATGTAGCACTACATTTAGGGACATTAGTAGCTGTTGTATTATTCTTCTATAAAGATTGGATTAATCTAATTAAAGGTGGGATAAAAGGAATAAAAACACAGGAAGGAAAATTATTTTGGTACATTGTCCTTGCTTCAATCCCAGGTGCAATTGTTGGAAAGCTGTGTGAAAATTATGCAGAATCAATATTTAGGAATTTAGCACTTATTGGAACAATGCTTATTGTAATGGGAATAATACTATACTTTGCTGAAAAATTTGGCAGTAAAAAATTTGCGTTGAAAGAAATAGGATGGTTAAAAAGCTTTTTAATCGGAGTATCTCAAACGTTTGCTATAATTCCTGGAGTTTCCCGTTCAGGGGTGACTATGTCTTCTGGTTTATTATTAGGCTTAACTAAAGAAAGTACCGCCAAGTTTTCCTTTTTATTATCCACACCAATAATACTTGGAGCAGGGCTTCTTAAAATGAAAGATATATTTGAGGTTCCTATGGATAATATTTTATTTTTTATTATTGGAATGCTGGTTTCTGCTATAACTGGATTTCTGAGTATAAAATTTTTATTGAATTATCTAAAGAATAAAGGATTTGGTGTTTTGTTTTATTCGGTTAGTTTTTAGGAATCGTGTTTATTACTTTTAGTTTTATTATTTAGCTGTTCCTAGCGGATAATATATCCGAAAAAACATATAATAAGGTAAGATATGATTTTATAAAAAAATTTATTAAAATGATATAACTTTTGATTATATCATTTTTTAAAGGAAATGTGCAATTTGACAAAATTTTCTTTAACGTGTAAAATAATTTTTAGTCTCTTATAATGTTTACAACAGGAGGTAAAAAAAATGGTAATGCCGCTTGCTCAAAATATTAAAAAGAATTTTAAGACAAAAGAAATATTGGTATTTTTTGTTGTCAGCAATTTTTTTGGTAGGCTTTGGCTTTTATTTGTATCAATATCTTGAATGTGATGCGAGAATTACTTACGATGATAAAGTTATAAAAAAGAAAGTGAAAAACGTTTAGGTCTACTGTCTGTGACTTATTGATTGAAAAAGGAATAGTAGTAGAACCATATGATTATGTAAATTTACCTCTTAATAGTAAATTACATAGGAAAAATTTAAATAATATTTTTATCAAAAGAGCAGTGCCAGTTAAAGTAATTGCTAATGGGACTGAAAAGGTACTGTTAACTACAGCTAATACCGTTGAAGAGGTACTTAAAAACAGCCAATATAAGTTATATCAATCTGATAAATTATGTGGAGTTAAACCATCTGACAAGGTCATTCCTAATATGAAGTTTCAGGTTATTAAGGTAAAAGAAGAGATATCTTCTGAAAAAATTCATATTCCATATAAAGTAGTTACTAGAGAGAATGATAATTTAGATAAAGGAATACAAAAGACTATTAAACAAGGTTCAGAAGGTTTGCGTGAAAAAGTTTATAAAACTATTTTCGAAGACAGTAAGCAGATATCAAAACAATTACTTACAGATAATTTAGTCACAAGACCGGTCGATATGATTATTGAGTGTGGTACAATACTAAATCATAAGACTTCTAGAGGTGATACCATAAGGTATAAGAAAAGGCTTGTGTTTAGTGCGACTGCATATACATCATCTTATGAAGATACAGGCAAGAGACCAGGAGATCCTTATTTTGGAATAACTTTTACTGGTGCTAAAGCAAAGAAAGGAATAATAGCGGTAGATCCTAGCGTGATTCCACTTGGTACTAGAGTATATGTTGAAACCTATGGAAGTATGCCGGATTATGGCTATGCAGTTGCTGCAGATACTGGTGGTGCAATTAAAGGTAGCATAATTGATTTATATTTTGATGACCAAACAACAGTTAGTAAGTGGGGTCGAAGAAAAGTTAATATTTATATTTTGAACAAGGGAAAAAGGGACTGACTATTATTCTGAAAATGCACACGGAATCAGTTCCGTGTGCATTTTTACTTATATCTAGGAGAATAAAATGAGTTTAAGTACAATACGAATATTGAAATTAAAAGATATAAGATTAAAAAAATCACTAGGACAAAACTTTTTAGTTGATGAGAACATTGTTAAAAAGATTGTAAAATGTGCTGAGGTAGCAAGTAATGATATTGTTATTGAAGTAGGAGCAGGCATTGGTACCATGACATCTGAGTTGGCCAAAGTTGCAAAGTTAGTTATTGCTATAGAGATTGACAAATATCTAATCCCCGTTCTTAAAGAAAATCTTTTAAATTATCAGAACATAGAGATTGTAAACCAGGATATAATGAAGGTATTACTTAACACATTTATTAGTCAATACAAACTAGATAAAGAAGATTCTATAAAGGTTGTTGCAAACTTGCCATATTATATAACAACCCCAATTATGATGAAGTTTCTTGAGGATGGCATACAAATTGATTCTATGGTTTTAATGATTCAAAAAGAGGTTGCACATAGAATTGTAGCTAATCCAGGAGGAAAAGATTATGGAGCGCTTTCTGTTGCAGTACAATATTATTCAAAATCAGAGATTTTATTTAATGTTTCTGCAGAGTCTTTTATACCTAAACCGGAAGTCGACTCTTCAGTAATTAAATTGAAAATGCATAAAACACCCCCAGTTTTATTACTTAATAAAGATATTTTCTTCAAAACGATAAAAGCTGCTTTTAATCAAAGAAGAAAAACAATTTTAAATGCATTGGCTAATTCTGGATGTTTCGGAGTAACTAAAGAAGAATTGAAATATATACTAGGGAATATTGGTATTACAGAAAATGAAAGAGGAGAACGATTATCGATTGATCAATTTGCACAACTTGCTAATGAAATCTACAAATGCGATAAAACTGCATGAGAGCAAAAATTAGAAAAAATAGACAAACGTCCTTATGATATGAGATATATTTACATAATTGTAATTAAATAATATTGATAAAAAAGAATAGTTTGATACACTATAATAAAAAAATTATTAAAAATTATTTTAAAACCAAAGGATGATAAAAATTGACAACAAATAAGGGCTTATTATCAAAAAAAAATGGTGATTCAGCAAATCAAGAGGAAAGTTCTGCCAATCAAAACAATGGATCAACTAATCAAGATGATAGTTCAGATAATCAGAACAATGGATCAACTAATCAAGATGATAGTTCAGATAATCAGAACAATGGATCAACTAATCAAGATGATAGTTCAGATAATCAGAACAATGGATCAACTAATCAAAGTAATGGATTTTCTAAAAAAAGTGGTGGCTCAGTAAACTTAAATCATTTAACAGCAAAACAGAAAAAAGTGTACTATTGTATTGAAACTTTTCTTAAAGAAAAAAACATTCCACCAACAGTAAGAGAAATTGGCGAAATGATCGGTGAAAAAACTCCAGGATCTGTACAAGGTATTTTAAATCGTTTAGAACAAAAAGAAGTTATAAAAAGACAAGTAGGAATGGCAAGATCAATTCAACTTGTTTCAGAAGATTCTTATTATGAAACACCTATATATCTCCCTAAAATCAAGAAAATTAGTGATAGAAATATATCTGATTTATTTAGTATTTATAATATCGTAAAATATTGTCCAATTTCACCAAGTTTTATAAATTCGCATAAAAACACCTTTATTTTTTCGTGTAATGATAATAGTTTGGCAGAAAATGGTATTAAGGAAGGTGACTTATTATTTGTTAATCCTGATTCAGAATTAAATAATGGCGATGTGGTTGTCGTTTTATATAATGGAAATTCTTATTTAAGATATTATTATAAAAATAATGAAAAAAATTCTATTACTCTTAAAGCTGATAGTAACTTACTAGGCAAAGAAGTATTTAATAAAAATGAAGTAACAATAGTTGGGAAAATGGTTGGAAGATATATGAAGTATTAAGACTAAAAGGCGTGATATGGGGAAGAGGGAGGAAGACAAGGTGACGGTTCTTTTGTCTAAATGATACATTTAGACAAAAGAACCGTCACCTTGTCTTCCTCCCTCTTCCCCATATCACGCCTTTTAAATAAGCGTATTAAAAAATTTAGTTGAAGAATTTATCCCAAGTTGTAATAAATAATTTATACTTTTTTCATTTAAACTAAAATCAAATGCATTTATCTCGGATACTTTCAAAGATAACAGATATTCATTGTTAAGTTTGCTATGCTTTGGAATCCCAAAATTGTGTACCATATCAATGAGATATTTTAATATGCTAATTGAAGAGAAAAAGAGGCTAGTATTGTTATTCATATCATAGATTTTAACTCCGATGGTCCTAGCACATGAAGTATTGATATCTATGTTAAGCTCGGGATATATAGATGATGGAGTATCTATTAGCCAAGATGGGAAATTATCCAAGATACCACCATCTACAATAGAATATACTTTCTGAGGCTTTGTATTATTACTGATTATATTTACAGGTTTGAAAACAAAAGGTACACTAACACTCATCCTTATTGCATTTGCGACTTCTAATCTATCCGGATTAATTCCATAGAAACTTATATCATCAGGTAGTACTAAAATCTTCCCTCTTGTAATATCAGCCGCAGTCACTCTAAGTCTATAGCCGTTAGGATTTGAATTATCTTTAATTCCATCTTTGAGGTCGCCAAAGGTGACCACCCCTTTTTGTTTCAATAGCTTATAAATCCATTCTTCGATATAATCACCATCATACAAGGATCCTTCTTGTGATAGTTTACCAATAGTTGACAAAATATTAGCTTGGATCCTGGTATTTGATAAATCATATTGATAAGAAGAGCATGGATATAATAAATTCTCAGAGCGTAAAAACTGACTTAAGATCAAACCAGAATTCATTGTATAATAATCTGCTTTGTCCCTGAAATTCATAAACCTACCTACTATTGGTACTTTTTTAACAACATTACCCATTTGGAGTTTCTTAAAATCAGAAGCTCCAAACAAGTTTAGCTAACGAACTTGCAGTATATCTTGAAGCTATCAGCGAACCTACCAGTGCACCTGCTGATACGCCTGCAATATTTTTGAATCTAAATCCTTTTTGTGAGGCTACATCATACATGCCGATATATGCTATTCCCCTTACTCCACATCCACTTAAAACTAAATTAAGTTGATTGCTTTGATACATCTTAAATCTCCTTTAAAAAAAATATCTAGATTTATATATATTTGTGAATAAACCAAAATATTATATAAGGTAAATAAAATTATTAAAATGGAGTGATGACATGAACGATAATTTTGACAAAAATATAAAACAAGCGATAGATATTCTAAGTAAACCTGAAAATTTGAAGAATATTTTATCAATTCTTGGTAATCAGAACAACCCGAGTACCGATAATGATAATATTCAACACAACGTACAAAACGACTCTTCATTAAATGATTCTCATAATCATGATACTAAAAGAAGTGATTCGGATGGAAACATCGAAAATATAACAAAAATGCAAAGGTTGATTTCGCATCTAAATTCAAATGATGATCCACGAATACATTTATTAAATGCAATAACACCATTCCTGAGTACGAAAAGACAGAAAATAATAACAAACTGTATCCAAGCATTAAAGATATCAAAGCTTACCAATGTATTGAATAATAATACAGAAAATAAGGTGTAACAAAAGTAGGTATAATAAACGGCGGCATAAAGGTATGGGAATATTTACAATACCTTTATGCCGCCGTTTATTATACCTTATTCGAATATTCTAATTCATAATACAGATTCTCAATCTTTTTTACATAATCATCAATTGCATATTCTTTCTCAATCTTATCTTTTGCGTTTAGTCCGATTTCACAAAGCTTATTCCTGTTATTTTTCAATTCCTGCATATTATCTATAAATAAATTATAATCTCCAGAGTTTACTAAATACCCATTCTTATTATTTTTTACTACCTCAGAAATTGAACCAACATTGAAGCTAAGAACTGGCTTACCCAAGGACATTGCTTCAGTATAACCATTGGTAGTCCTTCTGATATTGATGGGAGTATTAGTAAATCGAATATTGCTATGTAATCATAAATGTTTTCTTGGTACCCGACAAACATTATTCTCCCTCCAAGGTCATTTTTTATGACCTTTCGTTTTAACTCATCAGCTTCTTCACCGTCACCTACAAGTATAAGCTTGGCATTTTCTAATACTTCTTTATTTTCGATCAATTTTGTAATAAGAGGTACCAATCCCTTGACTTTTGTAAAACGCCCAACAAAACCAAATATAAAATCATCATTATTTTTGTATTTGTTAACTAGTATGTCATTTACATATTTATTGATATCTAATAAATCAACTGAATTTGAAATAACCCTAATTCTAGAAATATCGATGTACTTCCCATATGTTGTATAATGCTCAAAAACATGTTTACCACATAAAATATTTATTGAAAAATGATTCCTAATTAGTCTATCAATTAATTTATTAATGCCCTTAGATCTTAACCAATCACTGGTTTCATGTATGTGCGAGATAATTATTATGTTTAACCTAAAAAGAAGTTTTGCAAGTAGTGCAAATAATGAAGCACGTATTCCATGTGCATGTACTATATCTATTTTTTGAGCTTTTAAAAAGTTTGAGTATTCTAGCATTTTTTTAAGACCAGGGGTATTAACGTTTAATTTAAATACATTGAAATTGTTTTTGGCATATTTGTTGTATAGCTCTCCTCCAGAGCAGATTATAAACATATTATATTTTTCTTTATTTATGTTAAGGCAGATTTGTTCAATGACTTTTTCTGCACCACTAAACTTAGACGTAGGTATAAGATGAAGAACATTTATATTTTTCAAGTTATTCTCCTCTCTTCTTATGCATGATTATATATTATTAATATTCCAAAATTCATTGTTTATTATTTAGCTGTTCCTAGCTGTTCCTTAATGTTCCTTAATGTTTTTTTCAAATCTTCTAATATTGCAACTGAACTGATAGTCATAAGGATTCCTGCTACCTTTTGTCTATGCCGAATTGCAGTGCCATAATTTGACGTCCCCCATGCAAATAATACAACCTGTACTATAACAATAATAATTGTTGCATAAAAAAACACCTTATTTTGTGCCTTAATTATTCTTTGACTTTTTACCGTATAATATATAATTATAACATAAAGTAATGCATCAATAAATCCTAAAATATCTGACATGTTTTTCAAATTCCAAATAAAGGGTGTAAACATGAAAAACAATATTCTAACTGGCGTAAGAACTAATACCTCAATAAATGAATGAGGATATACCCCTACTAGGTATGCAGTCCTTCCAACTGCTATTTTTTGTAGTCTTTCTTGTAAATATTCTATAGAAAATAAAAGAGAAATGTTTTGAGGTATTTTATCCTGAAATCCATAAAGGATCAAGACACACAATCCAGAGAATAGCCCCATGAAAAGAACAATTCGAAGATTAAAAAATGACCATTTACTTTTTAAGACGCTATAGAAGCAAAAGAAAAATATATAAACTCCACAAAGCAGTATTAACGCATCATGAAAAATACTTGCGGTTATTTGAGTAATTACTACAAATAACATTTGGTATAATCTACCCTGATGCAACCACAATATGAAAAAATATGTTGCAATTAAGCTTAATAAAACAATTATGTTTTCTCTTAATATAATTACTGAGTACAAAATAAAAGAAGGAAATACCGAAGCTATAAGGGAAGCAATTAAGCTTGAATTTTTTGATTTAAAAATAATAAAAGTTATACGATAAATCAAATAAATAATTATAACACCCAATAGTGTATTGAAGATCTGTAATACTAAAGGTATTCGACCGGTAAAAAAATAGATTACAGCAATTATTTTAGAATATGCATATGCACCTGGTGTTGGAGGTGGCGTGACACCTTGATGCCAGCACCGAGCAACCTGCCATCCTATTCTTTCAAACTTAAGTGCATCAATACCTGTATCCGGTAAAGTTAGCCCTAAAAAATTTAATACTATCAAAACTAACCTAACCATAAATCCTAAGCAAAGTATATAACCAATATTAATATTTTTTAACATAGTACATGCCTTATTCTAGGAATCAAGTCATTATTGATATCCATATCATAGATTTCACTAAATATCCGGCTGTCAAAGCTTATTCGATCTGGTGGAGTTTGTGGATTATTATTCATCTCTGTTTTTAATTTTATTAATTTTTCTAAAACTTCATCAGTTGAAGCGTTAAATACGAATGGGATTATGTTGTTTTTGTTTATGAGTTTGGCCTCGTTTATAACATCTAGGCATCTGTTAATAGTAGGCAGCAGTTTATCATATTTTTTCGTATTCAAGTAATACTGGATTACACTGTAGTATGCATTTACTTTTTGCTGCCATTCTTCGACTTTAAGTGGGCGAAGAGATGTAGCTCTATCAATAGTATTGAGGCCTTTTTCTATTTGTCCAATAATAATATAATAAGCACCAATTTTACCTAAAACATCACAATTATAATAAGCTTCACTACTTGCTGTGTCCAATAAATCTGTAATGGGTTTTTGATCATTTTGCGTTATACGTTCTGATAATAGTAACTTGACATAATCTACTTTATATTGTGGCATTATTGGATCTGCATTTATGGCTTTTTGCATAGTATCCTTTGCTAAACTTAAATTTGAGCCGCTGTAAGCAACTGCTTTCTTTGCATAATTTATGGCACTTTTAAAGCTTATTGGTAAAATTATAACTAATATTATTACAAAAACAACTATTCCAGGATGAACAGACAGGTTCTTGAATTTTGTTATTAAGGTTATTACCTTTGAATACTTTCCTTTAAAGTTGCAAGTTAAAGCTTCTAAATCTATATCGTTTCTAAACTTAAAGTTAAATAACGCTAGTAACTCCCAAAGAAGTAGGGAAATAGCAGATAAAGATAAATCAAAATCCATACAAGAATGTAATAATAATGCCAATATTGCCGAGAAGAAAGTCGCTTGTAATATCTTTTCAGTTTCTTCGGATTTTTTATCATACTTTTTTTCCAATATAAAAGTTATTATTAAAGAAATCATTAAAAATAAGAATGCTAAAATTCCCCAAATACCTACTTCAATGGCTAATTGCAGAATATAATTATGAACTTGTGTACTCCAATATAAAAACGATTGGTAAGAAAAATTCAGCATTGCCCACGCACCACCGCCCGCTCCCAGAAACCAATGGTCTTTAAATATATTTATCCCATCTTTATAGAAAATATTTCTCTCAATACTGCTTCTTGAAAGCATTAGGTTTTCGAATTTTGACGAGACGTAATCAGGGATAAATTTGTATTTCAATTTTAGCTTAGATACTACTTTATTTGAAGTTTTCTCAACTATTTTGGCTTCATTAAATGTTGCTTTAGTGCCACTATAAAAATTTTCAAAGTATACTGTAATTAATTTGCTGTCTTTAGGAACATCAAAGTATAGCTCTTTTTCGACTAAACCTGGTTTTTTCGTATCATTTTCTGTAAGTATTAATGTCTCTAGCCTGTCATTTGATAATAGATCACTAAGGCTCTTTGTTGTAATTCTAATTTGATAGACGTATAATGCTTTTTGGTTTGTAGTTTGTGCATTTACTTCGTAAGCTAGTTTATAATTTTTTCCTGTTTTAAGCGAAACACTTTTAGCGACACTAATCATTTGATCTTTTTGATTTGATGAATGTGCGATAACCAATGGACTTGTGGCAGTTAGGAATATTAACATCATAACAAACAATAGTACTATTAATGGTACAACTATTTTCCAATTAAAGTTGATCCTTTGCATTAGATTATTCTTAAATAGTATGTTTATAGGAATAATTAATACTGATGAGATAAATATGCCAACAATAAATAATAACCAAAGCTTTATAGAATTAGGAATAGGATTTGCCATATACTTATAAAACCCAGATAGAGAAATAAACCCAAAAGTAATAATTGAGGATAAAATATACCCTAGCCCAAGCATATTAATAGATTTTGGCAGAGCAATCAAAAATATTAGAATTATAACGGGGAAGAGTATTATAGCACCTCTACTGTAAGTATATAAAAGTGTATTAATAATTATAAAACTAAATGATAGTGCAATCATTTTTGAATATAGTTTTTGAGAAATGATTGCTAAACATATTGAAATAAAAAACACTGCAATTAAATATGCCCCAAAAGCATTCGGATACTGAATTGTAGAGTATATACGTCCTTCGACAAAGGTATCAAAGAATCTAACGTTAATATGTAAATTTTTAAAGATTTCGTTAAACCAATCTGTTGCATGATTACCAAGTCCGCTATCAAATCCTAAGAAGCACATACCGATTGTTGCAGCTGAAATTATCCATAACATAGCCTTTTTATATTGGAGGGTCTTAACAAGATCAGACACCATGATAAATATTGCAAAATACATACAATATTTAAGCCACTCAGATACTGCAAGCCTTAGAGATACTGCACCACCTATATTTAATAAATAAGCAATTATTGGTATCAAGTATATTATAACAAAGCTAAACATAGCATAATCAATAGGGGTCTTTATAAACTTATAGTCACTTTTTAAAAATTTGGATACCCAAAAAACCATAAAAGTAAAAAAAGTAAAAATCTGAGCCGGAAATTGTTCTTCTTCAAAATATAACCCACGAACAAATGGAGGATAGAAAATAAGAATAAATAGTGCACATAGAAGAATAAAATTTAAGTTATTAATAAATTTATCACTTAAAAAAGTTTTTTTGCTTTTTTCCTGACGACGATTTGATTTTACATCAGCTTGTCCTTTACCTGAATTACCCAAGAATATCTCCTCCCAGGATGAGTCTATTAAACAAGTGCAGTATATAATATTGATTTCTTGATGTCAAATATATACAAAATGGGGATTCAGTAGTAATGTTACATATTAGTCTTTTTTCTTGACAAGTTGTATTTTTTATACTATATTCATTCTTAAAAAAAGAGGAGCGATTTATATGCAATCCAATGCGATTGAAAATAAAGAACAAAAAGAATATGTACAATCAAAAGAAGTAATACCTAAATCTACAATATTGGTTAATAACGGACTTAAGAAAGCACATGAAGGCAAATATGATGAAGCTATCATTGACTTTACTCAAGCAATTGGGTTATATCCTCAATATTATAATATACATTATTATAGAGGAGCCATATACAAATATCTTAGTAAATATAATGAAGCTATCATTGACTTTACTCAAACAATTAAGTTAAATTCTAAATTCTCTATTGCATATGCCGAAAGAGGATCTGCTTATTATGAAATAGGAAATTATAATGAAGCTTTCAAAGACCTTAATAAATCAATTAAATTAAATCCAAAAAATTTTTATGCATATAACTATAGAGGACATGCAAACATGCGTATTAGAAATCTTATTGCAGCTAAAGATGATTTTTTTCAAGTAATTAATTTAAATAATTCTCCTAGAAACCTTAAATCCTCAGCAATCTGTAAGTTTAATGAATGTGGAGAAAAAATTGAAGCTGCCTTAAATATTAATATTTCAAATAAGGTTGACCAAACTGCTGTTGTACCTTCTACACCTACTTCGCTTTCATATAATTTACCACCAGTACCTTCAGTAGTATCGCCTACTTCACTTTCATATAATTTATCATCAGTGTCTTCAGCTGCATCACCTTACTCACCTTCAAACCACTTATAGCAATTTGATATATTAAGCGAAATATTTTGAATACACAAAATACTTTAAAGTTTTTGTGTATTCATATAATTATTGTTCTTAAAATTATTTCATTGCTTCTTCAATAGCCACAGCGACTGCAACAGTTGCTCCTACCATTGGGTTATTACCCATACCTATTAATCCCATCATTTCAACATGTGCAGGAACTGATGATGAACCTGCAAATTGTGCGTCTCCATGCATTCTACCCATTGAATCTGTTAATCCATACGATGCAGGACCTGCTGCTATATTATCTGGATGTAATGTACGACCTGTACCGCCACCTGAAGCTACAGAGAAGTACTTCTTTCCATTTTCCCATGACCATTTTTTATATGTTCCTGCGACTAAGTGTTGGAATCTTGTTGGATTTGTAGAATTCCCTGTTATGGAGACATCTACCCCTTCTTTAATCATTATAGCAACACCTTCTGAAACATCGTCAGTTCCATATACTCTTACGCTTGCTTTCTCGCCTTTAGAGAATGCTTTTTCATCAACGATTTTAAGGGTTGATGACTTATAATCATACTCAGTTTTTACATATGTAAATCCATTGATTCTGGAAATAATGTATGCTGCATCTTTACCTAATCCGTTTAAAATAACCTTAAGATTTCCTTTTCTAACTTTATTAGCAGTTCTTGCTATTCCTAAAGCACCTTCAGCTGCGGCAAAAGACTCATGTCCTGCTAAGAAGCAAAAACACTTTGTCTCTTCTCTTAAAAGCATTGCAGCTAAATTCCCATGTCCAATACCAACATCCCTGCTGGCAGCAACTGATCCCGGAATACAGAATGCCTGTAACCCAATACCTATAACTTCTGCAGCTTCACTTGCTACTTTTACCCCTTTTTTATAGCTATTGCGCATCCTAAAGTATATGCCCAAACAGCATTGTCAAATGCAATTGATTGAACACTTCTGACTATTTTCTCAACATCAATACTCTTTGATGTACATAATTCTTTAGAAGTCTCTAAACTATTTAAACCATATTGTTTTAAACATTCATTTATTTTATCTATACGCCTTTCATATCCTTCAAATCTTATCATCATTGTCACCTCTTTTCTTTAAATTATTCGTGTCTTGGATCGATTATTTTAGAAGCTTCAGCGAATCTTCCATAAGTACCAATGTTCTTTTCATAGGCCTCTTTTGGATCTATGCCTTTTTTTATTGCATCCATCATTTTCCCTAAATGAACAAATTTATACCCAATAACTTCGCTTTCGCTGTCTAACCCAATATTCAAGATGTAGCCTTCTGCCATTTCTAAATATCTAACACCTTTGTCTTTTGTTCCAAACATAGTACCAACCTGTGAACGTAATCCTTTACCAAGATCCTCTAACCCTGCACCTATTGGTAAGCCACCCTCTGAAAAAGCAGTTTGGGTTCTTCCATAAGCAAGTTGTTTAAATATTTCTCTCATTGCGACATTAATAGCATCACATACGAGGTCAGTATTTAAAGCTTCTAATATTGTTTTACCTGACAAAATTTCAGCAGCCATTGCAGCTGAATGTGTCATACCTGAGCAACCAAGTGTTTCAACTAGTGCTTCCTCAATTATTCCATTCTTAACATTGAGAGTTAATTTACAACAACCTTGCTGTGGAGCACACCAACCTATGCCATGAGAAAGGCCTGAAATATCTGTAACTTCTTTAACACGAACCCAATTGCCTTCCTCTGGAATGGGTGCCGGTCCATGATTTGGACCTTTTTTTACGCAAATCATTTCTTCAACTTCTTTTGAATAATTCATTAGTTTTATTACCTCCTTAACCCTGAATAAAATATAATTATACTTGCCAAGATAATAATTTTTTCATTGAAGCAAGTATTAACATGTACTGACGGTCATTAATAATATTCTAAGATTCAGATGAGTTTTAACTCAATCTGAATCTTAGAATATATTTTCCAAGTGGACAAAGATGCCATTTTGTGACCTAGTACAGTATATATTTAAATTTATTAAAATATCATAGCATTTATTCTACAATAAATGATGAAATAATGTCAAATCTAAGTAGTTTCCTGGTTACTGATCAGTAACCCTAGTCTCAATTAAAAGAAAGCTCAATAAAAAATATTATTGCAATTATCCTGCAATAAATGATAAAATAATGTCAATTAAGTAGTTTTTCTATAACTTCTGTGCCTTAAAGGTCACAAAAATAGATGGAACTCTTTAGGATATGTTGTAAAAAATCTAAAATAAGAGAAATGGAGGTTACACAATGCAACCAATAATACCTGCAAAAAATAATGCAGAAAGTTCAATTAATACAACTACAACGATTGAAACAACTACACCAACTACACCAATTACAACGGTTGAAACAACTACACCAACTACACCAATTACAACGGTTGAAACAACTACACCAACTACACCAATTACAACGGTTGAAACAACTACACCAACTACACCAAATAGACCGATAATTGTAAGAATGCCTGAAACACCTAGAAGAACATCAAGAAGATCGTCTACCGAGACTTTAGGAAAAAACACATCAACGCTATTGTCGCGAAGAATATTGTTTCCCTGAAAATTACTTTGCCTTATTGTTTTTCTTTATGATTGGACGTATCAGACATATTTTATTAAACCCAATTAGATCCTTACGATTGGCTAGTATTAGAGCCTCTAAAATTAATCTGTAATTTTCTTTTCGTCGGTATTGAAGTAATGCTCTTTGCATTGCTTTTTCTTTTGGCAATTTAGGAACATATATACTTTTCATGTTTCTTGGATCAATTCCAGTATAGTACATACATGTCGATAGAGTTCCCGGTGTTGGGTAGAAATCCTGAACTTGTTCTGGAATAAAGTTGATATCTCTTAGATACTCTGCTAATTCAATTGCATCATTTAATGTACTTCCAGGGTGTCCAGAAATTAAATATGGAACAAGGAATTGTTTCTTCTTTAATTGATTATTTATCTCAGAGTATTTTTTTACAAAGTTATTATACATGTCTTTCCCAGGTTTGCCCATTTTACTCAACACTGCATTAGATACATGCTCAGGTGCTACCTTAAGTTGACCGCTTATATGATGTTCACAAAGCTCCTTGAAGAATTTATCATCGTTATCAAGCATTAGATAGTCATATCGTATTCCTGACCTAATAAATACCTTTTTAATTCCTGGAATTTCTCTAAGTCTTCGAAGGAGAGACAGGTATTCACTATGATCAACAATTAAGTTTTTACAGGGTTTTGGGTATAAGCACTGTTTACCTTTACAGGTTCCATGTTCTTCCTGATTTAGACATGCTTTATTTCTAAAATTCGCTGTAGGTCCACCAACATCATGAATATAGCCTTTAAAATTTGGAAGGTAAGTAAGATTTTTAGCCTCATTGATTATTGATGCCTGACTTCTTTTTTGAATGATTCTTCCTTGATGAAAATTTAACGCACAGAATGAGCAACCCCCAAAACAACCCCTATGACTGGTTAGACTAAATTCAACCTCTTGCAGAGCTGGAACTCCACCGCAAGGTTCATATGATGGATGGTATGTTCTTTCGTATGGCAGTGAATATACTTTATCCATTTCTTTAATAGTCAAAGATTGCGAGGGTGGATTTTGTACCAAAAATCTATTTCCATATGGCTGAATTAATATCCTACCATTAATTGGATCTTGTTCGTCATATTGAATTTTATAGCTCTGAGCATACTTATTCTTACTTTTTGATATTTCCTCGTATGAATGTAAAAGAACATAATTTTTATTAGTGCTTATATTGGTTGTACTATTATATGAATCTTTAAATTCAGAGGGAAGATCTGAGAAAGAGACCGCAAAAGATGTTCCTCTAATGTTATGAATATCTTCAACTCGTTTACCGCTTTTTAATTGATTTGCAATTTCGACTATGGATTTTTCACCCATTCCATAAACAAGAATATCTGCTTTGGAATCAAAAAGAATTGATCTTCGTAAAAAATCATCCCAATAGTCATAATGTGCAAATCTTCTAAGACTTGCTTCAATTCCACCAATGATTATTGGTTTATCTTTAAATACCTCTCGAGCTAGATTTGAATATATAATTATAGCCCTATTGGGTCTAAGACCTTTTTTGCCACCGGGTGAGTATACGTCTTCTCTTCGTGTTTTTTTTGTAGCAGTGTAGTTATTAACCATTGAGTCAATAACTCCAGATGATATAAGGACACCAAGTTTAGGTCGCCCAAGAACATTTAAAGAATTCTTATTTTTCCAATTAGGCTGAGGTATGATACCTACCCTAAATCCTTCATTTTCTAATACTCTGCTGATTATTGCATGTCCAAAACTTGGATGATCTATGTAGGCATCACAAGTTATTAATAAAAAATCAACCTCATCCCAGTTTCGGGCTCTCATATCATTTAAACAAATCGGTAAAAAGCTCAAATTATGCCACCTTTCAAAAAGTATCACCTTTGAGTAATTAATTTATAATTACCTAATTATTATTATGCTTAAAATAAGTTGAAATGCAACCTAAATTTTACTAGGAACAGCTAAATAATAAAACTGATTTTTAAAGCTAGAAATTTTTTAAAATTACAAGGAAGAAGAACGCGAAATAATTGTTTTATTGTAAGTGATAAGGTGAATTGCGAAGCAAGAGAAAACCCCCTGGGGGGTGATGACGCAGTAATTTTAAAAAATTTCAGATTTAAAAATCGGAATTTATTGTTTAGCTGTTTCTAATACTGTTTTGGATTTAAAATATCTTAATAATCATTAAGGCATAATTAAAGAATAAAATTAAGTTTTATTCTTTAATTATGCCTTAATGATTATTAAAACTTTTAAAGCATGATTAAAGAATTATTCGAGGGCATCTTCTTCTTGAACTACCTGAATTGCTTCGTATTGTGAAAGGATGGCGCTTTGTAATCTTTCTCGAAAGCTCAAATTTATCGGATGTGCAATGTCTCTATATTCTCCATCAGAGGATCTTTTTGAAGGCATGGAAACATATAAGCCTCGTGAATTTTCGATAATACGTACATCGTGAACAACAAAATCATTGTCAAATGTCACAGATACAAGTGCTTTAAGTTTGTGAGCCTCATCAATTTTACGAATTCTAATATCAGTAATTTCCATAATTGTGCCTCCTTTTATTTCGACTAGTATTCTTACATAATTAATTCTCTATAAATTTAAGATTTCCTGCAAAATTTCCTACCAAATTAAAAATTAATTTTTAATTTTTAATTTAAATTATTTTTAAAATAGTGTATTATTTCAAAGGGAGTGTAGTATACTTGATTAGAGGTGTCTTGATGCAAAATAATAACAATATAAACTTCGATAATATAAAATCTGTATATTTTATTGGAATTGGTGGTATTAGTATGAGTGGCTTAGCGGAAATTATGCTAAGTTTAGGATTTGAAGTTTCAGGTTCTGATGTTCGCGAATCCAAAATTACTGAGAGATTAGTTAAGAAAGGCATAGCAGTAAATATTGGACATTCTGAAAATAACATAAAGGATCCTGGTCTTGTCGTATATACAGCTGCTATAAAAGATGACAATCCTGAATTAGTACAAACTAAGCAAAAAGAAATATTAACCGTAGAAAGAGCTGTACTTTTAGGACAGATCATGCAAAGTTATTTATATAGTGTAGCAATATCAGGAACTCATGGTAAAACAACAACAACTTCTATGATATCTATCATCATGCTTGAAGCGGGCTTTGATCCTACAATCCATATAGGCGGAGAATTAAAAAGAATTAATGGAAACACTAAGATTGGCTCTTTGAAATATTTTATAGCTGAAGCATGTGAATATGTCGAAAGTTTTTTAAAGCTTAACCCATTTATAGCAGTAATATTAAATGTAGATTTAGATCATCTTGACTATTTTAAGGATATTAACCATATAAAAGACGCATTTGTCAAATTTGCATCGAATGTTCCAAAAGACGGATACATAATTGCTTCTGCTGATAACGAAAATACAATGAATATCTTAGAAAAATTAGATAGAAATATAGTAACTTTTGGGATAAAAACACCAAATGTAGAATGGACTGCTTCAAATATTAAATTTGATAATCTCGGATGTGCATCTTTTGAAGTATTAAATAAAGGTATAAGCCTTGGACTGATTAAATTGAATGTTCCGGGTATCCATAATGTTAGCAATGCCTTGGCCAGTATTGCAGTATGTTCGCTACTCAAATGTCCAATAAAAGACATTAAAAAAGGTATGTCAAACTTTACAGGTGCAGATAGACGTTTTGAAGTTAAAGGCGAGATAAGTGGAATAAAAGTAATTGACGATTATGCACATCATCCTTCAGAAATTCAAGCAACATTAGCTGCTGCAAAAACAATAGAACACTCAAAAATATGGTGTGTATTTCAACCACACACATATACAAGAACTAAACTGCTATTAAATGAATTCTCAGTATCATTTAATGATGCTGATGAGGTAATATTAGCAGATATATATGCTGCACGGGAAAAAAATCCCGGAGATATACATTCTAAAGATCTTGCAGAAAAACTCATTCAAAATGGTCAAACTGCAAAATATTTTGAAAACTTTGATTTGATAGCCGATTATTTAGCTGAAAATATTAAAGAAAGGGACTTAGTTATAACGATGGGTGCAGGAGATATCTATAAAGTTGGAGAAATAATATTAAAAAATATATAAATAAAATGTTCAAGAGGTCAAAAATGAATAATGAATTGGTTTTAGTTTTAGACTTTGGGGGGCAATATAATCAGTTAATTGCTAGAAGAGTGAGAGAAGCAAACATATATTGCGAGGTAATACCGTATAATACTGATATGAATATTATAAAAGATATGAATCCAAAAGGTATTATATTTACAGGAGGACCTGCCTCTGTTACTAATGAAGGAGCCCCATTTTGTGACGAAAGTGTGTTTCAACTTGGTATTCCTGTTCTTGGGATATGCTATGGAATGCAGCTTATGTCTATAATGCTTGGGGGAAGTGTTAACAAGGCATCCGAAAGAGAGTATGGTAGAATCGAAATTGATGTTGACAATGGAAGTGAACTATTCCAAGAAGTTGAGGCAAAAACAACTTGTTGGATGAGTCATACATATTATGTTGATAAATTGCCTGCAGATTTTAGTGTTATTGCGACTTCTGCTAATTGTCCTATTGCTGCTATGGAAAATAAAAAAAATAATTACTATGGAGTGCAGTTTCACCCAGAAGTTATGCATACACCTAAGGGTAGGGATATTTTGAATAATTTTCTATACAATATATGTAAGTTGTCTGGAGATTGGCAGATATCATCATTTGTAAAGGATTCAATAGAGAAGATACGAGAAAAAGTGGGACAAGGAAGAGTATTGTGTGCTTTGTCAGGGGGAGTTGATTCTTCAGTTACGGCGGCTCTGGTACATAAAGCAATTGGTAAGCAATTGACTTGTATATTTGTTGATCATGGGTTACTTCGAAAAAATGAAGGTGACCAAGTTGAGGAAGTTTTTAAGAATCAATTTAATCTAAATTTTATAAGAGTGAATGCGGAAAACGTATTCTTAGCTAAATTAAATGGTATATCAAATCCTGAGGAAAAAAGGAAAATCATTGGGGAAGAATTTATACGGGTTTTCGAAATTGAATCCAAAAGACTTGGAAGTACTGACTTTTTGGCCCAAGGAACAATATATCCTGATGTAATTGAAAGTGGGATTGGTAATGCAGCAGTTATAAAAAGTCATCATAATGTAGGCGGATTACCAGATAAAATTGATTTTAAGGAAATAATCGAACCTCTTAGAAATTTATTTAAGGATGAGGTTAAAAAAGTTGGAAAGGAATTGGATATCCCTGATGAAATCATAAACAGACAACCGTTTCCTGGACCAGGCCTTGCTATTAGAATTATTGGTGATGTTACAAAAGATAAATTGGATATCTTAAAAGATTCAGACTATATTTTCAGGGAAGAAATCAAAAATGCTGGTTTAGAGAAAACGTCAGATCAATATTTCACTGTACTAACCAATATGAGGAGTGTTGGTGTCATGGGGGATGAAAGGACATACGATTACACACTTGCTCTAAGAGCTGTTACTACAACTGACTTTATGACAGCAGATTGGTCAAGAATTCCATATGATGTGTTAGGACGAGTATCAAATCGTATCGTAAATGAAGTAAAGCATATTAATCGTATCGTATACGATATAACAAGCAAACCTCCTGCAACAATTGAATGGGAGTAACGATAAAATGTTAATAATTGCTTCATTTAAGTAATCATTAGCTTTAAACGAATATTAAACAAAAGACAAAATGAAAGGATGGCGGATTTTATGAATATTATTTTTAGGATCTTACTTGCGGTGTATGCATTTTGTTTAACTATCATTTCTTTAATAGCAATGTTTATGACACTTAGACCAACTATATTTAAAGATGTGTCAGACTACGTTTTCAACGATGTTTTAGTTAGTAGAAACGCGTCAATCTTTATGTTTTTATTTGAACTTATCTTTTTCGTATTAAGTATCATATTCCTATTTTCCGGGTTTAGAAGCAATAAAGAAAGAAAAGTTATTAGCAAATATTCTAATCTTGGTGAAATAAAAATTTCTCTAATATCTATAGAAAGTATTTCTTTAGCTACTGCAAAAAAACTAAATAGCATAAAAGATATTAAAGCACATGTATCTAAAGACCAAGATAATGTAATAATAACGTTGAAGATAATTGTTAATCCTGAAATAAATATTCCCATGCTTTCTGAAGATTTGCAAACAAAAGTCAAGAAAGCTGTTGAAGAGAGTACTAACATAAAAGTTACCACAATAAAAGTTCTAGTTGATAATATTTCAACCGGTTATAAATCTAGAGTTGAATAAATGGAGGTATAACACTATGAAATATGAAGAATTATTCGATTTTTATAAAAAATATCGTGGAGAATTAACCGGTTCTTTCATTGGTTTTTTTGTGGCAATTCTTTTTCTCATAATAGGTTTTTTAAAAACTATATTTATTGCAATATGTATTAGTTTAGGATATTATGTAGGCAAAAGGTTATCATCTGATAAGGACTGTATAAAAAATTTCTTAGACAGAATTCTTCCGCCAGGAACTTATCGATGAAAATCAATTTTAATGTTTTTAAGGAGGTCTATCACTGTGGGAAGAAGAGCGGCAAGAGAGACTGCAATGAAGCTCTTATACCAATTAGAAATTCAAAAAGATGACAGAGATACTCAAGTTGATGAAGTACTTGATCAGAGTAATTTTAACGATAATGATATAGTATATATAAAAGATATAATCTCAGGTATATATAATAATTATTCTTATATAAATAAGATCATTGAGGATCATTCTAAAGGTTGGAATATATCAAGAATACCAAAGGTCGAGGTATCTATCTTAAGATTAGGCATATATGAAATCAGTTTCAGAAGTGATATCCCTTTAAGTGTTTCTATTAATGAAGCTGTTGATCTGGCAAAAAAATATAGTGGTGATGAAGCTGGATCATTTATAAATGGCATACTCGGAAAAATAACCAAATTGAAATCTGTAGAAAATAAAGAATGATAATTGAGATATTAAATGGAGGATAGCTGAAATTGCAAGAAGAACACAATATTTTATCAGTCTGTGATATTAATAAATACATAAAGAATATTATGTCTTGTGACGATTTGCTTTCTAATCTTTGGATAAAAGGTGAGATTTCAAACTATAAAAATCATTCATCAGGTCATATGTATTTTACCCTTAAAGATGAAACAAGCCTTATTAAATGTGTAATGTTTAGAACCCATAATCTGAATATTGATTTCTCAATTGAAAATGGAATAAAAGTTTTGATACATGGATATATATCAGTTTACGAGCGTGATGGGCAATACCAGCTATATGCGCAAGAGTTGTATCAAGATGGGATCGGCAATCTGCACCTTGCTTTTTTACAATTAAAAAATAAGCTTTTCGAAGAAGGATTATTTGATAACCGGTTTAAAAAACCTTTGCCAACATTACCTAAAAGAATCGGTGTTCTGACATCACCAACCGGTTCGGTAATACGAGATATTATTAATGTTTTAAATAGAAGGTATGGAAATTTTCAACTTCTAATATATCCAATTGCAGTTCAAGGTGAGTCGGCTTCAAGACAAATCAGTATGGCAATTAAAAAAATGAATTCATTAGACTACGTTGATGTTTTAATACTTGCAAGAGGTGGAGGTTCTTTAGAAGAGTTGTGGGCTTTTAATGAAGAAATTGTCGCACGAAGTATTTTTGAATCCAGAATTCCCATAATTTCTGCAATCGGGCATGAAACAGATTTTACTATTGCAGATTTCGTTGCTGATTTTAGAGCCCCAACTCCTTCTGCTGCTGCAGAAGTTGTTTTACCAGAAAAAATTCTTCTAAAGAATAAGATAGCGACCCTTGAAGGTAGATTACTTAATTCACTACATAAGAATATCAGTATTAAGAAATTAAAGTATCAAAATCTATTAAGATCCACCTCTTTTAGCAGACCTTGTGATAATATATATCAATTCAGAATACACTTAGACTCTTTATTTAAACATTTAATGAAGGATCTTACTTTGGTGACTGATAAAAAGAAATCAAAACTTCTAACAATTGTTGCAAAACTTGATGCATTGAGTCCTCTTTCTATAATGTCTCGAGGTTACAGTATCGTCAGGAATATAAAACAAGGGCGTATAATAAGATCTATTAAAGAAGTAGAAATATACGATGAATTAGAAATCAATTTTTCTGATGGACAGATTAACTGTATTGTAAAATAATAATAAGGTGGTATAAATCATGAATAGTATAGAGCTAAGCTTTGAAGATGCTTTAAAAGAACTTGAAACTATTGCTCAAAAGCTTGAACATGGCGATCTAGCATTAGATGAATCCATTGATATTTTTCAAAGAGGGATAATGCTCTCAAAATATTGTAACACCAAGCTTGATGAAGCTGAAAAAAAGATTAGTCTTCTAATCGAAGATGATCTTGGTAATATTCAGGAAAAAGATTTCAATAAACTGGAGGTAACAAATGGAGTCTAGTATTCAATATAAAAATTGGACTGAGCTTATTAACAAATCATTAGGAGAATATCTACAAGAGCTTAATAAGCCTCTTATTTTTAATCTATATAAAAGTATGGAATACAGCCTTATGGCTCATAGTAAAAGAGTAAGACCAATTCTTGCTATAGCTGTAAGCGATTTATTTGAAAATGATATCAAAATCATTTTGCCATATGCATGCGCAATAGAAATGATTCATACATACTCCTTAATCCATGATGACTTACCTGCAATGGATAACGATGACTTTCGACGCGGAATACTCACAAACCATAAAATGTTTGGTGAAGGTAAAGCGATTCTTTCTGGAGATGCTTTATTAAATTATGCCTTTGAAATAATGTTGGAAGACTCTATTAGCAAAAACAATAATTATAAATTAAGGCTAGAAGCAATCAGTATAATCGCGAAATCAACCGGAGCACTTGGTATGATAGGCGGTCAAATTATAGATATGGAATTTGAAAATACTGAGATTTCAAAAGAGACTCTATTAGAAATGCACAATAGAAAAACTGGTGCTCTTATCAAAGCTTCTATTTTAGCTGCTGCTGCCATATGTAATGCGACAGATATTGAAAAATCTTGCCTTTCCAAATTTGCTGATAATTTAGGACTAGCTTTTCAAATTAAAGATGACATATTAGATATTGAAGGTAATCAAGAAAAGCTTGGAAAAAATGTTGGAAGTGATGTTAAGAATAACAAATCCACATTTGTATCATTATTTGGTATTGATTCATCAAAAGAAAAGCTTCAAAATATCACAAAAGAAGCTATTGAAAGTATTAATCATTTTGGGGATAAAGCAGCCTTCCTTAAGTTTTTTGTGAACCTTCTGCTAAAACGAGAAAATTAGTTTTATTTATAAAGGAGAATACATATGACAAATATTTTTCATGACATATTATCGAATAGAGCTATTATAATACCTACTGTTGTTTGGCTTATAGCACAGTCCTTAAAAATTTTGATTATACTTATAAAAGCAAAAAAATTCGATATCAAAAGGATATATGGCTCAGGTGGAATGCCAAGCTCTCACTCTGCATATGTTATTTCAATAGCTATTGTAATTGGTAAAAATCATGGATTCGATTCAAGCATATTTGCCCTCGCTTTAGCAATTGCAATAATAGTAATGTATGATGCTGCAGGAGTAAGAAGAGCTGCTGGTAATCAGGCAAAAGTATTAAACGAATTAATTTCTACCAACTTGATAAATACTACCTTCGACGAAAAATTAAAAGAACTCTTAGGACATACTCCGTTTGAAGTAATCATTGGAGCAATATTAGGTCTGAGTTTAGGCTTAATTTTGGGATAATCATACAAAATAATCACACTGCACTTCAAATCTCGCATTGTGATTATTTTGTATATGCTAAATCATAGCATCTATAAGTTTTAAAAATTTGCTTTCAAATTCAATATCATTTTGTTTGTTCCTTTTTGCCGGACCTGATATTTTGCCGCCGGAACGTCTTACTTTCTTAGCAATATGCCTCTCAAACAAAAGTCCGTCAATATTGTCGTTAGTATAAATCATCCCATTTTGATTTATAACCTTTGCTCCTTTGGCTATAGCCATTGCAGCCACTCCAAAATCCTGACTTACTACAATATCGTTTTTTAAAACTTTATTTATTAGAGCAATATCAACTGAATCGCTAGCTTTATCAACAGTGATAATTTCTGCGTAATCATCGCTCAGCACGTGACTTGTATCTATAAGCATTATTACAGGAATTCCATATTCCTTTGCAATTTTAATTATAATATTTTTCACTGGACATGCATCTGCATCAACAAGTATTTTCATTTTAATTAATCCACCTTACTTACTTCAAGCATAATTTGGTTTTTAAAACGATTCATAAATTTTATACTTGCCTCATTAAAAAAAATTATTACCTCGGCAAGCATAGAAAGTTTTTTGTCCCTAAAACTCTGCAAAGCCTACAGTTCTTGGAAATGATATTACGTCCCTTATATTGGTCATTCCGGTTATATACATGATAGCCCTTTCAAATCCCAAACCAAACCCTGCATGTTTTGTGCTACCGTATTTTCTTAAATCCAGGTACCACCAGTAGTCTTCTTTTGATAAGTTCAATTCTTCCATTCTTTTTGCGAGAACATCATATCTTTCTTCCCTTTGACTTCCACCTATAATTTCTCCAACCCCAGGTACCAATAGATCCATTGCTGCAATAGTTTTATTATCATCATTCATTCTCATATAAAAAGCCTTAATTTCTTTTGGATAATCAGTTACAAACACTGGCTTATTATATACCACTTCAGTAATATACCTTTCATGTTCTGTTTGAAGATCACAGCCCCATTCAACCGGGTATTCAAACCGGTCTTTCTCCTTCTTCAGAATCTCAATAGCTTCAGTATACGTAATATGAACAAACTCTGAATTTACTATATTCTTTAATCTATCAAGCAATGTATTATCAACAAAGTTATTAAAAAACTCCATTTCACTCGGTGCATTCTCCAGGCAATAATTGATAATATACTTTAGCATGTCCTCAGCTAAATCCATATCATCAGAAAGATCAGCAAACGCAATCTCAGGCTCAATCATCCAAAATTCAGCAGCATGTCTTGTTGTATTTGAATTTTCGGCCCTAAATGTTGGTCCAAATGTATAAACATTTCTAAAAGCCATGCAGTAAGTTTCTACGTTTAGCTGTCCGCTTACAGTAAGATTAGTCTCTTTTCCAAAAAAATCTTTTGAAAAATCAATTTTATTGGATTTAGTTTTTGGTAGCTTATCAAATTCCAGGGTCGATACCCTAAACATTTTACCTGCACCCTCACAATCACTTCCAGTGATGATTGGAGTATGAACATAAACAAAATCACGTTCCTGGAAGAATTTATGAATAGCAAACGCAGCCAAAGATCTGATTCTAAATACTGCTGAAAAAGTATTTGTACGTGGTCTTAGATGAGCAATGGTACGCAAATACTCAAAGCTATGCTTTTTTTTCTGAAGCGGATAATCAAGATCTGCTAAGCTTTCGATTTTAATTTCCTTAGCCTTTATTTCAAAAGGTTGTTTTGAACTAGGTGTCTGAACGAGTTCTCCAGACACAATAATTGCAGATCCAACAGAAAGTTTTGCAATCTCTTTGAAGTTTTTTAAAACTCCTTCTTCAAAAACAACCTGAATGTTTCTAAGGAAGGTACCATCATTTAGTTCAATAAATCCAAATGTTTTCGAATCTCTAACAGTTCTAATCCATCCAGATATGCTTATTAATTTATTAAAATATTTTTCTGGCATCTTAAAAATATCTTTTAACTTAGTATTTCCCATTTCCAAAATCTCCTTTTATATTTTTATCAAGTATAGTTTATTACTTTACTGTATCAATTGTAATTCCTTCTATTTCAATAGCCTCAATAGGTTTACTATTTTGTTCATCCACTTTTGCACTTGCAATTTTATCAACAACATCCATTCCTTGAAAGACTTGTCCAAAAACTGTGTGGTGGTTATCTAACCATGGAGTTCCACCAACCTTTGTATAGGCATCAATAACTTCTTGTTTAGCTCCACTCGT
>CAVYEU010000059.1:0-17103 GCA_963767415.1 uncultured Eubacteriales bacterium
AAGGGCAATTCCAGCTGCATTTTTGATCAACAGGAAGTATCCGACGACACTGTCTGCAGCATCTGCTAGGTATTTACCTGCGATTGGTATAAAGGTACTGATTGCAAATTTGGCTGTTTTTCCGACAACTCCATCTACACAAGACCCCATTGTTCCCTGTATTGAAATAACAGCAACAAAGATCGTCAAAATAATGCCTAAAGATACAACGCAAAGTTGTTTCAAAAAAGCTGCCAATCGAGAAATTTGAGCTTTCTTTGAAATATTCGTTGCAATTGATAACACAGTTGAAGCGGATATTAATGGTATAAAAACAACTTTTATAACACTTAAAACAAACTGAATTGATGACAGTATCAATGGTTCCATTATTCCTGCGGAAGCTAAACTTCCCCCAGAAACTAATAAAGTTATTAGAACAGGAATCGTTGCAAAAACGAATTTCTCCATTTTGGTTACAATGTCTTTTAATATTTCTACACAGTTACCAAAGCTTAAGATCAATACTGTTACAGTAACAATATAACAGACATAAAATGCTAATTCGCTAATACTTTCGCTTAAAAACGACGTTCTTAAATTTTTTAATATCCCACATAGAATAGTCAAGACAACTAATTTTACTAGTATATTAATATTCAAATATACTTCCTTGAAAACATATTTTGTGATTCTATAAAACAGACTTTGCATATTGAATTTCATATTACCACTTGCTGTATCTTTTAGTATGCTTTCAGCTGTTAATGCTGATAAAATTTCTTTTGATTCTTTACTAGCACATGACTTCAATTGATTTTCTATTTCTTTTGTTTGGCATTCAAAAATGCTGTGCATTTCATCAAGATTTTCTAAAGCATTAACATTCATAGTAATGTGAACCATAATAAATATGAATATTATTAGAACTAGAATATGTTTTGTATGTATTTTTTTTAATGAATATAAAAATAACATATCATAGCTCCTTTAGATTTGTTTTTTCCGAAACCCTTATTCCCAAATTTAGGTTAATAGATTCAATATCAAATCAAGCAATGCAGTAATAATTGGAATCGATATTAGTACTATAATTATTTTCCCTGCAAGCTCAATTTTTGATGCAATTGCACATTCCCCAGCATCTCTACATATATCAGCCCCAAATTCTGTAATATATGCTATTCCTATTACTTTCAATAGTATCGATAAATAAATTATATCGATACTCGCTCTTTTAGAAAAAATCGTAATCTGGTCAATAACAGCACGGATCTGAGTTACAATCAGAAATAATATTAAAAGTCCAGTTGCTATACTTGCTTGGACTGCTATTTCTGGTTTTCTTACTTTTAAAATAATGACCAATATTGTAGCAACAATGCCTATACCAACTATTTTTGTTATTTCCATAAAAACTACCCATCCTTTTTAGCTGACCTTAAAACTTAAACATTGTTTTTACGGTGTTAAATAGGTTTACTATTTCTTTAACAACCATCATAAGAACTACAATTAGCCCAGCCAAAGTAGTCATCATCGCTTGCTCTTCTCTCCCAGATTTATTGAGCAATGCATTTAAAACTGAAACTAAAATACCTATTGCTGCAATACGAAAAATAAGGTCAATTCCCATTGTCTTAAGACTTAAGTCCCCTCCTTTCTTACTAATAACTATTTTATACTTGCCGAGGTAATAATTTTTTTATTGAGGCAAGTATTAACATGTACTGACGGTCATTAATAATATTCTTGATTCAGATGAGTTTTAACTCAATCTGAATCTTAGAATATATTATCCAAGTGGACAAAAATACTATTTTGTGACCTAGTACAGTATATGGCCCCAGTAAGTATAGTATGAAACTTTGTACAAGTTTATTACATTTGGATGAGAAAATAAGATATTACTATAAGACGTATTCTTGAAGGATTTTATTTTTTATATCTCATATGTTAAAATTATTGCACGTGCAATATCGGCCATCGGGATCCGTTTATCCATGCTTTGTTTTTGGATTCTTCTAAATGCTTCATTTTCAGATATATTTAAGCGTTTAATTAACAATCCTTTTGCTTTCTCGATTTCTTTCCTTGCGTCTAAAGAATTTCTTAGATCAGTTATCTTTTTTTCAAGTATAGTTATTTCTTTTCGATTTTTTAACATTAATTCAATTGTATTGACTAGTATAACTTTATTTATGGGTTTAGTTAGACATACACATCCTCTTTGATTATTTAGATCACTAACCAAATCCTTTTGCATATGCGTCAAAAGTAAAATAACATCACATATATTGTCTTCTATTGCAATTCTGGCAAGTTCTGTTGCAGAAGATGCTGGCTGCAAATTGAAGTCAACTATTATTAAGTCTGGCATAAGAACTCGAATTTTTCTTATGCATTCCTGACCATCTTTAATCTTTTCTAAAACATCAAATCCACTTTCTTTAAGCAGCAAGGCTAATTTACTTAGAGAAATATCATTATTGAAAGCAATAATAATTCTGCTAGTTTCCACGAAGGTATCCTGCCTTTTAATATTTTATTAAATATTGTTCAAGTTCCCATGGAGATATTTGGGCAATATATTGATTCCATTCATTTTCTTTTGCTTCAATAAACTTTTCAAAAATGTGATCACCTAATGCATTTTTAGCAAGCTCACTTTTCTTAAGTTCATCTATTGCTTCTTTAAGATTTGTAGGCAATGATTCTAGTCCTTGGGCAATTCGCTGTGAAAGATCCATATGAAATATATTTTTATCAGTTGCTGATGGAGGATCAATTTTGTTCTCTATACCATCTAATCCAGCAAGTAGGATTGCAGAAAAAGC
Organism: uncultured Eubacteriales bacterium; assembly: GCA_963767415.1. Lineage (GTDB taxonomy): Bacteria > Bacillota > Clostridia > Acetivibrionales > CAVYEU01 > CAVYEU01. Next base: position 2,817 of record CAVYEU010000059.1, read on the forward strand.
TAGATAAGGGTTACATGATGAATCTGGACATCTTAGCTCGATTCTGGTCGAATTACCTCTTGCAACAGGGATTCTTATCAGAGGACTCCTGTTTCTTCCTGACCAAGCGATATAAACAGGGGCTTCATACCCAGGGACTAACCTTTTGTATGAATTAACTAGCGGGTTTGTAATTGCAGAAATCGATTTTATATTTTTCATCACACCACCTATAAACCAATAGGCGTCTTGACTTAATTGCATAGAATTTTTTTCATCATAAAACGCATTCTTCCCATCTTTAAATAAAGATGCGTTTACATGCATCCCAGAACCATTAATACCAAATATTGGTTTTGGCATAAACGTCGCATGAAGACCATGTCGCTGAGCTATTGTCTTAACTACAAGTTTAAATGTAAGAACGGCATCTGCTGTATTCAATGCATCGCTGTATTTGAAATCAATTTCATGTTGTCCTTTAGCCACTTCATGGTGAGATGCTTCAATCTCAAAGCCCATTTCCTCCAATACCATACATATATCTCTTCTTGCGTTTTCACCCAAATCAATTGGCCCTAAGTCAAAATAACCAGCATTATCATGAGTTCTTGTAGTCGGATTTCCATGTTCATCGGTAAGGAATAAGAAAAATTCGCACTCAGGTCCAACATTAAATGAGTCATACCCCATATCAGTTGCCTTTTTGATTGCTTTCTTCAAGGCATATCTAGGGTCACCATTAAAGGGTGTACCGTCAGGATTATAGACATCACAAATTAGGCGAGCTACTTTCCCTGTTTGTGGCCTCCATGGGAAAATAACAAATGTATTTACATCAGGGTAAAGACACATATCAGATTCTTCTATACGAACGAATCCTTCTATTGATGAGCCATCAAACATACAGTTATTATTTAATGCTTTTTCAAGCTGGTCAACAGTTATTGCAACATTTTTTAAAGTACCGAAAATATCAGTAAATTGCAAACGGATGAATTTAACTCCCTGTTCTTTTGTAAGCTGTAGTATATCTTTCTTAGAGTATTTAGCCATAAAGAGCCTCCCATATAGATTATATTAAATATTATTATATCTTTCATTAATTTATTTGCAAGCCTTAGCCTTATTTCTGGGTAAATTTTTTTTTGACAAATACATTTCTAAATACTTGCTCCTCAAAGTTCGTAACAATATCGCAAATAATTTCTTCTATATTCCTATTTTTATCTCATTAAGGCTATGGTAATATATTCTTTTGCACCAGAGATTTTAGGTATCGCAGGAATTGAAACTCTTGAAATAATTAAAGGTGTTGTTGATAGGGTAAATCGTATAAACGATTTATCCTATCTTACATTATATAATTTAATAAAAAAGAATACAGAATTCTCAAATAAAATCTTCTATTCTTCCTTTCCATAACTCATCTTAACTTAACAACTTAACAAGCATAATTTGATTTTCAGTTGTTACTAAGATTTCTTCATCGCATCATAAGCTTCTTTTGCTTCTTTCTTACATTTTCGATAGTTTTTATCGGGGTGTTCTTTTAGATAAATCTTCGCCATCTTAATAATCTTCTTTTTCTCCAATGATTTTTCTGACTTGGTTTTCTTCACAGGCTTCTCTCCTTCCGATTAATTCACTTATCTTAAATTATTCAAAATATATCAAAAATGACATTTCATTCTTGTAACTACGGTCTATAATATAACTCTTAATTGATTCCTTTATCATAGATATAACTATGTATTAAATTTGCACCTCACTTCTATATTATAAAAGCCATACAAGAACTTATACTGTTCGTAGCCTTTATTTATATCTGTAAATATTGCAATAGCTACTATATTCTTTTAGATTATATTTCTTTTATTTGAAAAAGACAATATAAAAATAGGTACCTAAATAATATTAGTAGGATACTGACCAATAACATAAATATACTATTGATTGATAATATATTTAAAACTATAATAAAGATAAGTTAAATAAATGGGGGGCTTTATTAATGATAAGAATCCAATTAGATAAGTTGCTAAAACAAAAAGGGAAAACAGCATACTGGTTATCTAAAAAAGCTGGAATCAGATATAATAATTTATCACCGCTAATAAAAAATAAAACGATAGCGATTAGATTTAGTAATCTAGAAAAAATATGTGAAGCATTGGATTGTAATATATCTGATGTTTTAGAATTCATATATCAGATGAATTAACACAAGACGATAGCAAAATTAGCAGTAATAAAAAATAATAATTGGTAGTATATCTATGATAGATTATTTAAATCCTATTGAAGAGCAGGCTATAAACGAGCTAAGAGAATAATTTTGTTTATGAAAAATAACGGCAAAGTTTTATAGATATCTTTCATAATCTCAGTTCCGACCCATTCTTCTCCAACCACTCTTGAGCTTTTCTATAGCTCGGCATATACATTTTCACCATAGTCCAATACTCCTTTGAGTGATTCAAATACCTCAAATGACAAACTTCATGAACTATCACATAATCAATAACCCACTAAGAGGGCGACATAATAAGCTTCCAGTTAAAATTCAAATTCCCTTTCTTAGAACAGCTACCCCATCGGGTCTTTTGCTCTTTAATCTTCATGGCATTGTAAATCAACCCTGTGATTTTGCAAAAGTAATAAGCCTTTCTTTTAAAGCATCATAAGCAGTCATCATATACCATCTTCTAAAAGCATTTTCTATCAAAGTCTTTCTTGTATCTTCCGTGCAGTTTCATTGACAAGTACCTCAAATTTTTTCCCGTTGAAATTAATTCTGGTCGTACATTCCTTATGTGGGGAAATTCTTATATTATACTTCTTACCTCGGTAAAGAACCCTTTCTCCGCTTTCCCAATTTCTTTTATATTCGTCAACCTTCATATTCTGAAAATTCATGTAGTGCTTAAATATCCAGTTACTTTTTGATTTCAAGACCGTTTCCACTTCAATTAAACTAGCTTTAGGGGGCTTTACAACTTTAAGTCCATTTATATCAATAACCAAGTTGATATACTTTGCTTTTTTACTGTCGGAAAGTATATAGGGAATAGCCGCATTACCGATATTCAAGCATAATTCTTTATCCATACTCATTTATGGTCACCCTTTATAATAATTTCTTTTTGCGTACTCAACTGCCTTATTTGAAAAACCCGCTCTATCCTTGACAAACCCTTCAAGCATGAAATTTCTTAGTATAATTTCAGCTTCTACAATAGTGGTTATTATACATTTATTTTCATTTATTTAGATTTTTCAATTTTTCAAGTCCCGTCATTTTACTACCTCCAATTTGACAATCATGCTTTAATCGTAATTATAAAAAGCATAATTGTCAAGATAGACTTAATTTTGGTCTTTGACTTTTTACTGCCCTTTCAAATAATCTTCAATATCTATAAATTTATTAACATCTCCCAATTTTTCAGCCAAAAATATTACACAAGTTTAATTTTCTATTTCTCCCCACAGAAAAAGATGACAGGGGACGGTTCCTTGACACACGCGTGCGTGTGTCAAGGAACCGTCCCTGTCATCTTTGTATACCTACCGTAGGGACTTTAGTGATGCATTCAGTATATGGTGGAATAGTTAATATAATTTAAAATTCAATATTATGTCAGATTAATTATGCCTAAGATTTAAAATATTGAATTAAAATATGAACTGACGATATCAACCCATAGTAAATAACATACCACAAATATAGTGAATACATTTTATTTATTCTGGATATACTGAATTCAACTAGCTCCAAGGAGGAATTGTAATGCAGAAAAACTTCAATATCAGAACAGACTTAGCTTTAGAAGCGCATGAATTCGTTACACAAAGAGATAAACAAGAAGCTGTTAAAAGTAAGCCAGAAGATACTGGTGTTAAGATTGAGAATGCTGGAGATGACAACGTAAAAATCACAAGAGTGAGAATAACGTCAAAGCAAGGCGAAAACTCTATCGGTAAACCAATTGGTAACTATATCACATTAGAAATTCCAAGGTTTAAAGAAAATGATGATAATTTATTTGATGATGCATGCAATAATCTTGCAAAAGAGCTCATAAACATCATAAAATTACAAGACAAATCAACTGTATTAGTAGTTGGGTTGGGTAATTGGAACGTAACACCTGACGCTTTAGGCCCCAGAACAATTTCAAAGCTCATGGTCACAAGGCACCTGATTGAAAATGAACCTAGATTCATTGATGAGGGTGTAAGACCTGTTTGTACTTTTGAGCCAGGGGTTCTAGGTATCACAGGAATTGAAACTCTTGAAATAGTTAAAGGTGTCGTTGAGCGTGTAAAGCCTGATGCTGTTATTTGTATCGATGCTCTTGCATCACGAAAATTGGAGCGTATCAGCACAACTATACAAATAGCTGACACAGGTATAAGTCCTGGTTCAGGTGTTGGCAATAAACGATTGGAACTTTCCGAATCCACTTTAGGAATACCAGTAATTGCAATAGGAGTACCTACCGTGGTTGATGCAGCAACAATGGCAAGTGATACAATAGATCTAGTTATTGATAGTATGATCAATATGTCAAGAGAGGGAAGCGATTTTACTCAATGCTAAAAGATCTAGAAACGGATAGCAAGTACGAACTTATTAAAGAGGTTTTAAAGCCTAGTGTTGGAGACTTAATAGTTACACCAAAAGAAATAGACGATATAATAGAGAAAATTGCACAGGTTATTGCAAATGGATTAAATATTGCATTACAAAAAAATACTATGTCATATAGGCATTAATATTAGTGCTACATATAATTAGGTTTTATCTATATTGCTTTGGTCTTTTTCATTATCTTCAATTTTGTCCGAATTTATGTGTTCATTATATTGTTTTGTACAAAACTTTTGTGATAAATTTTTAAGTGAATAATTTTTTCGGGGATTAAAATGAAATGGAGATCGAAATGTAGAGGAGAAAAAAACAAATATGGACATTAAAAAAAGAATTGAGAAATTAAGAAAAACGATTGAGTATCATAACGATAGATATTACAATCAAGATGCCCCTGAAATTTCAGATTATGAATACGACCGACTCTCTTTGGAGTTAAGAAAACTTGAACAGGAGCATCCAGAATTTGCTGTCAGTGATTCACCTACACAGAAAGTAGGAGGTACTGTTAAGCGTGAATTAAGAAAGGTTCAACATGATGTTCCTGTACTAAGCCTTCAAGACGTATTTTCAAAGGAAGAGGTTTATAGCTTCGTTAATAAAATGATTCAGGAATTAGGCAGTCCCACTTTTGTTGTAGAAAAAAAGGTTGATGGTCTTTCGGTAGTTTTACGTTACAATGACGGTAATTTTGTAGAAGGTATAACAAGAGGTAACAGTCTGATAGGAGAGTCAATATATGAAAATTTATTAGAAATACCGTCTATTCCCAAAACTATTCCTAGCAAGTTGCCATATATTGAAGTGCGTGGAGAAGTCTACATGACAAACGATGCCTTTGAAAAGGCAAACCAAAAGCAGGAAGAGATTGGAGACAAGATATATCAGAATGCTCGCAATTTGGCAGCTGGAACAATGCGTCAATTAGCCCCAGGTATTGTTAGAGAAAGAAATATTGATATATATGTTTTTAACCTTCAAATATCTCAGGGAAAGGATTTTACATCTCATTCGGAAACATTAAAATGGCTTTCGAATCAAGGGTTTCCTGTTAGTCCAGATTTTATAATTTGTAAAACTGCCGATGAAGTCTGGGAATGCATATCGACGATTGAGGAAACCAGGTGGCAACTTCCATTCGGTATTGATGGTGCTGTAGTCAAAGTAGACGACTTAGAAGATAGAAAAAGACTTGGTATGACAAGTAAAGTTCCAAAATGGGCAGTAGCCTATAAGTATCCACCGGAACAAAAAGAAACAATTGTAGAGGACATTAAGGTTCAAGTTGGACGTACTGGAAGATTAACCCCTTTAGCGATTTTGAAGCCGGTAAAGATAGCTGGAACAACTGTATCTAAGGCTACATTACACAATCAAGATTATATTGATTCAAAAGACATCCAGATTGGCGATACAGTTATTATACATAAAGCAGGAGATATTATACCAGAGGTATTAAAAAGTATCCCCCAAAAGCGTCCTGCAACCGCTAAAAGATATGTAATGCCTGATAGATGTCCCATGTGTGGTGCTCCAACATTGAGATTAGATGATGGAGTAGAAATCCGTTGTACTGGTTCAGAGTGTGTTGCTCAAGCCATAAGAAGGGTTATTTACTTTGCTTCTAAAGATGCAATGGATATAGAAGGTCTTGGTCCAAGTTCTGTAGAATCCTTAATGTCAGAAGGCTATATAAAAGATGTAGCTGACATTTATTTTTTGAAAAACTATCGTGAAGAACTGATTAGTAAAGGAATAGTTGGGAAAGAAAAGTCAACTGACAATCTTCTTAAAGCCATAGAAAAATCAAAGAATAATGATATTGATAAGCTTATCACCGGATTGGGAATTAGAAATGTTGGTAAACAAACTGCAAGGGTCTTAGCAACTAATTTTCTAAGTTTACAGTTGCTTGAAAAAGCAACCTATGAGCAATTGATAGCTTTGCCTGATTTCGGCGACATCATGGTTTTGGATATTATTGAGTATTTTTTTAAGAACGAAACACATTTGCTTATAACAAAATTGCAGGAAGTTGGCGTTAACATGAAATCAAAAGTGTCAGTAAACAATAAGGATGACCGTTTTTCAGGGAAAACATTTGTACTGACTGGTACATTACCATCTATGACAAGGGAAGAAGCTACGGAAATAATTCAAATGTATGGAGGAAAAGTATCAGGTAGTGTCTCTAAGAATACTTCTTATGTTCTCGCAGGTAGAGATGCCGGAAGCAAACTGGCTAAAGCTCAGGAGTTAGGAGTAAAAATTATTAATGAAGAAGATCTGAAGAATATAATTAGGTAAAAATCATAATCACACTCTTACATCTTTTTTACATTACACAAAGTAGATTAGTTTGTACTCCTATGAATTGTAGCATATTTAAGATTAATCGCCATGGACATTTTTCCCAGAGTGCCTATTTGTATCAGTTGACATTAATTACATTAATTGCAAATTGGTAGTTTAAGGTTATAATAAAATTCATAATAATTTCGATTATTTATCCAAAACTATAATAATTTCGATTATTTTATCCAAAACTATATTTGAATAACTATAAAAAGGAGAATAACCATTGAAGATTGCAATTATAGGTGCTGGGACTGCAGGATTGGCTTGTGCTATAGAATGTGAAAAACTCGGTTTAATTCCAGATATTTTTGAGAAAGATGACGCTTTAGGGTGGCCTTGGATTGGTATTAACTTTTGGCCAACAATGATATATCGGAGCTATGGCGATGTACTTGAATATATAAGAAAAACCTATGATATCACTATAAAGCCGCTTGCAAAAGTTACGAAAAACGTAATGAAATCATCGAATAAGGAAGTTATACTTAATGGGAATTTAGGATATTATGTTGATAGAGGCAGAAAGATTGATTCTTTGGAAAATCAGTTATTCAGGTATTTAAGAAGGACAGCTGTTCACATGAATACACCTGTTGACTATAAAGAACTTAAAGACAAATATGATTGGGTTGTCATTGCTACTGGACGTGAAAAGGAAGCAAGAGAGTTAAATGTCTGGGAAGACCAGGGTGGTGTACGTATTATTGGGGCTTTTGTCTCAGGAACCTTCGAAGAGGATACTGCAGCCATTTACATGAACACAGAGTATTCGGGTACTGGATATGGAAGGCTTTCACCGTTGAGTAAAAGTACAGCATTAGCTGCGCTATATATCATAGGAAAAGATCAGACTGAAACAATTCCATTGTTCGATAAGTTTTTAGAAATTGAAGGACTGAACAAGTATGAAATCTTATATCACAACATTTTACCCCCATTTACAACTGGGCGTGTAAAGAAATTCAAAACAGGTAATATACTTTTAACGGGACGTAGTGCAGGATTGGTAGAATCATTCCTTGGAACAGGAGCTATTACATCAATGATTAGCGGTATCATGGCTGCCAGAGCTACTATTCAAAATGAGGATTATGATACTCTTGTAAAACCTTTACAGGATTTTATTGATAATGTTTCTAGTTTCCGACCTCTAATGGATAAGTGTAAAAATAAAGATTTTAATAATCTGTTGTCAAACATTAATATTATCGGTGTCAAACAATCTACTGTTAATATCCCTATTGACTTAATTAATATAATCGGTGGGATTTTAAAGAACATTCACTTTTAATCAAAGGTCGATTTGCATATAAATTGTTTATATGTCTACAACGTCAAAATGCTTATGTGTGAGAGAATATTTTTTTCATTAATCAGATAAAATAATAATTTATATAGATTAATATTATTGATGAAAATCAATTTAAAGAAATGATTTTATAATAAGCATATGAATTGACCTTTGATTTTTATCAAAAGAAAAAAGATTTCTTCTTATTTTTTATTAGTATCGATTCCAAAACATTTTCAAATATCTTTGATACTTCATCAGTTAAGTTAAATAATACAGGGTTATACGGAACGTTGTATACTTTAAACTTATGTAATTCAAAACTTATGTCCTTAAATGTCACATCATCAGTAAAATTAAAAAATAAGTTCCAGCTCTTTGATTCTCGGATTTCACTAAAGTCACCATTACTAAATAATAATTTATTTAATACTTCTAATTGCCAAGGTTTCGAGTTACACATTAGGATCGAAACATTACTTCGAAGCATCTCGCTAAATTCAGGCGACTTTTCCCATTTTCCATTACAATCTTTGCCCCTCAAAGTACCAATATCCAGAATTATATAGTTATACTCATCTATATTGTTTAGTTCATGTATTGAATACGCTTTATTATAAAAATCAATGCCTTTAAACCTAAAACATATTTTTTCTTTGTTTATATTTGGAGGATTATCCACTAGGGTTCGGATATCATCTTTATCATTCATTTCTAAATACGCTACCCTTTTATTAAGCTTTGTCAAATAATACGCCATCATTATCGCAATATGTGTACATCCGGAGCACCTATCAAAGCTTCCAACAGAGATGACAGCTAACCCTAATAGTTGTTTTTCAATAACAACGGTCTTTTCTCCTGAATTGGTTTGGTTATTTTTGTTCTCTAATATATCTTTTTTTATTAAAAAAATATCATTTTTAATATCCTCACGTGTTTTAGGTTTGAATAACAAATTATTAATAATACTAGAATTTAGAGTACTGCCAATAAAGTAATCATAAACTCCTCTACTTATCAAGAAATTTATGAAGTTTTTCCTTTGTTCATTATCATCACCGTATAGAAAAATAATTCTACGTACCGGGTAATCCCTGGAGGTAATAGTCTCAATTAATTCCATCATATCACCATTTCCAGGTAAATTATTTGATAGAATAACAGTATCGGGTCTTTTGTTTATAATTTTTTCTAATAGACTGGTTTGAGTACGTACTACCCAAACCACTTCAATTTGTTTTAAAGATTTAATAAATTTTTCTAACTCCTCTAAATTTATAGCAATTAATAGTCTCATCGTGTATACCTAGCTAAAGCCCTTTCATTTAAAATTATTTTAGATGATCTCTTATAAAACATTCGTTTTAAAAATATTTCCTCTAAGTATCTCCCATCTTTTTTCATTAGAGCAATAACTGAAAAAAAAGCTGGAATGGCTATACTAATCATACCAATTATTAATAGCTCAAGTAATTTATCTTGTAGATCTATGATATCCAATATCATGTATTTACAAATAACTACGAATGGAATATCAACTAAAACACCGAACATGAAATAATAAATCTGCCTTGTTGTAACAGGGCTTTTTATTATTGGAATATGAAATACTATGGTTTCTTTTTGCTTTATCTCCCTTGGAATATAGATATTGTCAACCTTCATTATTTCCTCCCATGTTATACTTACTGAATATACTTATTTTGCTAATGCAAACAGTTTATTAAAACCTGTTATTGCAAGTCCGGGGATAATAAATGTAATGATTATTAAAAGCCCAAATAAAGAAGCCACTGAAGTCAGACTAAATATACTATTAAAAAATAATCGACTTGCAATTGAAATACATAAACTTTGAAGTGGGACAACTGCAAGCATAGTCAATAAAACAATATTAAAATTCAAAAATAGTTTTTTAAAAGATTTAAAAGGATATAATGAAACAGCAAACGGATATAATACTACTGCAAGTGATAATAATATGCTAATCAAAGAACTTAGAACATAGAACATAAATACAATTAAAAATGTCATTAATATTATTATTTGTATAGAAAAAGCTGCTGTTTGAACCGTGGTTGTATCTAGCCCTATATTGTTAAACATAAGATCTATAGGATTCAGATTATCACTTCTGTTAGAAACTACATATGAGAACCAATTTGTGCCCTGAATTACAAATTTATAAATATATTTGACACAATATAATAGAATTATTGCGAATACTGAATCTATTATTGTCTTCTTAAATTTGGCAAATGTATTCATATCAAATATAAATATTAGACTTAAGGCACAGATTATTAAAAGAAGAATTAGAAATGTCTTAGCTATTCCTTCGGAATAGCCCAAAAATCGTGTTAACAAATCATTATTAAAAACATTAGTATTTATAGCTACTGGACCTTCTCCATAAATATCCATAAATGAAGTATTAATATCTACAAAAATTTTTTTGAATATAATAATCACCTTCATTTCTTCATTCTATTCTAACCTCTCATCTCTCATCTCTCATCTCTAACCGGCTACCTCTCTCAAGTTGTAATATCCAGAATTAATCAAAACTTGATTAATATTATCTTTGTCCACGAGCTTAGGGGAAAACAAAATAGTAGGAACATCAATCTTATTATTGTTTTCTTTATTATTAATACCTGGATCCTCATTTTCTAATAACTTGACTGCGGCTTGAAGTGCTTCTTTTCCCGCTTTACTTGGATCTTTAAATAGCGTCATAAGCTGGGTACCCTTATTAATATGTTTAATAGCATTCAATTGAGCGTCTTGCCCAGTAACCGCTACCTTTCCATCTAATCCTACAGATGTTAAAGCCTCAATAGTTCCTAAAGCTATATTATCATTTGGGGCTAAAACAGCTTGAATATTATTATTGGTTCTGATTAATGCTGTCTTGATATGATTTGCAGCCTCTAGAGCACTCCAGTTTTTACATTCATGCTCAAATATGATTTCTATATCTCCCCTGTCTATATATGGCTTTAATATATCCATCGCGCCTTCTCTCAACAGTCTTGAGTTATTATCGCCCCTGTCTCCAGTTAATATAACAACGTTTCCCTTTTTTACTATATTGGTAATATATTGAGCTTGTAACTCTCCAGCTTTTCTACTGTCAAAGGTTATATATAAATCTACATCAGCATCATTTATAAGTCTATCAAGGCATAGCACCTTTATTTTATTTTCATGAGCTTTTTCAACTATCTTTTTCGCATCTTTACTACTCACAGGTACAATGATTAAAACATCAATATTGTCAGATATAAGTTTTTCACATTGAGAGGTTTGCTTTTCTATATCGTTATCGGCAAAATCGGTAATTATATCAATGCTCATTTTTCTTGAATCCTCTTCCATGATTTGTTTATATTTTACCCATTGCTCATCTCTTTCTGATGGAAAAGAAATACCGATTTTAGGCTTTTTGTCTTTTTTTATGCTAACTTTATGAGATAAATTTTTTAGCTCATTTAGGTCTTGCTGGCATCCGCACAATGTCGAGACTAAAAAAATCGATAATAGACACACTATACAAACTACTTTATATGGATACTTCATTTTTCCCACCCCTAAGTGTAAATGATTATTTAAATCACTTTGCAACTACTATTGTAAACTATTGACCTATATATTGTATATCCCGGTTACTTGATCAGTAACATATTCCGTATAATAGCCTTATAAAGGTATGGTCTATAAAATAATTTATACTTGACTCTGATTAAAATTCGCAAATATCATTTGCGAATTTTAATCAGAGTCAAGTATAAATACCCAAAATGCCGTACCGCCTATATTCTGATACCTAGCCCAAGCTAGGTGGGTGTCCTGCGAATAATTTTTATCTTCCTCTGCCGTCGCACTCTATTATGAATGTCGGAATTAGATTGAGGCCTGATAGTGATTATTTGACTACAAACTCCCTTATTATCACTGTAGGTTCAAAATAATAGACTTACTCGAACATCCCAGGTAAGTTTATTAATTTGGCTATATACTCCGAAGTGAACTTTGTCCACAACCTAAAACAATTTGTTAGCTTGATTATATCACTTTTATTTTTTTCAAACAATGAGTATTATTCCAAATTAAATCGATCATATTAAATTTATTATTACTTTTCTAAGTATAGTTCATTTTTTCATAGTTAACATTCATTGAAGAATCCTTCACTATTTTATACATTTCTTTTATAGCCATATTGATCTTCGCTGATTCTTCGATTACCATTTTCTTATAATTTGATCTAAACTTTAAGCAATACTCGCACCCCGCATTTGATAATTTACATGGAATAGAAATTATTTCGCAATCACAACCTTCCTCGTATAAACATTTATACAATTGTCTAATCAAACTACTCTGTTCAAATATAGCAATAGCATACATAGTAGTTCTCTCCATAACTTCTTTATCCTATAATATTATATGTAAATTTGAGTAAAATGATTATACTTGCCAAGGTAATAATTTTTTATTAAGGCAAGTATTAACATTTATCCTCCACCAATAAACTTCAATATCTCTAAGTTGTCATTTCCTGCTATCTTTACATTATCCCATATGTTTCTATCAATAACTTTATAATTATGTTCAATAACTATGCTCATAGGATTAATTTCTCTTAACTTGAGATAACCTGCAATCGTTAACTGAGGCGCATCTATAACCTGCTGTTTCCCGTTTACTGTTATCTTCATTTAAGGTGTCTCCCCATTTAATATTTTATTCATGCTTCTTATTGCACATATTTTGCCACACATGCTGCATGAATCTTCATGTTCGGGTTTTAAACTTTCCCTATAGATTCTTGGCTTCTCATGGTCAATTCCTAAGCTAAACATCCGTTCCCAGTCAAGTTCCTTCCTTGCCATACTCATAGCATAATCCCATTCTTTTGCTCCCTTTATCCCCTTCGCAATATCCGCAGCATGGGCTGAAATCTTAGATGCCATAATACCTTCCTTCATGTCATTCAAGTCTGGTAGTCTTAAATGCTCAGCTGGAGTCACATAACACAAAAAGTCAGCGCCGTAGGTTGCAGCTATGGCTCCTCCAATTGCACTGGTTATGTGATCATACCCTAACCCTACATCCGTAACTAATGGACCAAGAACATAAAACGGTGCTCCATGGCAAAGCTTTTTTTGTAATACCATGTTTGCCTCAATTTCATTTATTGCCATATGCCCAGGGCCTTCAATTATTACCTGCACATCCTTCTTCCATGCCTCTTTTGTTAGCTCTCCAAGAATTATTAGCTCTTCTATCTGGGATGCATCTGTTGCATCATTTATACTTCCTGGTCTGAGAGCATCCCCAAGACTTATTGTAACATCATACTTTCTAAATATATCAAGTATCTTATCGTAGTGCTCATAAAAAGGATTTTCATTACCCGTTAACTCCATCCATACGTATAGAAGTGATCCACCCCTTGATACAATATTCGTAAGCCTTCCATTTTTCTTAAACTTCTCAATTGCGCACCTGTTCATTCCAGCATGTATTGTCATAAAATCTACACCATCAGCAGCATGTGTCTCTATAACCTCTAAAAATTCTTCTACTAAGATCTTACTTAAATCTTTATCATAGAATCCTACAGCATCATAAATAGGCACTGTTCCAATTAAAGCGGGTGACATATCGATCAAACTTCTTCGAAATTCTCGCGTCTTTCCAAATGAGCTAAGATCCATTATAGCGTGAGCTCCAAGCTCAATAGCCTTTTTTACTTTATCAACCTCTGCCTCAATATTTTGGCAATCCTTTGATATACCCAAATTTACGTTAATCTTCGTCCTTAATCCTTCGCCAATACCTTCAGCACTTAAACTTAGATGGTTCTTATTCGCAGGAATAACAATCTTTCCTACTGATACACTCTTTAGAATATCCTGTACATTTCCTTGTTCCTTGTCAGCAACAAGCTCCATCTCTTTCGTTATGATTCCTTTTCTTGCAGCCTCCAT
>CAVYEU010000060.1:0-16587 GCA_963767415.1 uncultured Eubacteriales bacterium
TGTTTATTTTGACGCGCTCGACTTTACGGTTTAGGTCCTTGCTCACAGATGCGACTATATTTAATATATTCATATATTATATATATATATATTTGGTAGCGTCACAGATGCGACTACATTTGGTGCATTCAATGAGTACATTTGGTAGCGTCACAGATGCGACTACATTCAATGAATATATTATATATTATATATAATTATATGATAGCGTCACAGATGCGACTACATTTGATACATTTGGTAGCGTCACAGATGCGACTACATTTGATACATTCATATTAATACATTTGGTAGCGTCACAGATGCGACTACATTTGATACATTCGATATGATACATTTGGTAGCGTCACAGATGCGACTACATTCGAATAAATATATTATATATAATATATTATATATAATATATTATATATATGATATATATAATATATTTGATACATTTGGTAGCGTCACAGATGCGACTACATTCAATGAATATATTATATATAATATATTATATATAATATATTATATATAATACATTATATATAATACATTTGGTAGCGTCACAGATGCGACTACATTTGTACATTCAATAAATATATTATATATAATATATTATATATGATACATTTGGTAGCGTCACAGATGCGACTACATTTGATACATTTGGTAGCGTCACAGATGCGACTACATTAATAATACATATATAATACATTTGGTAGCGTCACAGATGCGACTACATTTGATACATACATATGATACATTTGGTAGCGTCACAGATGCGACTACATTGATATAAATATATATATATATATATATATATTGGTAGCGTCACAGATGCGACTACATTTGGTACATTTGGTAGCGTCACAGATGCGACTACATTTGGTAGCGTCACAGATGCGACTACATTGTAGTACATTTGGTAGCGTCACAGATGCGACTACATTTGGTGCATTCAATGAGTACATTTGGTAGCGTCAAAAAGATGGTCTATATATGGGAAGAGTTACTGTTGGTAGAGATACTAACGGTAAATTAATTAGAAAAACTGTATATGGTAATACAAAACTAGAAGTAATAAAGAAAATGACTACATTACAAAATGAAGTATTTACTGGAGAATATGTTAAACCTGATAAAATGACAGCTTCAAATTGGTTCTTATATTGGTTAAAAACTTATAAAATAAATATCAAACCAAGAACTTATGATTCATATGAGGCTATAATAAAATTATATTTAATACCTAATTTCGAGAAAAAACTTTTACAACAAATAACAACTAAAGATGTACAAGAAATTTACAATAAATGTTTAAAATCTGAAATAACTGCAAACACAATTCGAAAAATTCATAATGTAATTAAACCTGCTTTAAAACAAGCAATCGCAGAAGGTATATTGTCAAAGAATCCTGCAGATCATGTACAATTACCTAGTATAAATAAAAAAGAAATTAAAGTATTTACTGCATCAGAACAATTAATCTTTGAACAAATATCCAAAGATTATAGGATTCATGAGGCTTTTATAGTTAATTTAGATACTGGTTTGAGGACTTCAGAAATATTAGCTTTGACTTGGGATTGCATTGATTTTAATAAAAAAATATTAACTGTAAAAAAGAATTTAGTTAATGTAAAAGACCGCGAAAATGATAAAAAAATATTATTAGTTCAAGATAGTACCAAAACAAATAATGGCGTTAGAACAATTCCTCTCACAGATAGATGTACTCATCTATTAAAAATACTAAAACTTAAACAACAAAAATTAAGTAATATTGTTTTTTGTAATGTCAAAGGTGGATATATTTTACCAAGAAATTATATTAGAACCTTCGAAAAAATAATCACAAAAGCAAAACTTGAAAAATGCAGTCCTCACACTATGAGGCATACTTTCGCAACAAGATTATTTGAAGCTGGCGTACCTGCAAAAACAATTTCACAATTATTGGGTCATGGTTCAGTAAGTTTTACATTGGATACATATGTATCTGTTTTACCTGATACAAAATTTGAAGCAATTAATATGCTTCAAACACAGATGAAATCTATATTATAAAGTAAAAAATTCATACACCAATTGTACACCAACGCAGATAATTTTAGATGATTTTAGCCGGTTTTATACACCAATAACTGTAAATTAAATGAACAAACAAATTGAATTTTGGACATAAAAAAACCTTTAAAGCTGTTCTGCCACAAAGGTTACTGTAAAAAATGTATAAACGTGCCCGAGACGATTCGAACGTCCGACCAACGGATTAGAAGGAATATGTTCAAGTCGTGAAATATGCTAGCTGTAAGGGTTTTAAAGTGGTAAAAGATAAACTGACAACAATTTGACAACAATTGAAATGATTAACTACTTTAAGAGGTATATAGCAAAGTGGTTGAATTATTGTTAAAAGAGAGACAAATTAAATAGGAAATTATTTAAAAAATGATTGCCTTATTAAATTTTATGGTATAATAAATTTACAGGCAATTGAGAGATTGTCACCGACGGTTTATTACAAAATCACCCGGGCGTCAACCATAGGGTGATTTTTTATTTCAATCTTTAATTTTACTAATTAATGTAATAATTAAAGAGATTAGCGTCAGAAGGAACATACCGGACATCAATAGCAAGTATAAAATATTGTATGTATTCATCAGCGTCACCTCCTCTCATCTTTCGGGAGTCGATGACAATCACCTATGTTTTTCTCAATTGCCTGTATGGAGATAATAGCATAATCAAATGGTAAAAACAAGGTACTAAGAATCAAATCTAAGGCTATTTTTAATCAACATTAGATATATTTTAGGTTATAGACTAATCTCAAATAACTATAGATTTATGAAACACGGAGATTTATTAAGATATCCCCATATAAATTGCATGTTTTAAGGTTATAATTGTGTCTCATTGAATTTGATACTTTTTTGAGACACTTTTATAATCAAGAGTAAAAGGGGATGATTTAATGATTTATTTATATGAGCGTGTATCAACATTAAAACAAGATGAGAGGAGGCAAGAGCTGGCTATTAGTCATTGTAGAATTGACAAAAAATACATAGACAAATGCTCTGGTAAAAATATGGATAGACCAGAATTAAATAAGCTAATGTTAGACGGTTTTTTGTGCCATTTCTTGTAAAATCTATTGACAAATAAATTGAATTTTGGGCATAAAAAAACCTTTCAAGCAATTCTGCTACAAAGGTTACAAGATTTATTTATATAATGCGCCCGAGACGATTCGAACGTCCGACCAACGGATTAGAAATCCGTTGCTCTATCCTGCTGAGCTACGGGCACATGTTAGGAATTTTATCATTAAATATATTATTTATAAAGACAATACTGCTTAATTTTAGATAATAATCTACTTAAGTAGTATTGTCTAGAAGCAGGTAAAGGGAATCGAACCCTCACAATCAGCTTGGAAGGCTGATGTTCTACCATTGAACTACACCTGCATATTCTTAGGTACATAATTCTTCGAGCACAACTGACTTTTATAGTATAAATAGTCAGTTTTTATTTGTCAATAGATTTTTTGCGAGCCTGATTCGTTTCCCGCGAGTTCTCTATTCAACGATAACTTAGTTTAGTAATAGCTTAATCTCCACCCATAACTATATTTAGTAAATATAAGCCTACGCTAACAGCAGCAGATAATAATGAACAGCATAGCGCAATGAATAAAGCAAATATTAGATAGCTATTGTAAACGCTGATATAATAATCCAGATATTCTAAGACAGTTGAAAGAATTGGAGATATAATGCTCAGTAGTGTTGTAATAATAAATATAAAAACTAATCCACTCAATGCTCCTTTCATATCGGCTGGACTTAAAGCCATATGTGATGAAATACTAATTGCGCAAAAAATAAATATCCAAAACCCTACACTCTTTAAATTATCAGGGAAATCATTAGGCACAAGTATTAATGTATATAGATTTGTAGCCATGTCTTTCATATCAGTTAAAAACGATTCCCGAAAAAGATCTGTGAATGAATATATTTTAACCATCCCGCCTATAGCTGCAAAGGCATTAGGCAAGAATAACCACATTAATAGAATTATAAGCCCTGTACCACTAATTATTGGACCAATCCCAATAAAGAAATTGCCTACTCTTTGATATAAGCTTCTAGGATCAAAAGAATGTTGAACATATCCTAGAACTGTTTCGTGAGCAGAAGGAAAAATTTTCATTTCTTTTATTTTATGCCCAAATAATACGCATAGCATGGCATGCCCAATTTCATGTATTGGTGTGCCTATTATTCCTGTAATAAAAACCCCTTTTCTGCCAATCGCTCTCTGAATATAGTTGTTTATAATATTCTTAAACAATTCCAAAATAAAGCCTGCAACAATTATACTACCAAATAATGTAACTATAATTCCTAAACTTCTTAATAATACGTTTATTATATAATTAATTATAAACAAGAAATCACCCCCTTTTATCTACCGATATTTCAAAAAATTTAAACACCTAATACACTAATATAGTTTACATGTGGGTCCGAAGTTCCTTGTAATTCGCACTTTTCTGATTTTAATATATTGATATACTCAATAATCTCACTTGTTACGCGCTCACCCATACAAATTACAGGAATACCTGGAGGATAAGCCATTACCATTTCTCCAGCTATTTCTCCTTTGGCATCTTCAAGTAAAATTACCTTCTTTGCGCTATAAAATGCATCTCTTGGAGATACAATCATTTTAGGGTTGTGCGGAATAATAGGCAAGCTTTTAAGCTCCCGAACTTGTGTTTTTGATGCAATATCGGAAAGTGCTTGGATTAATTTGTCAATATTCTCATCACTATCACCAATACTTATAACTGCCAATATATTATATAAATCAGCAAATTCTATTTGTATATTGTACTCTTTTCTAAGTCTAGTTTCTATTTGATACCCTGTATATCCTAACTCCCTAACATTTATTCCAATCTTTGTTTCATCAAAATCATTACATCCTGGGGTGCCAATAAGTTCTTTGCCAAACGCATACAATCCCTCAATTTTATTAATCGCACTTCTTAACCTTCTTGCAAGTTCAAGTGTCTTTTCGAGCATATCACTGCCTCTTGTTGCAAGTTGTTTCCGAGCTATATCTAAAGAACACATCAGAAGATATGAAGCACTTGTTGTATAAGTCAAATTCAATACTTGTTTTACTTTGTCAGGATGAACCATATGATTTCTCAATAAAAGAACAGCGCTCTGTGTCAATGATCCTGCTGTTTTATGCATACTTACCGCACTCATATCAGCTCCAACTTCCATAGCGGTTAGAGGAAAATCATCATGAAATGACATATGTGCGCCATGTGCTTCATCCACCAATACTGCCATGCCATGTCTATGTGCAATTCTTACTACTGCTTTCAAATCAGAAGCCACTCCATAATATGTTGGATTTATTACGAAAACAGCCTTAGCATGTGGGTGTTCTTTTATTGCTTTTTTTAAAGATCTTTCTGTAATTCCCATCGCAATACCTAATCTATCGTTTGTTTCAGGCTGAATATATACGGGCATAGCTCCGCTTAATATTATCCCACCAATCGTTGACTTGTGGGCATTCCTAGGAATTATTATTTTATCTCCTGGGTCACAGACACTCATAATCATTGCTTGAACACCAGCAGTAGTACCATTAACAAGGAAATATCCATTTTGTGCTCCAAAAGCGTATGCAAAAAGTTTTTCAGCTTCATAAATTACTCCAGTAGGATTGTTTGCATAATCCAAATCCCTCATACCATTCGCATCCATTTGAAGAGCTTTTTCTCCAATATATTCTCTAAGCTCAGGTATCCCACTCCCTTGTTTATGTCCAGGAACATGAAATTGAACAACTTTATCATCAACATATTTTTTTATCGCATCAAAAAGAGGAGTTCTTTTTTGGTCTAATTTAATCACAAGCAAAGTCCTCACTTTATGGTTTTGTTTTATATATACAGAAGAGTTAAAAATCCCATCTCAACAGTTTCTATTCCCATTTTCATAAAATCGAGTTATACTTGCCGAGGTAATAATTTTTTAATGAGGCAAGTATTAACATGCACTAGCGGTTTCAAAAATGTTATTTTGAAACCTAGTGCAGTATATTTATATTATAGCATTTGGTGCTAAATCTTTAGGTATTAAGCACTACATATTGTATACTCTTATTACGGTTTTTGTAAATACTTAGTTTTTTGTGTATATTATGCTCAAAGAAGAGCTTTTCGTCACCTATTTTTATACTCTGAGTTCAGAAATTTCTACATCACTTAATATTGCAATTTCTAATTTTAATAAAATATCGTTATTAGAATTGATTTTTAGAATCTCATCAGTTATAATAATTTTATCATAAATGCGCCCATGGCTCAATTGGATAGAGTATCTGACTACGGATCAGAAGGTTGTAGGTTCAAATCCTACTGGGCGCACTAGATAAATAAAAACTTTCAAGTTCTTAAACCTTGGAAGTTTTTTTATTTTTTATTTTAGATTTCTATTATTTTTAATATTTATAGAAACAATTCCACCAATTGCACCAATCAAAGAGCTAAGAAACAAAGTCCAAAATATAGGTTTATTATCCGATAGATTTTTTGTAACAAAATTTAGATTGACTAAAATTAGAATAAAAGCATAAAGTATTCCTATTGAACCACCAAGAAACCACCCGTTGCTTTTTAATTTTTTACAGATGATATATGCTGATAAAAATATGCTAATTATCGATATGCAAAAGATAAATAATTGAATATATGTCTCAGTAACACTCGTATATGTTAGTAATATTGCCAGTAGAAAAAATAAAAAAATCGAACAACAAAATGCTAATAATAATCCTTTCATAATTAGAACCGTCATTTTATTTTCTCTAAAATTAGTCCCCGTAACCTTCATTTCCTCAATCATAAACAAACTCCTATAATAATTTTTTTTATCATTTTATACTTGCTTTTAGCAATGATTTTTTAGTGAAGCAAGTATTAACCTGTACCAGGTCACAAAAATTCAATTTTGTGACCTGGTACAGTATATTATTGGAGCTTGTTTTATATGTTACTTATTTTGTCAATAAATCCGTCTCCGATAAGTTTGGCTTTTTTTGCGCATTCTTGCATTGCCTCAATTAAAGCAAATCTCAGACCATTTTTTTCAAGGCATCGAACTGCTTCTATTGTTGTTCCTTCAGGTGAGCACACTTGATCTTTCAATACTCCCGGGTGCAAATTCGTTTCTAAAACCATCTTAGCTGAGCCCAAAACCGCTTGTGATCCCAGCTTATATGCAAGACTTCTTGGGATTCCCATTAATACAGCAGCATCTGCCATTGCTTCGATGAACATATAAACATACGCTGGACTGCTTGAAGTAAGAGCTGTTGCCGCATTCATATGTTTTTCATCAATGAATTCTACCTTACTAAATAGCTCAAATATTTTTTTAATGTTTTCCAAATCTTTTTTAGGAATATTTTCTTCATGAGTGATTAAAGTCATACCTTCCCCTACAAGAGCAGGAGTGTTAGGCATTACCCTTATAACCTTTTTGTCTTTGCCTAAAATCTCCTTATAAAATATTATCGGTATACCCACCGCAATTGATACAAATATTTTTGTATCATCAAATGCATCTTTACATGTCTCCAAAACATCTCTTACAACATTTGGCTTAACAGCAAGAATAATTACTTCAGAATCCCAAATAACACTTGTGTTATTTGGTTTTATTGTAATTCTATTATTTTTTGTCAGACTCTCTAATTTGCTCGTATCAGTATCGAAAACATTGATTTTATCAATAAATCCATTTTTTGATTCAAGAATATACTTTATCATAGCATATCCCATATTCCCTGCTCCAATAAATCCTACATTTAAGTTCATGATATTCTCCTTATTCGTTTATACTCTTTTATCCTCTAACCTCAGTGATTGTCTTTTTAATAACCCCGTCTGGTGAAAGTTCTAGCACCTCTTGAGCCTTTCTGTATTTAAACTCAACAATTCCATTCCCTGCCTTTTTACCTACAGTTATTCTTAATGGAATCCCAATAAGATCAGCATCTTTAAATTTTACGCCAGGTCTTTCATCTCTGTCATCTATAATTACTTGAACACCCTTAGCTTGTAACTCGTTATAAATTTTTTCCGCTAAATCCATTTGTACAAATTCATTTGGGTTTACAGGTATAACGATCGCATGATATGGCGCAACTGACATAGGCCAGATAATACCATTGGCATCATTATTCTGTTCAATTATTGCAGCCATAGTTCTATTTATTCCTATACCATATGTGCCCATAACCATAACCTGTTCTTTTCCACTTTCATCAAGATATACACAGTTTAGTGGAAAACTATATTTTGTACCAAGTTTAAATATATGTCCAACTTCGATGCCATGAGCAACACTAACAGGTTTTCCGCATTTAGGACACTTGTCACCTTCAACAATTTTCCTTATATCACAAATTGCTTTTGCTTTAAAATCCCTGTTAATATTTACATTTTTAAGATGGTATTCTGATTCATTAGCACCAACAATAAAAGTTTTCCATCTCCATTACTTCAGAATCAACAATTAGGTCGATACTCAAACCTATCGGACCTACAAAACCAGTCTGTGCCTTTGTAACTTTTTCTACGATTTCATTATTTGCCATTTCGAGATCAATACATCCTAAATAGTTTTGAAGCTTTGTTTCATTTAATTCTCTATCCCCTCTAACTATTGCTGCTACTATTTTTCCATCAGCCTTGTATATAAGAGTTTTTGCAAAGTTTTCTGCTCTGCAGTTAAAAAACTGTACTAGTTCTTCGATTCTCTTGATATTTGGAGTATGGACTTTTTCAATAGCTAATTGAGCCTAATATGAGCCCTTTTATCAATTATACATTCTGCTTTTTCATCATTTGCTGCATATCCACAGACCTTACAAAAAGCAATTACTGCTTCTCCTATATCTGATTTAACCATAAACTCCTGTGACCCAGAACCGCCCATTGCACCCGAATCTGCATCAACAACAATATAGTCAAGTCCGCATCGGTCAAATGCTTTACAATATGCTTCATACATTTTCTGATATGACTTATCAAGACCCAATTCGTCTCTATCAAAACTATACGCATCTTTCATAACAAATTCACGAGACCTCATAACACCAAATCTTGGTCTTCTTTCATCTCTATACTTTGTTTGAATTTGATAAAGGGTAATTGGAAGTGCACGGTAGGATCTTATTTCATTCTTAACAGTCTCTGTAAATATTTCTTCGTGTGTAGGTCCTAAACAAAAATCTCGCCACCCCCTGTCTTTCAATCTAAACATTTCAGGACCAAATACTTCCCATCTTCCTGAGGACTGATAGCTCTCAGCAGGAAGCAGTGCTGACATAATAAGCTTCTAAAGCACCTGTACGATCCATTTCTTCTCTAACAATATTTTCAATCTTTCTAAAGACTCGGTATCCAAGTGGTAAAAACGAATAAACACCTGATGCAAGTTTTCTCATTAAACCTGCTCTTAACATAAGCTGATGACTAATTATCTCAGCTTCTGCTGGAACTTCTCTAAGTGTTGGCATAAACATATTTGAGACTCTCATAAATACTTCTTATAGTATGTTAATTTTTCTTAAATCATTAAATCATTTGACACAATTATATATTAATAAGTAAAAGAAAATAAAGTGTTTTTAAAGCTAAAAATTCTCTTTACTTGTATTAAATTCGATGTGTTGGATAAAATATTCTTGAGATATTATGTAATAATAATATAAGGAGGAATTTATTGTGTCTCACGATAAGAATAAGGACAAAAAACAAAAAAGCAAATTATCGACTTCGCCAGCAACAAGTAACGATCAATTAGGCGAAAATAGTTCAGGAGAGTATAAAAACGAAAACTATTCAAATGCGTCAAAAGATAAGAAGAGTAAGAAATAGGCACACCTAAAATAGGCTTGCACTTTTAGTGCAAGCCTATTTTAGGTGTGCTGAAAAATATTAACACATTTTTATTGACATATGAATGTTTACAGCATAGAGTATATAAAATAATTTCGAGAATAGAATATATAAAATAATTTCGATAAAAGAAGGGAAATGTGTTTTTCATGTACCCAAAAAGATTATCCAAAGCCGATAGAGTTGATATAGATGATCAAGCTCTTTGTTTGAAAGACTTAGATGCTATTTGTATAGCAAGCCAAGGATCCCTATCGCCTGCACCACATAGTTCTCCACGTGAAGGGAATAATGATACATCGAGTCAATTGTATATCTTATCAGCGGAATTAAATAGAAAGTTAACACAATTACAATTACCATTGCCATTGCCATTGCCTGTAATCCCACAGAAAGGTTCGCAAGCACAATTAGAATCACAAGCAGTATTATCACCAGCACTAGAACGATCAAGTTTAAAGTTACCACTAATTCCACAACGAAGAGTACCAGCACAACCAAAATGATCATTAACATCAAGACTATTTTCTTCACAAGTGAGAGTTACAAAAGTTGATTGTTCATGATCATTAGTACCATCAACACTGCCCTCACCTAATTTCTAAAAATAGTTGAGAAATTATGGAAAATAGAAATGTTGATGAAAATGAGATGAAAAAATAAAATAAATTACTAATTAGACCCTGCTGCTACCTACAGGAAAACAGCAAGGTCTAGTTATATTAAAATATCAACATATTTTATTTTTATTGACATAGGAATGTTTACAGTATAAAATATTCCTCGGTATTTAAGTAAATTTGCAAGTCACGAAAGAAGCAGATTTTCTTAAATCAGGAGGCTTCGAATGGTTGAAAAACTTAAAGGTTCAAATAAAACAATTGGTATAACCCAGTCTATGAAGGCTGTTGCGAATGATATTGTTAATACTGCTTATGTATCGAAAGATGCTGATCATAGAGTCGTTGATAAGTTTGTAAAAGAGTGTGAAATTAAACACATCGAGATTGTTTATGTTGAAGATATGCAAAAACTTGGAAAATCTCATGGTATAAGTGTTGGAGCTTCAGTTGTTTGTATATTAAAGAATAGTTGAAATATTTTATAATGAGAGGAGGTGAAATATAAAATGCCTACGTTTAATCAGTTGGTAAAACGAGGGAGAAAGATTATTAAGAAAAAGTCAACTGCACCAGCATTATTGAAGGGATTTAATTCACTTAAAAAACAGCAAATTGACTTGAACTGTCCTCAAAAAAGAGGAGTTTGCACTAGAGTATATACGACAACCCCTAAGAAACCTAATTCAGCGCTAAGAAAAGTTGCCAGAGTTAGATTATCTAATGGTATAGAAGTAACTGCTTATATACCAGGAATTGGTCACAACCTTCAAGAACACAGTGTTGTTCTAATTAGAGGCGGCAGGGTTAAAGATTTACCTGGTGTCAGGTATCATATTATTAGAGGAACATTGGATACAGCTGGTGTTGCAAAGAGAATGCAAGGACGCTCGAAATATGGAGCGAAGAAACCCAAAGCTGGAGCAGTAGCTGCAAAAAAATAGGACAATTACTTAAAATAGTGCTAAGAAAGTGATTTTATATAGATGGAAATAATTATATAAACAATTGACTTATGCGCTAACACGTTTATACGTGAGTACCTTATGAAAATTTTCATAGAAAAGGAGGGAAGAAAAGTGCCAAGAAAAGGTCATATACAAAAAAGAGATGTTTTACTTGATCCTATTTATAATGATAAGATAGTTACTAAACTAATTAACAATATCATGATAGATGGGAAAAAGGGTGTATCTCAAAAAATAGTTTATGGAGCATTTGATATTATCAGGCAAAAAACTGGGATCGATCCTCTTGAAATATTTGAAAAAGCATTGAATAATATTATGCCTGTTTTAGAAGTAAAAGCTCGAAGAGTCGGTGGAGCAACCTACCAAGTTCCAATTGAAGTCAGAGCGGATAGAAGACAAGCGTTAGGTCTTAGATGGTTGATAAAGTACTCAAGATTAAGAGGAGAAAAAACAATGAGAACTAGACTTGCAGGTGAAATTATGGATGCTGCAAATAGTAATGGTAACTCAGTTAAGAAAAAAGAAGATACCCATAAAATGGCAGAAGCAAATAAGGCATTTGCACATTTCAGATGGTAAGATATGTTAGTGTATTACTAATAAAGGTAAATAATACTATAATAAAATAAAAATGAAAAATACTATATGTTTTTTTAAACGAAAGGAAGGTAAGAATGGCTAGGCAGTATAGCTTAGAAAACACAAGAAATATCGGGATTATGGCTCACATCGATGCTGGAAAAACTACAACTACTGAACGTATCTTATTTTATACTGGAAAGCTTCATAAAATGGGAGAGGTTCATGAAGGTGCTGCAACTATGGATTGGATGGAGCAGGAGCAAGAACGTGGTATTACTATAACTTCAGCAGCTACTACTGCAGAATGGAGAAATACCAGAATAAATATTATTGATACACCAGGCCATGTTGATTTTACTGTTGAGGTAGAAAGGTCTCTTCGTGTACTTGATGGATCTGTTACTCTATTTTGTGCAAAGGGTGGCGTAGAACCCCAATCAGAAACAGTTTGGCGTCAAGCTGATAAATATAATGTTCCAAGATTAGCTTATGTTAATAAAATGGATATCTTAGGAGCAGATTTCTTTAACTGTATTAAGATGATGAAAGAACGTTTATATGCAAATGCTGTGCCTCTTCAGTTGCCTATTGGTAAAGAAGACACATTTGTAGGTATTGTTAATTTAGTAACTTTAAGTGCTTATATATATAAAGATGATCTGGGAAAAGTGATTGAAGAAACTTCTATTCCTGATGATATGAAGGATGAGGTTGCCCTTTATAGGGATCGATTACTTGAAGCTATTTCAGAGCAAGATGAAGAACTAATGGTGAAATACTTAGAAGGTATTGAATTAACTGAAGAGGAGATTTGTCGCGGTATCAGAAAAGCAACAATAGCTGTTAAAATTATTCCTGTTTTATGTGGGTCATCATATAAAAATAAAGGAGTACAACAGTTGTTAGATGCAGTGATTGATTATTTACCGTCTCCTCTTGATATTCCAGCAATTAAAGGAGTCTCGAGGGATACAGAAGAAGAAATTGAAAGAGTATCAGATGATAATGCACCTTTTTCTGCATTAGCATTCAAAATTATGACTGACCCTTACGTTGGTAAACTATGTTTTTTCAGGGTCTACTCTGGACATATGAGTTCAGGTTCTTATGTAATGAACTCAACTAAAAATAAAAGAGAAAGAATAGGCCGAATTCTACAAATGCATGCAAATCACCGGGAAGAAATTGATATGGTTTATGCTGGAGATATTGCTGCGGCTGTTGGTTTAAAAGATACAACAACTGGCGATACACTATGTGATGAAAATAATCTTGTAATTTTAGAGTCAATGGAGTTTCCAGAACCAGTTATTCAGATCGCAATTGAGCCTAAGACAAAAGCTGATCAAGACAGAATGTCTATTGCACTACAGAAGCTTGCAGAAGAGGATCCTACTTTTAGAATTCATACAGATGATGAAACGGGACAAACGATTATTTCTGGTATGGGCGAGTTGCATCTAGAAATAATTGTTGATAGAATGTAGCGGGAATTTAAAGTAGAGGCAAATGTTGGTGCCCCGCAAGTCGCATATAAAGAAACCATTCGCAAGACAGTTAAGGCTGAAGGTAAGTTTATAAGTCAATCTGGTGGACGTGGACAGTATGGACATGTTGGTTGAAATTGAACCTAGAGAACCAGGTAGTGGATTTGAATTTGTCAACAAAATTGTTGGTGGGACAATTCCTAGAGAATATATTCCTGCAGTACAAAATGGTATTGAAGATGCTATGCAAAATGGTGTTATTAGCTGGATATCCAGTGGTTGATATCAAGGTAACACTGGTTGATGGTTCTTACCATGATGTTGATTCTTCTGAAATGGCGTTTAAAATAGCTGGTTCTATGGCTTTAAAAGAAGGCATAAGTCGAAATGTAATCCAGTATTCTTGAACCATGATGAAGGTTGAGGTTATTGTTCCTGAAGAATATATGGGTGACGTAATGGGTGATATCAATTCACGACGAGGAAGAGTTGAAGGAATGGAAGCACGTGGTGGAGTACAGGTAATACGTAGCTATTGTTCCATTAGCAGAAATGTTTGGTTATGTAACAACCTTGCGTTCACAGAACTCAAGGGCGAGGAACATTCTCGATGCAGTTTAATCACTATGAATGAAGTACCGAAGGAATATCCAAGAACAGGTAATTAATGAAAAAACAGTAGGTAATTAGTTATAAATTTAAAACAAATGCTTAATTTAAAGGAGGAGTATTAAAATGGCAAAAGCAAAATTTGAAAGAAATAAACCGCATGTTAATATCGGTACAATTGGTCACGTAGATCACGGTAAGACAACATTAACCGCTGCAATAACTAATAGTATTAGCATACAAAGGTGAAGCGAAGTACATGCATATGATCAAATTGATAATGCTCCAGAAGAAAGAGAACGTGGTATTACCATCACTACTGCTCACGTTGAATATGAAACAGAAAATCGTCACTATGCTCACGTTGACTGTCCAGGTCATGCTGACTATGTTAAGAACATGATTACCGGTGCAGCACAAATGGATGGAGCAATCCTGGTTGTATCTGCTGCTGATGGTCCAATGCCTCAAACACGTGAACATATTCTTGTTGCTCGTCAGGTTGGCGTTCCGCACATCGTTGTTTTCTTGAATAAAGTGTGATATGGTTGATGATGAAGAATTGATTGAATTAGTTGAAATGGAAGTTCGGGAATTATTAAATCAATATGAATTCCCTGGAGATGATATTCCAGTAATTAGAGGCTCTGCTTTAGAATGCGTTAGATGCAAATCCAACTGATCGAAAAGCTAAAGAATATGAACCAATACTTAAGCTGATGGAGGCAGTCGACAGATTATATACCAACACCAGAAAGAGCATATAGATAAGCCTTTCTTAATGCCTGTTGAGGACGTATTCACAATTACAGGCCGTGGAACAGTTGCTACAGGTAGAGTTGAGCGGGTACAATAAAAGTTGGAGATGAAGTTGAAATAATTGGTCTATCAGAAACTCCAAGAAAAACAGTTGGACTGGTGTTGAAATGTTCCGGAAATTACTTGATTCAGCTGTAGCTGGAGATAATATCGGTGCATTATTAAGAGGCGTTCAAAGAAATGATATTGAAAGAGGTCAGGTATTGGCTAAACCAGGTTCAGTCAAGCCACATACTAACTTTAAATCACAAGTATATGTATTGACAAAAGAAGAGGGTGGAAGTCATACTCCATTCTTCAATAACTATACGACCTCAATTTTATTTCCGAACAACTGACGTTACAGGTGTTATTCAATTACCAGAAGGTGTTGAAATGTGTATGCCTGGTGATAATATCGAATATGACTATAAAACTAATTACACCAATAGCTATTGAAGAAGGATTAAGATTTGCGATTCGTGAAGGCGGAAGGACTGTAGGATCAGGTGTTGTAATAGGTATAATTGAATAATTAAAAAGTGCAACAAAAAGCCAAAAGAGTATTAAGGGCTCTTTTGGCTTTTTGTCGCACTTTTTAATTTAAAAATAAAAAAGTGCGTTTAGAAAAGTGAAACAAATTTCGATAAATATATATGAAAAAATTTCGAAATCTTTTTTTACTATTCATATTTAAAGGAGAGATACATGTGAATAACAATAATATTGAGATAATTTGTAAAACTAATAAGAGTGTTGTCATTACAAGCATGATGCTGTCAATTGTTACAATATTAGGGTATATACTTGAGTATTTAAATGGGTCTAGAACAATTGGATATGTTGCTTGTATCTCGGGGACAATCATTTTAGCTTATAGTGTGACCTTATTTTATTATTTTAAAGATAAAAGAAGTACGGCATTCAAATATTATGCTTTATATAGCTTTATATTTATTTGGATTATAATATTGGCTTTTTCTCCTAAAGTAGCACAGTATGCACTAATATACCCTTTATTAACAATATATTTGCTCTATTTTAATATTCCATTAATGAAAACAGTATCTGTAATAATTGTTATTGTTGGAATTCTTAAAGTGGTACTGAATGTGTCTTATTTTAAAGAAACAGATGATCAGATGTTCACTCAGTACAGTGTAATGATATTATCTTTATATTTCTTTGTTTATTCAATTATAAATACAACCAAACTTTCGGTTACTTTAAAAGAAGAGCAGTTGAAAAATGAATTTGAGGAGAAAACCAAAAACACCAGTATATTAGCAGAAGTAATTAATGTTTTAAAAAAGGCAGATGATATCTCGAAAAACACTCATAATATATATGAGATGATATTAAGTAATTCTTATAATGTTAAAAATTCTATAGATTTAACAACAAACGTTGTCGGCGAAATTACTTCAAACATAGTTAAGCAGACTCAAATGACAGAGGGTATACAGGATAAATTAGTGCTAACTTCTGAATTATCGAAAAGAATCGAGAATTTGCGACCA
>CAVYEU010000061.1:0-13713 GCA_963767415.1 uncultured Eubacteriales bacterium
CGTCATAGTCCCCGACGATGAACCTCTTGACCTCTGCTTTTTGAGGATCGTTCAGCGACAGGCAATTCGTTTCCCATTGGTTGCACGCGCCCCGGGGCAATTTGTAGAGGCACTCCATAGACCGAGTAATCAAGCGCTTTGTAAACTTCAGTACAAGCTCGCGAAAGTCGGGCAAGCCCGCGGACCTTGAGACGCCTGCGCCGCAAATGAACAAGACTTCGCCGCGTGCGTGCGCCAGCAGCAAACGCTCGGGGATCGCCGGCAAGTCGCTACCGAGAGAAATGACGCGGTCTTGCGCTGCTGTATCGCTTGTCAGAGATTTCTCTGGTGAACATTGGACGCAGTCGCCAATCGCGAGAGGGCTATTGTGCGCGCGGAGCAGCGTCATGGACTAAGAACCTGTCGGGTGACGTGTTGTTAAATGACCGCTAATCAGTGGACGCAACCTTATGAAAAAGCGAGAACAAGTCCCGAAAGCCACTTCCTCGCCCCGCCATTCCCCTGTCTTAGCGCGCCACAGCCCTACGCCCGCATGAACCTTGTTGCAACGTCCCCCTTTCCGCCTTTCTTAATCGACCCCGGCTTCGAACCGCGACCACGCAATTCGAACGAAACCGGGGTCGAATTTGGCGACACAATCTCATAAGCAGCAAGCGATCTCGCGCGGCGCTCGGATGTTGCGCACGGCGTTGGGGCCGCAAATCGCCGAGTGGCTCGACGACGAGAGCGTCGTCGAGGTCATGCTCAATCCCGACGGGCGGCTTTGGCTTGATCGGTTAAAGAGCGGGCTTGAGGACGCGGGCGCGAGTCTTTCGCCCGAAGACGGCGAGCGAATTGTCCGCCTCGTCGCGCATCACGTCGGCGCCGAGGTTCACACGAACGCCCCGCGGGTCTCTGCGGAATTGCCGGAAACGGGAGAGCGCTTCGAGGGGCTGTTGCCCCCGGTGGTCGCGGTGCCCACCTTCGCCATCCGCAAACCGGCGGTCGCCGTCTTCACGCTCGACGATTATGTCGCCTCCGGCGTAATGGGCAAGGAACAAGCAGCGATTCTCCGCGTCGCCGTTGCGACGCGGAAAAACATTCTGGTCGCCGGCGGAACTTCGACCGGCAATATACGTAACTGAACGAAGTACAGGCAAGTAAAAAAAAAAACGTATTGCTAATTCCATTTCAATTTCCTTTCTATATAATCAATATTGCCAACTAGCATCATCCTTTACTTATAAATCTTTTATACTTTTTCCGTGCTAATTGTTCATCGTCTGAAAATAGTTTTAATATAATATCAGTAGAGACAATATTATTAAATTTGCTGTCTCCTCTTGAATAGCAACCATGACTACTCCATTTATACTGGCTTAACATTTTCACTAACTCATCTAGAATAGGTACCCGATGAATCAATCTTACAGATTCTCGCATAGATTCTTCAGTTTCAACTACATTACTTTTAAATCTATCATAAAGTATTGATCCTTTTTTATTATACTTTTTATTAAAATATATAACGTAGGTCACAATAATACGTCTTATAATTGTTGTCACGCTCTCTGTTTCTTCTTTTATAAGCATATGCACATGATTATTCATTATACAAAATGCATGCATGGTAAATCGATTTTCGTTTATCCCTTGAGCTACGATCTTAATAAACTTTCGCTTATCATGACTATCACTAAAAACACTAAATCCTGGAATTCCGCGAATTAATATATGGTAATATCCACTCTGACTTTTTTCCCTGGCTTGCCTTGGCATAACTATTCACCTCCTTCAAGTCATTCTACGTCATAAGATGCAGTAAGTCAATACAGCAGGTCGTCCTTTCAGGATAACCTAGACTATCTTCTAAGTGTAATTGTATTAACCTCATTTCTCGGATATAATACATCTATGAAATGATATTGAATAAATATTTATTTTATACGGAGGAATAATTAGCAATGAATAGATTAAATCCTTTAAGAGAATATTATTTCAAAGGCTACAGAATTAGCAATCGAAATAGTTAGAAAATTAAAGTAGCTCAAGTTGTTGTATACGATTGTTTAACCGGTCAAAGAGGAACCAAGAAAGACAAAGTGACGGTTCCGATTGACGACAATCAGAACCGTCACTTTGTCTTTTCCATGACTATCACTAAAAATACTAAATCCTGGAATTCCGCGAATTAATTCACACCTCTTGCGGATCTGATTTTTTCTTGGACTACTTTTATTTCTTGAATAGTAGCAGCTCCATAAATGCACTGGTCAGCCATTTTTGCTGCAGATGCTTGCACTTGATTTATTTGTGGAGAAGGTGAATTAAGGGAAGATATAACGACTGGAGCTGGAGGAGCAGAAACAGGCTCGGGTGCCGCTCCTGCGGCATGTGTTATACTTTTTAATTTTTCAACCAAACTTCGTGTAGCTTCATGTGCCTGCATAGATCTAGGATCAATAACTAGAGAAGAAGCTGCCGGAGTGAGCGCTGTGGGAGCTGCAGAAGAAGGGGTAGATAAGCTTTGAGTAAGAGCTGCTCTAGCTGCCACTGCTGCAAATGGTGCAACAAGTGCAGACATTCTTGAACGACTTTCTGCTAATGCATCTAAATCGGTACACACTTCATGAATCTTTTTACTTTGTTGTGTTATTGAATCCTTTTTAGCATTGATTATAATATCAAGCTTTTCTAATTGATAGCTCGTATTATTATTATCCACTATTTTAGGTATTTGCAGTTTCCGTTCGCTTTTCATTTCTGTAAATACGAAGTTGTTGTTCTTATCCTTTTTTGCAGTAAATATTTTTTCCGCCTCTCTACTATCCCCTTTACAAATATGTATTTCGCAGTCTGTTCCGTTCTTACCATTTAAAACAAATATATTTAAATCTCCGGGGTTTTCCCTTTTGAAGTTTTCAAAATTAAACGTTCCTCCCTTCTCACCTTGTAATGAAATTCCTTCCGGTTTTGTCAAAGAAACTACAGCCTCTAGCTTAGTTTTCTCATCAAATGCCTGATCATGGGAGTCGATCGCTCTACTAAGTTTCTCTAATTGAAGTTCTTCTAACCTAAGGTTATTACTATCTTTCTTAGCTGGGTATTGATCCACAACTTTATGGTATTTTTGTAGTTCCTCGGTAGTTATCCCATCTCTTGCCTCTACCGTGGCAGCTGAAGCTGACGCAGGATTGCTTGCTTCATGTAGCTTCTCTTCTTCATGCTTTTTTTCTTCTATTTTTTTCATGATAGCCATTGCGGATTCAAGATAGAGTTCATGATCTTGTCTAGCTTTTATCTCATTGACAAGTTCGTCATAACTTGTTGAATTATTCTTAGTCTCCAAACCAGCTATTTTTCCCTCACTATCTATGACTTTTGTTATAGCTTCATCCATTTTTTGCTTCAATTCTTGAATACTTTTTTCTTCTAGTTGTTCATTATCAGGAATAGTTGGTAATTTATTGTCTAGTGATGGAGCTGCTGATAAGCTACTTTGACTAAAAACGATTACCGATACTTCTTGTTGCTTATTACGCTCATCATCAGGTTCCCGTTGATTATGCTTATGCTCATTTACCACTTCTAGCGATACAGCACTCCCATTAGGAAGCTCTGGTTGGAGTTGTTTCTGCAGTAGTTGCATAATATCAGGATTTACTTGCACCGATTGTGAAAATTGCTGATCTGGTTGTAACAACTTTTGCATACGCTGCGACAGAATTTGCTGTACTTGTTGAAGGTCAAACTGTGGTACCTCCGCGCTCTCCGCATTCCCTAGTTTTACCAATTGCTGCGATTGTTGAGGGTGAATCAGAGATCTCTCTGTATTCCCCAAATCTTCCGATTGATCTTTTCCCTCATATTGTATAGGATTTCCGTCAAAACCTATCTCCTCTATCTTATCGGCGTTTTTCCAGACAGTCTGATCCTTTGGCTTTATTTCTTGCAGCAGTTTTTGAAGTAGTTCTTGTAGTAGTTCTTGCGACAGTTCTTGCAATACGCTTTCTCCTCCTACCGTATCTCGAGTAACAATCAAATTGCTATTATTATTCTTTGAAACTTCCCGATGCAAAGAATTGTCTTGGTCTCCTTGTCCATAAGGCTGATTTTGCATAGGTTGCGCCACAAATTGTAATATATTGTGCAAATCTTGAGAAGGCATCTGTCTAAACCACTCGAGTATTCCATCAGCTACTCCTATCCTTTTTGCATCTGGAGAAGATCTAGGAAATCCTATCTGCATATCTGTTTCATTTATATGATTACCTGTATTAGAGTCTAATTTATCTTCCTGTGCGGATGATTCTATTGCTGGCAAAAATGATGATGTGTTTGACGGTATCCTATTTGCTATTCCTGCTTCTTGATCTAATTGTGATGTATTGGATTGATTTTGAAGCATGGTTTCTTGAGCGGATATTATTGTTGTTTCCGTATTTTCGGGAAATGTCATATCGTTGACCTTCTTTTAGTATTCCTTGAAGGGCTGAGAACTCTTGCTTCAGTTGGCCTAGTGTCCGGCCCATTTCTTCTAGTAAATTCTGTCGAATATTTAGGTTTTTTGAAATCTGTTCAAGTTCTTTATCATCTATAATATCTTTCTTCTGTAGATTTTGTTCAACTGGCTGAAGCTGTTCAAAAACTTGATGTTGTCTATCCAATTCTTCTTTATTCGAATGAAATTGTGTCCCTTTATTTAGCCACAAAGTTCTTTCATTTGAGCGTTGTTTCCTAGTAATCCTTCCTGTTGAAAGTATTTACTTCCCAGCTCTGCTAGTTCATCCTTTTGGCGTTGGAGTTCCTTCTGCTGTTCACGTGATTGTTCTTGCAGCTCCCTTTTACGTTCCTGCTGTTGTTTTTCATCACTACCCTGAGGTTGAGACTGAGGTTGAGGTAGAGAATCAAAAACACCTTTCATATCAATATTATTAACTACTAAATTACTTGGGAATGTACGTATTGCATCTAATGCACTACTTGCTGCCGCTATTGCTCTACTTGACAGGTCACTTCCGAATTTAAACATACATCATTACCCCTTTCGTTATACCAAGCGACATTTGAATATTAAACATATAGCAAATACTCCAATGGTTTATTTTTTGACTGAAAATTTAGGTTTAAATTACTGAATCTTTCGTAGAAGTATTTCGTAATAGTTAACCTACTGTATTCTATAATTTTATTATATCAAAATTATACCAAAAAAGATAGAGGAATAAGAGAAATGCATTCTTTTTTATATATAAGACATAAGACAAATATCTATCTACAATATTTCTTTAGCTGCATGTTTTTTAGTATATTTGTAAATGATATTAATTAAGCATACTATGAATATTTAAAATATGACTATGACTAAAAATATGCAAAATACTAAAACTAAAAAAATTCTAATAGACACCGAAAATACATTATTCATCGTATTTTTAGTCTTGTTCATTTGTCTAGTAGTTGTACAGATGATTCGCGTAACCCCTTTGTATACAAGATTGAATCCTGATTCAACTATACAAGAAGGTATACTATTAGAATCTCAAGAATACTACTTATACAAAACAGGGTCAATATCTCTAAAATTGATTGATAAGTATAAATGTTCAGATGTTTTTATATATTTAAACGGGGATGTTGTCTCAAAATTAAACACCTCTTGCGACCTTGCAAGTCTCCTCGTTAAGGATGGAGATGTCATTGAGTTCAAAGGAAATTTGATCGTTGGTCTTCCAACTGTTAATGTGGTAGATATAAGCACAAATATAGAAAAAGAAAACATTCAAACCCAGTATATAGTAAAACCATTTTTAAACAAAATTACCACGATAAGACTAATGCATGTTTAATATACCTAATTGAATAGTGAAAAGTAATAAATACAAGCAAAAACTCGCAAATTGTTCATTTTATGTTGTTGTTTATTAGCATTCATTACTTTATAATTATATCAGTATAAATTCAAATTAGAAGGTAGGAATATGAAAAATATTGCTAGTGTTGTAATAAACAATTCAACAAAACAGTTTGATAAGTGCTATTCTTACATTATTCCTCATGAATTTTTACCACAGGTTGTACTAGGCGTAAGGGTTATTATCCCTTTTGGGAACTCAAATAGACTAGTCTATGGAATGGTTGTAGAGATTTTTGAGTTTTTTGAAGAATCTTCTTTTAATTATAAGAAAATATTTTCAATATTAGACCAGACGCCAGTCTTAAATGAAGAACTTATTTGGCTTAGTAAATGGATGAAGCAAAGATACATCTGTACATACTATAGTGCAATAAGATTTATGCTTCCAGCAGGAATAGCTGTCAAGAAATATAGGACTGTACGTTTATTAAAGCCAGTCGAAGGGCTTAAGGGTATTAAGAATAAAATAGTTTGTATCTTGTCAGAAAACAACTCTGAATTAGAATACGATGAGTTAAAAGAAAAAGTCAGCTCGTCTTCATTTGCCAAAGTCTTAAAGGCATTAAATGAAGATAACACTGTAGAAATATCTGAGGTGTTTTCCTCAAATCAAGTAAATAAAAAATTCTTAAAGGTTGCTTTCTTGAATTGTTCTATCGACGAAGCAATTGATGCAATAGAGGGCAATCAGCTAAAAAAGATATCATATATTAAAATATTAGAAATACTTCTAGATAACGAATATGTCTCAGTGGAAGATCTGGTGCGGCTTTCTGAAACAACAAGATCTACTTTGAACACCTTGCAAAAAAGAGGATATATTGAATTTAAACAAATCGAAGTAGTTCGCGGGCCTTACTTATCAAAGAACTTTCAGAAAACTTATCCACTTAAACCAACTGCCCATCAAGAATATGCAATATCTACAATTATAAAAAACATTGAAACCTCAAATTTTTATGAAGTTTTACTGCATGGAATAACCGGTAGTGGAAAAACAGAGGTATATCTTCAAGTAATAGATTTTTGCTTATTATATGGAAGAACTGCAATCGTTTTAGTACCCGAAATAGCACTTACACCACAGATGGCAGACCGATTTATTGGAAGATTTGGAGAGGAGGTTGCAATATTACATAGCAGGCTCTCTCTGGGTGAAAAATATGATCAATGGCGACAAATCAAGAATAAAAAAGCCAAAGTTGTAGTGGGAGCAAGATCTGCAATATTTGCGCCTTTAGAAAATATCGGGGTCATAATCATTGATGAAGAACATGAAACTACATATAAATCTGAGATAACTCCAAAATATCATGTTAAAGAGATCGCCCAGAAAAGGTGTCTTTTTAATAATGCTGTTTTAATTTATGGTTCAGCAACACCATCAGAAGAAACATATTATAAATCTCAAAAAAAGATTATAGATTATATTTCATTATCGCAAAGACCAAACAGCCGCAAATTACCTGATGTTCATATAATTGACATGAAAAAAGAGTTATCAGAGGGCAATAAATCTATTTTTAGTAAAAAATTATTTGATGAAATTAGAATGAATATCGACAATCGAGAACAAACCATATTGTTTTTGAACAGAAGGGGTTATGCCTCATTTATTTTATACAGGAGACTGTGGCTTATCAATAAAATGTTTAAACTGCAACATCACTCTTACATACCACAACCTTGATGATAGACTCATTTGCCACTATTGTGGATATACCACAAAAAATCCCAGCGTTTGTCCATCATGTAAAAGTAAACACATTAAAACATTTGGTACAGGAACACAAAAGGTTGAAGAAGAGATAAGAAAATACTTTTGCGATGCCACTGTGCTCAGAATGGATATGGATACAACAACATATAAGCATTCTCATGAAGATATTTTAAACACCTTCAAAGATAAGAATATAAATATTCTAATCGGGACCCAGATGATCGCAAAAGGGCATGACTTCCCAAATGTGACACTAGTAGGTGTCTTAGCAGCAGATAGCCTGCTAAACTGTGGAGAGTATATGGCACCAGAGCGAACCTTTCAGCTTTTAACGCAAGTAGCAGGTAGAGCTGGAAGGGGTGACAAAGCAGGAAGAGTCTTGATTCAGTCATATAAAACTGAAGATTATAGTTTAGTTTCTGCATGCAAACATGACTATAAAGGATTTTTTTCAAAAGATATTATGATAAGAGAAAAGCTTAACTATCCTCCATTTACAAATCTCGCTGTAATAATTTTTTCTGGAATAAATGATAAGATTGTCTACAATATCTCAAATATAATAAAAAAAGATCTGACAAACTGCTTTAATAATTCGAAGAATGCGATAATATTAGGTCCTGCCAGATCACCATTGACAAAGATTAAGAACAAATTTAGGTGGAGAATCATAATAAAAGAAACCGATATTGATAATCTGCTGGATGTATTAAGCAAAATCTCTGATGAGTTCTTCTCAAAGAATTACAGCAAATATGTAGAACTGGGCATAGATATAAACCCTACAAGCCTTTTTTAAGTTATAAATACTGTATAGAATCTATTAATAAGGAGCAACAAAAAAATTCATTGCTTCTTATACTTCTTATTAATGAATAAAAAGAGATTGTCAACAATTATCTTTAATGGTATATTTTTTAGTGATAATTTGTATATTTATACTCATCTAGGAACAGCTAAATAATAAAACCGGTTTTTAAAGCTAGAAATTTTTTAAAATTACAAGGAAGAAGAACGCGCAATAATTGTTTTATTGTAAGTGATGATGACGCAGTAATTTTAAAAAATTTCAGATTTAAGAATCGGAATTTATTGTTTAGCTATTCCTACACAAAATTAAAAAGAAAGTGGTGATTTAATGTATTCAAACGAGCATTTGAAATCTTGGGTCAAAGAAATGGCAAAATTAACTTTACCTGATAATATTGTATGGCTTGATGGTTCTGAAGAAGAAAAAGAACGATTAACAAAAAAAGCTATAGAAGTTGGCGATTTCTATACATTAGATCAAGAAAAGCTTCCAGGTTGCTACTATCATAGATCTGCTGAAAATGATGTAGCTAGAGTTGAACATCTGACATTTATATGTACACCAAATAAAGATGATGCAGGACCAACCAACAACTGGATGGATCCTAGCGAAGCTTATGCCAAATTAAAGACACTATTTAACGGTTCAATGAAAAGCAGGACAATGTACGTAATACCATATCTCATGGGCCCCGAGGGATCACCTTTTAGTAAGGTTGGAGTCGAACTTACTGACAGTTTGTATGTTGTATTGAGTATGCGTATTATGACAAAGATGGGTAAGGTTGCTTTAGACCAGCTTGGTAGGTCAAATGACTTTGTTCGAGGATTACATTCAAAAGCCGAGCTAAACCCCGAAAAACGCTATATTTGTCATTTCCCTCAGGACAATACAATTTGGAGTGTTGGCTCAGGATACGGTGGCAATGCACTTTTAGGTAAAAAGTGTTTTTCGCTAAGAATGGCTTGCAATTTAGGCCAAAAAGAAGGATGGCTTGCTGAACATATGTTAATACTAGGTTTAGAAGACCCAAAAGGCGAAGTTCATTACATGGCTGCAGCATTCCCAAGTGCTTGCGGTAAAACCAATTTAGCAATGTTAGTCCCACCTAAGATGTTAGAAGGATACAAGGTATGGACTGTAGGGGATGATATCGCATGGCTTAGAATCGGTGAGGACTCAAGATTGTGGGCTGTAAATCCAGAAGCTGGCTTTTTTGGAGTAGCACCTGGAACAAGTATGAAGACAAATCCTAATGCGATCAAGACGCTACAAAGTAATTCTATATTCACAAATGTAGTACTCACTAATGATAATAACGTTTGGTGGGAAGGAATTGATACTTTACCACCGGCTCACGGATTGGATTGGAAGGGTAATCCATGGACACCAGAAAGCAATGAAAAAGGTGCTCATCCAAACTCACGTTTTACTGCTCCAGCAAAACAATGTCCATCAATATCCCCTGAATGGGAAAATCCTAAAGGAGTCCCTATTTCTGCAATAATTTTTGGAGGTCGTAGAGCAAAGGTAGCTCCTCTTGTTTATCAATCATTCAACTGGGAACACGGCGTATTTGTAGGAGCAACAATGGCATCAGAAACAACTGCGGCAGCAACAGGAGCAGTTGGCGTTGTAAGGCGGGATCCTATGGCTATGCTACCATTCTGTGGATATAATATGGCAGATTATTTTGCACATTGGCTCAATATGGGTAAGAAGATCAAGAACCCGCCAAGAATATTTAACGTAAACTGGTTCCGTACTGATAAAAATGGTAACTTTATCTGGCCAGGTTATGGTGAGAATATCCGCATATTACGTTGGATACTTGATCGCTGCAAAGGCAGTATTGATGCTGTTTCTTCCCCTATCGGATATTTACCTATAGTTGAAGATATTGATTTAGAAGGGCTAGATTTATCAAAAGAAACAATAGATGCACTTTTTTGTATAGACTGTGAGTCTTGGAAAGAAGAAGCAAAAGGGCAAGCAGAATTCTTTGAAATGTTTGGGGATAGGCTACCTAATGAGATTAAAACCCAACATGCTGAATTAGTAAAGAGACTTAGCTAAAAGAAGGGACAAGGAACCTGTCCCCTTGTCCCTGTATAAGTCTTTATTTTGCCCTTTTTAAAATAATTTCATGTTCATTAAGTTTTGCATCAGCTCCGATAACATATTTCTGGATAACTTTAATTTCATTTTTAAGTTCATCAATTTTACAATTTAATATTTCATGTCCTTCTGCTATAGCTTTTATATCATTTTTTAAATATTCAGCTATAACTCCCATATGATTTTTTACTTCTTCAACTTTATTTTCCATATGGGTTTTTACTTCTCCAATTTTATTTTCCATTTTCTCTGCATTTTTATCAATAATATCTTTTATAATTAGTAGCATTTCATCATTATTCACTTTTAACCATCTCCATTTTTTACATAATAATATTATAACAAAGCTAACTATATAAGTTGCAGTAAATCTACTATAAGGATATATTACCATAGAATTAATGAAATTAAAATACGGATATAGATAAGTTGCAATTAATGAAATTAAAACCCAATATGCTGAATTAGTAAAGATGCTAATCCAATTTCCAATTGCCTTGGATAGTGTTGGATTTTAATCCTTTTTTTAAAAATTTTAAGTATAAATTTCGATTGATGTTTCTCGCTCCCAAAGACTCTAAGTGTTTTGAGAAGACCTGACAGTCAATAAACAAAAACTTATTTTTTATAGCCAATTTATTAAGCTTAACCAATGCTGTTTTTGATGCGTTATCCATGATAGAAAACATAGATTCTCCAAAAAAACACTTTCCTAAGGACACCCCGTACAATCCTCCGACTAGATTACCTTCATACCAAGTTTCTACAGAGTGAGCAAATCCAAGTTCATACAAGGAACAGTATCCTGCTATTATTTCTTCTGTAATCCATGTATTATCCTCTCTTAACTTAGCACACATATTAATAACATCATAAAAATTTCTATCGAATGTAACTTTATATTTTTCTTTTCTAAGGAATTTTGCCATTGACCTAGATATCTTTAATTCGCCTGGGAATAAAACACACCTTGGATTTGGAGACCACCATATTATTGGGTCTCCATTCTGATACCAAGGGAAAATACCACAAGCATAAGCAAGAAGTAGTCTTTCTGTACTTAAGTCTCCACCAATTGCAATTATACCGGATTCATCAGCAACCCTTGGATTTGGAAATACTAGATCATTACTTAATCGATAAATTGGCATCTTACGACTCTTCCTTCTGTCGGTATATATAGATATCGTCATCTTTAATATCTAAAACTGCTACGCCTCCATTTGATAGTTCCCCAAATAGCACTTCATCAACAAAATAAGTCTTTATTCTCTCTTGTACTATTCTTAGGATCTCCCTCGCTCCATACATCGAAGACAAACCCTTCTGTGCTAGCCATTTAAAACACATATCTGTGACATTTAGTGTAATGTTTTTTAATGTTAGCTTTTCTTCAAACTGCTTTATTGCTTTTTTAGCAATTAGAATTGCCATACCTTCGTTTATATGATTGAAAACAACAATATCATCTAACCTATTCCTAAAC
Organism: uncultured Eubacteriales bacterium; assembly: GCA_963767415.1. Lineage (GTDB taxonomy): Bacteria > Bacillota > Clostridia > Acetivibrionales > CAVYEU01 > CAVYEU01. The sequence goes on from CAVYEU010000061.1 coordinate 12,032, forward strand.
TCAGGTGAAAATATCCTTTCCACCTCTTTATTTATAGCGCCTTTATCAATAATTCTCTTTTCAAACCCTATCAATGCCCTCCCAATCTCTCTTGCACCAGCATTTGAGGTCATTATTAAAATACAGTTTCTAAAATCAGCTTTCTTACCAGTGTTATCAGTTAAAGTTGCATAATCCATTATTTGTAATAATACATTATAAATATCAGAGTGTGCCTTCTCGATTTCATCCAACAATAATACACTGTAAGGGGTTTTTCGTACCGCATCAGTTAAAAGTCCACCCTCTTCATATCCAACATACCCAGGAGGTGCGCCAATCAACCTTGCGACAGTATGCTTTTCTTGGTATTCGCTCATATCAAATCGAATGAGATTTATCCCTAATACCTTTGCCAGTTGTTTTGTAAGCTCTGTCTTGCCAACGCCTGTTGGTCCTACAAATAGCAATGAAGCTACCGGTTTTTCTGAGTCATTAAATCCAGCTCTAGAACGCTTTATTGCTTGTGTTATAATGTCTATAGCAGAGTCTTGACCAAATATCACTTTTTTTAGCTCACAATCAAGCATTTTAAGCTTTTTAGTCTCATCACCCGATACGCTTTGCTCAGGTATTTTAGCGATCATAGAAACTGTGTATTCAATATTTTTATCAGTTATTTCAATAATATCTTCATTGTCTCCAGATTGAAGCCGCACAAACGCTCCAGTCTCATCAATTATATCAATTGCCTTATCAGGTAAATGCCTATCCTGAATGTATTTTGCAGAAAGTTCGCAAGCAAGATGTAAGGATGAATCGCTAAACGTAACTTTGTGAAAGGTCTCATATTTTTCCTTCAATCCTAGTAAAATCTGGTAAGTATCTTCAATTGAGGGCTCGGATACCTCGATTTTTTGAAATCTCCTTGATAACGCTCTATCCTTTTCGAAGTATTTCTTATAATCCTCATAGGTAGTAGACCCAATAAACTTGATTTTCCCTGACTGCAGGGCTGGTTTTAAAATATTTGAGGCATCCATTCCTCCACCTGACGTTGAGCCAGCTCCAATAATTGTGTGAATCTCATCTATATAAACTATTACTTTCCCCTGTTTTTCAATCTCAGCCAGAACTTTTTTGATTCTTTCTTCAAAATCTCCCCTATACTTAGTTCCTGCAAGCAACGCCCCCATATCAAGGTAATAGATCTTATTTCCTTCTAGTTTTGCTGGAACCTTATTTTCAAAGATTAACATTGCTAGCCCTTCAGTAATAGCCGTTTTACCAACCCCAGGCTCACCTACATGTACAGGGTTGTTTTTTAATTCGACGGCACAGAACCTGTATAGTTCTTTGCAAAATATCATCTCTTCCAATCAACGGATCGATTTCTCCCATTCCGTGCCTTTTGTACCAACGACAACAAAATTACTAAGAAAATCTTTTTTAAAAAGTAGTTTTATCCCCATCCTCTGTCTTCTGTATGGGTATTAAGCTCTTCATCACTTTTTGGCACAGGTACCATAGACATACCATGGGATATAAACTTTAGAATATCAATCTTATTGATTCCGTTCTTTTGTAATATAAAACTTGCAAATGAATCTTTCTCACCAAATAACGAAGCGATTATATCACCAATCTTTATAATATCTTTTCCGGAAGACAAGGCGTGTATGGCAGTCTTATGCATTACATCA
>CAVYEU010000062.1:0-6530 GCA_963767415.1 uncultured Eubacteriales bacterium
TGAAAGTAAGCCAGACTCCTTTATTATGCCTGTATTTGGGAAAGTGACGTTTGACTTTTCAATAGATAAACTAGTTTTTTCCAAAACCTTGAATGAGTGGAGAACTCATAGCGGTGTAGACATTTCATCCGATCGCGGATCACCCGTAAGAGCTGTGCAAGACGGGATTATATCCGAGATCAGGAACTCGCCGAGTTTTGGGATTAGTGTAATAATTGAGCATACAAGTAATTTTAAAACAGTTTATGCAAATTTAGCAAGCGATAATATGGTCTCAGTCAATCAGATAATTAAACAGGGTGATGTTATTGGTTGTATAGGCAATACAGCAAACTTTGAATCATTAGAAGAACCACACCTTCATTTTGAGGTTTTAAAAGACTCAGAACCTGTTAACCCAAAAAAATATTTAAAGAAATTAAATGAATAAGATATGTATACACTATTGATATTTGAATCAAAAGTGTATACATATCTTTAAATTACAGTAATTATACATTAAGATTGTTACTATTATTTAGGATAGCCTTATAAAATTTTATAAGGCTATCCTACTATTCTCCTTTACAAACTGTTAGGGTGGTAATATAATAGGGATTAGAAATATATTCCAGCTATAATATTCAATCAATATTAGCTGAAATAGGAGGATTATCTTTATGCAAGAAAAGAGTCAAAATAATAAAAATGAAGGACATAACCTTACGCTAGAAAGCAGTCTCGATCAATATAAAAATGAATTATTGCAAGGAGATAATCAAGCTGATTTTATAGAATTTATAGAGGATATGACTCAATATACTAAGGAAGCGGTATTTACACTTATGAAAGAAATAGTCGATGAATACAAATTTCCTATAAACAGAATGCTTTTATCCAAAGATAATATATTTGTTCAAGGGGATATTCACGGAGACCTTCAAGACTTTCTTACTAAATTATATTTGGCTGGAATAATAGATAAAAATGGAAATTGCGTTGCAAATGGGAAACGAGAAATCGTGATGTTGGGTGATTTTCTTGATGGTAGCAGCAGAGATAAAGGCAAATATTCTATACAATCATATTTTTTTTCACGAGCGCTTCAATTTCAACTTAAAGATAAGGTTACAATCATATTTGGAAATCATGAGCAAAAACCTTTAATTGGAGAGGGAAAAAGTGGGTTCTATTGGTGGAATATTATTCAAAAGTGTAGAGCTATCCCTAAGTATTTTATAAGTCTTATCACATTGAACTTTGAAAATATTAAAAAAATATGGAAAATTCGTACTCATGAAACTAAAAGTTTTCAAATAATGCCTCAGATTATAATAAAAGATGTTGAAAACTGCCATATAGTGGCTGCACATAGTATTGGAAATTCATTATATGTTCATGCAGGCTTAAGTGAAGATTTGAGTTTTCAAAAGATGCTTTCTATTAAAATTAGAGAAACTAGAAATAATCTTACTGCTTTCAGTGAGGCAACCGCAAAAGAAGTTAAAACAATATTTAATAAGGCCTTTACAGATATCTTTTCAGATAATTCATGTAACCTTAATAAGATTAAAAAATCTTTTAAAGAAAGTGAAATCTTTGGAAATAATGATACTTCTCCTACCTGGACTAGAGAATATGCTGATATTCAAAAGAAGGAAAAGAAAAGCATAGACGATATTAGTAATGAAAGATATCTAGCACATACTCCTAAAACTATCTCTGAAAAAGATAAAGAAGGGTTACTTGATTTTTCAAAAATCACTGTATATGCTGGGCATAATCCTACAAAAAGCGGCATGATAGAGAACTATGAGACTCAAAAGGTAGTTTTGTGTGATACAAGTAATAAATCTTATTCTTCACCACTGACTTTAGCTCAATCAGATGCTAAAGGAACTCCTAGTGTTTATATATACAATAAGGAATCTAAAGAGTGGAATTCAATTCCTGATTCAACTAAAAAATGCACTCACTTTATTCCGCTAGAACACTGCGAACTGAGAGAAATCGAGAAACAAACTCCTAATATTAGTGGTCGTAGCGTAAGATTTGGGCCTCATTGTGGATCATATTATAGCAAGAAAACAAAATTGGATACAACTAATGAGATTGTGGGAGAATCCAAAAAATCATCTTGTAATACAGTGAAGAGAGCCAGAGAAACTTTAGTTCAACATTAGATTCATTAAATAAAATAATAAATAACTTCTATATTTAGGAGATTTGTTAACTCTATGGATTACTTAAGTGGTATAGTCGATAAAATCACATTTATAAATGAAGAAAGTGGTTTCACTATTTTAAAAATTAAATTAGATGGATATGTTGATCTTGTAACTGTTATTGGTACTTTGTCGGTAATAAGCATTGGTTCTATCGTTAAATTTACTGGAGAATGGAAAAATGATAGTAAATTCGGTAGACAGTTTATTGCTTCGATGTTTGAAGAAACACTGCCTGCTACAATCGTTGGCATAGAGAGATACCTTGGGAGTGGCTTAATTAAAGGAATTGGCGGTTCATTAGCCAAGAGAATTGTTAAGCATTTTAAAGAGAGCACTCTAAAAATAATGGAAGAAAGAATAGACGATTTACTGATTATTGAAGGAATAGGTAATAAAAAATTAAAAATGATTAAGACTGCTTGGAATGATCAAAAAGAGATTAAAAATGTTATGCTTTTTCTTCAGTCGTATAATGTATCTACTTCACATGCTGTTAAAATATATAAAACATATGGAAATAAAAGCATCGCTACTGTTAAAGAAAATCCATATAAGTTGGCAGATGATATATGGGGGATTGGTTTTAAAACTGCAGATATAATTGCTCAAAATCTTGGAATTGATAAGAATTCTTTTGAAAGATGTAGAAGCGGACTTGTATACGTTCTAAACGAAATGTCAAATGATGGTCATTGCTATGCAACAAAAACTCAATTATTGAATGAATCAATAAAGATACTTGATATTAAAAAAGACATAATATTAGACACAATTGAAAAATTAATCAACGAAAATACTATCATTTTTGATATAAACGAAGCCTTATACTTACCTCATTTTTATTATAGCGAGGTTGGGATTGCTCAGAGGGTTCACAGAATAATAAGTTCTAAGAGCCAATATAAAGATTTGGATGTAGATGAAAAAATAGAGAAAATTCAAGAAGACTGCCAAGTAACCTATGATAAAATTCAAATTGAAGCCATAAAAATTGCTGCAACCTCTAAATTTATGGTTTTGACCGGTGGACCTGGAACTGGTAAAACAACAACTACACTTGCTATAATTAGTGTTTTCCTTGAGTTTGGTGCAAAGGTATTATTAGCTGCTCCAACAGGAAGAGCGGCTAAACGGATGACAGAGATTTCTGGGATGGAGTCAAAAACAATACACCGTTTATTAGAATATCGACCAAATATGGGTTATGTTAGGAATGCTGAAAATCCAATCGAATGCGATGTCTTAATTATTGATGAAGCTTCAATGATTGATTTACTTCTAATGTATAATCTTTTAAAAGCAGTGTTAGATAGTACTACTATTATACTGGTTGGAGATATAGACCAGCTACCTTCTGTAAGTGCAGGGAATGTCTTAAAGGATATAATTGATTCTGACATTGTAAATATTGTTAGATTAAATCATATTTTTAGACAAGCGCAAGGCAGTATGATAATAACAAACGCACATAAAGTAAATAAAGGAGAACAACCAATTCTGCAAAACAACATAACAAGTGATTTCTTTTTTATCAAGGAAGAGGATAGCCAGAAAGCTATAGAATTAATAAAAGATTTGTGTTTAAGGAGACTTCCTAATAAATATAAAATTAATCCGTTAGATGACATACAAATACTATGTCCAATGCAAAAAGGCGATATTGGCTGTCAAAATCTAAACTTAGTGCTACAAGAATCGTTAAATCCTTCGCTAAGCTATATCAGATTCAAAGGTATCATGTACAAGTTTGGTGATAAAATTATGCAAATCAAAAATAACTATGAAAAGAATGTTTTCAATGGTGATATTGGCAGAATAACCCATATAAATAATGAAGATAAAACCCTTATAATAAATTTCGATGGAAATGAGATTGAATATGACATATCAGAAATGGATGAGGTTATGTTAGCATATGCAATAACTATTCATAAAAGTCAAGGAAGTGAGTACAAGATAGTAATAGCACCTTTTGCAATGCAGCATTATTCGATGTTACAACGAAATTTGCTATACACTTGTATTACAAGAGCAAAAAAGACATTGATCCTCATCGGATCCCCAAAAGCCTTAAAAGTAACAGTTATGAATAATAAAAGCATAGAGAGAAATACACTACTCGCATTGAGGCTAGCAGAAAAAGACTATATTTCAGGTACCTGTAAATGATTTCCTTTACAAGCTGTTCAAGTAGTATTATAATAAGAATTAGAAATATATTTCAATTAATATTAGTACTCTATCGATAAAAAAATTCCAATAAAAAAATAAGTTATTTTAGGTTGTGGTCAAAGTTTACTTTGGCTGAAATAGGAGGATGATTTTTATGCAAGAAAATAATCAAAATAATCAAAATAATAAAAATGAAGGACATAACCTTACACTAGAAAGTAGCCTCAACCAATATAAAAATGAATTATTGCAAGGCGATAATCAAACTGATTTTATAAGATTTGTAGAGGATATGACCCAAAATACTAAGAAAGTTGTAGCTAACCTTATGAAAAAAATAGTTGATGAGTACGAATTACCTAGAAACAGAAGCCTTTTATCCAAAGATAGTACATTTGTTCAAGGAGATGTTCATGGAGGTCTTAAAACCTTTCTTAATAAATTATATTTAGCTAGAATGATAGATAAAGACGGAAACTGCATTGCAAAGGGAAATCAAAAAATTATAATGTTGGGGGATTTCCTTGATGGTTGCCGAAGCAATACAGGCAGATATTCTATACAATCATATTTTTTCTCACGAGCTCTTCAAATTCAACGCAAAGATAAGGTCACTATTATATTTGGAAATCATGAGCAAAAACCTTTAATTGGAGATAAAAAAATTTTTAAACGGTGGAACTTTATTCAAGGGTTGAGAGCCATACCTAAGTATTTTAAAAGCCTTATAGCACTCGATTTTGAAAATATAGGTAACATATGGAATATCCGTACTCATGAAGCCGAAAGCTTTCAAATAATACCTCGAATTATAATAAAAGATGTTGAAAACCACCACATAACAGCTGCGCATAGTATTGGAAATTCATTATATGTTCATGCAGGATTAAGTACAGATTTAAGTTTTCAAAAAATGCTTTCTAGAAAAATTAAAGAAACTAGGAATAATCTTAATGATTCTAGGGAAGCGACCGCAAAAGAAGTTGAAACAGTATTTAATAAGTCATTTATAGATATCTTTTCAGATAATTCATATGATTGTGATAAAATCAAAAAATCTTTTAATGAAAGTGAAATCTTCGGAAATAAAAAGACTTCTCCTGCTTGGACAAGAGAATATGCGCATATTCAAAAAGAGGTTAAAGACTTATCCGATATTCGAAATGGAAAATATCCAGCACATACTCCTAAAGCTATCTCTGAAAAAGATAGAGAAGAGTTACTTGATTTTTCAAAAATTACTGTATATGCAGGGCATAATCCTACAAAGAGTGACATGATAGAAAATTATAGAACCCGAAAAGTAGTTTTATGTGATGTAAGTCATAGAGATGATCATACGCCACTGACTTTGGTTCGATCAGATGATAACGGAACTCCTAGCGTTTGTGTATACAATAAGGAATCTAAAGAATGGGATCTGATTCCTGATTTAGCTAAAAAATGTTCGCACCTTATTCCGCTAAAGCACTGTAACCTGAGAGAAATCAAAAAACCAACGCTTAACACTTACCTCCTACAAATAGGTGCACCGATAAAACCAGAAGTACCACCATCAGAAATACCACACGTAAAGAATATTGCAATAGCTCAAGGCATACACCAGCGGATAACATATTTTGAGGAACTATCAAAAGGGAAACTATCAAAAGGATCTTTAGCAATATTATGATCTTACATTCAGGGAAATACTATTCATATAACTGGAAGAGGTATGTTTAATAAGATAAAAGGAAAATATCCAAACGTAAATATAGATGCAATTGACTATGATTCAGGTGCAAGTGAGATAAATCAATTAAATAGATTAAAACTTTTCTTGTCTGTAACATTTAATAATTTTATACTGCACTAGGTCACAAAATAACATTTTTGTCCACTTGGATAATATATTCTAAGATTCAGACTGAGTTAAAACTCATCTGAATCTTAGAATATTATTAATGACCGTTAGTGTATGTTAATACTTGCCTCATTAAAAAAATTAGTACCTCGGCAAGTATAACTCAAATAAAGAATTTGAATCAGAGAAAATACACATTAACTTATAATCAACCTTTGCCAAATGCAACAAAAATTAATGTTCCAACTAATCCGAATAATGCTGCTGCCAAAAAGTTTGTTGTAGGAGAAACATTCCACAAAAAAGCA